>NZ_CAJHAL010000032.1:0-34252 GCF_904846365.1 Psychrobacter nivimaris
TCCAAAAAGTGGTCGATGCCAATCCGTAACTGGACGTCTGCTCTGAATCGTTTTATGATTATGTTTGATGACCGTATCAGCAAGCATTTAATCTAAACGGCAGTTACACAGAATTCGGGATGGTCTCTACTAGCCAATTCATGACAGCTATTTAGCCTGAGGCTTTATATAGATTATCTGAATATAGTAAAAACATTGTTGTCCTACCCATTGGCTGATAGTATGCCTTACGCTAAGAAAAACACGCTCAGCCTATGATTAACAGTTACCAAGTCTGGGATTTTTTGTTACTATGCGTCTAATTTTATTATTGTCTATGACTTACTGAGAGATATTATGAGCTTATTTATTCAAGCTGCCCATGCTGCACCAGAGACTGCAGGTGCTGCAGGTCTATTCGGTCAGATTTTACTGCCTGTTGCGTTTTTTGCGATTTTTTACTTCTTGGTCATTCGCCCGCAGTCTAAGCGTACCAAAGAGCACCGTGCCATGGTTAACGCATTGACCGTTGGTAGTGAAATCATTTTTGCTGGTGGCTTAATGGGTCGTATCAAAGCAATCGAAGGCGATTATGCCGTTGTGAGCCTAAACAACAATACTGACGTGAAAGTACAACGTGCTTCTGTTATTTCAGTATTGCCTGCTGGCACGATCGAAAGCGTCTAATTAGAATGTTCACTGGTTTTTATTAGTGAATACTCAATAGTCGTCACATTAACGAATGTAATGACTAAAAAATGACCGTATATGATTTACGGTCATTTTTCGCTATTAACACAGTAAGGTAAAATTGCTATATAAATTAGGCTTACCGTTTAGATGTCCTATCTTTATCCAAGTCAGCCATATGGTTTTTGGTGACCAGATAAACAGACATCTGTATTATTTGCTTTACTGTTTTATGCGTTACTATCATCGCGGATGATCGCAATGGTGCATGATGACGGCTGCTGAACATAGCACTCGACCGTTGCTATCGCTAACTTCCCATCTGCTAACTTGTGGCCTACGTCGCCAGTCGTTTATCAACTTAAAGAAGTGATTATGCAATATCCCGCTTGGAAATACTTACTAATTGCCGTCGTGCTACTCATTGCCGGTCTATATGCTGCCCCCAACCTTTATCCTGACGAACCTGCTGTGCAGATTACGAGCGCAGCCGCAGGAACTCAGCTATCTGAAGGCATCTTAACCGAGTCTCAAAGCTTACTCGAAGAGGCAGGTCTAGATAACCACGATGGTACGTTTGAGGGCAACAGCGCGCTGGTACGCCTCAACAACCCAGTCGACCAGCTAAAGGCGCAAGAAGTGCTACGTCAAAACTTGGGCGAAGACTATGTCGTTGCCCTTAACCTAGCACAGACTACCCCGCAGTGGCTACGCGATATCGGTGCAAGACCGATGAAGCTTGGTCTCGATTTACGTGGTGGTGTACGCTTTGTACTCGAAGTCGATATGGACAAAGCGCTTGAACAGCGTTTGACCAGCGCCAGTCGTGATATGCGACGTGAGCTACGTGCTGAGCGAGTAGCAATTAAAGGTATCAAGACCGAAGATCGCGGCGTGGTATTGCATTTTGCTGATACTGATACTCGTAACCGTGCCCAAAACGTATTACAAGGCTCAATGAGCAATACGTTTAACTTGCAGTCTTCTATTGATGATCAAGGTCCTGCATTGGTTTTATCGTATAACGATGCGACACTTGACGAAATCAATAGCTACGCGGTCAACCAGAACTTAACGACTTTACGTAACCGTATTGCTGAGTTGGGTGTTACCGAAGCTTTGGTACAGTCGCAAGGTGCTAGCCGTATCGTCGTTGAGCTACCTGGTGTACAAGATACTGCTGAAGCAAAACGTGTGCTTGGTCGTACTGCAAACCTTGAGTTCCGTATGGTGGCAGAAGACGCCGATACCTATACTGGCGGCATACCTCCAGCAGGTACAGAGGCATTCCCATTCGAAACACTCGATGGTCCTCCTGTATTGTTAGATCGTCAAGCGATTGTCACCGGGGACAAAGTAACCAACGCGCAAACTGGCTTGGATGAAAGCGGTCTACCTGAAGTAAGTATTACCTTGGACAGTGCTGGCGGTAAGCTTATGCAGAACGCCACACGTACAGCTGTTGGCCAACAGATGGCTGTATTGTTCATAGAAAACAAACAAAGAATCACTTACGAAGAAGATCCAGCGACTGGTGAGACGACTGAAGTACGCACACCTTATGCTGAAACCAAAGTCATCAACCGCGCCAACATTCAAGCGGTATTGGGTTCATCATTCCGTATTACTGGTTTAGATAGTAGTGCTGAAGCAGCTGAGCTTGCGCTATTGCTACGCTCGGGCGCACTTGCTGCACCGATGTATTTCGTAGAAGAGCGCACTATTGGTCCATCACTCGGTCAAGAAAACATTGATAAAGGATTGTTCTCTACGCAAGTCGGCTATCTATTAGTCTTCGCGTTTATGATTATCTTCTATCGTCTGTTCGGTGTGATTGCCAACGTTGCGCTAGCCGTTAACGTTATTATTATCATTGCGATTATGTCAATTTTGGGTTCATCACTTACCCTACCGGGTATCGCAGGTATCGTTTTGACCATTGGTATGGCAGTTGATGCCAACGTGCTGATCTTTGAGCGAATACGAGAAGAGATTGCCAATGGCGTACGGCCAAAATCAGCCATTGTGGCAGGTTTCGATCGCGCATTTAGCAGTATTTTTGATGCCAACATTACAACCTTATTGGTCGCGTTTATCCTATTTGCGATTGGTACTGGTCCGATTAAAGGCTTTGCGATTACGCTAGCTATTGGTATTGTCAGCTCGCTATTCACCGCTATTTTGGTGACACGTGCACTGGTACAAATTGCTTATGGTAAGCGTAAATCCATCAAAAGTCTGAGCATCGGTTAGGAGAATATTATGGCGATCGATAATAACAACCCTTTAGAACAGCAGAATAATCCTGATCGAAATGGCTCAAACGGTGACACGACCAATGCAAGTACGCGTCGCCGTAACAAACCGCGTCGTGATGGTAAAGGTAGCAATACTAAAACCAATAACCCTACTACCGCAAAGTCAGGTAAAAGCTCTAGTCGTCGCGGTGGTAAAGGTCAAAATGCCGAAGACAGTCAAGCACTGTCTACCGCTGTTGATTCTGACGTAATATCAGGTGACGCCGCTGATGATGCCGCAGCTGTTGCTGAAGGTGGCATCAAAGCGGTTGGTAACCAGCGTATCATTCCATTTATGAAGATAGAAAAGCCGATGGCACTACTGTCTTTATTTATGGTGATCGGTAGTATCATTGCTATCGCGGTAAATGGTCTGAACTTAGGACTAGACTTTACTGGTGGTGTCTCTGCTGATGTGCGCTATGAGCAGCCTGTTGAGCAAGTTGCTGTTGTACAAGCACTAGCAGACAATGGCTTCGATGATGCGGTTGTACAGTATCTAGGTACTCGTGAAGAGCTATTGGTACGTCTACCGCCTCAGTCTGATAACGTCGATGGGCTAAGCGCAAATCTGACGCAAGCATTGGCACTACCTAGCAACACCGCTACGATTAGCAACGTTAACATCATTGGTAGCCAAGTTGGTAATGAGGTTTATTTAAACTCAGTCATGGCATTGGTATTGGCACTGGTATGTATGCTTGGCTATGTTGCCCTACGCTTCCAGTTCAAACTGTCTTTAGGTGCTGTACTGTCACTGTTCCATGATGCCGTCGTAACCATTGGTGTATTTGCACTATTCGGCTTCCCATTTGACTTAACGGTATTGGCTGCGGTATTGGCGTTGATTGGTTATTCATTGAACGATACCATCGTTGTCTATGACCGTATCCGTGAAAACTTCCGCCGTGTTCGCGGAATTACGCCTGAACAGACGATTGATTTGTCATTGACCGAGACGCTACGACGCACGATTATGACCATCTCAACTGTTCTATTGGTCGTACTAGCTATGCTATTCTTGGGCGGTGATGGATTATACTGGTTCTCAGTAGCTCTGTTTATTGGTTTGCTTGCGGGTACTTACTCATCGACTTATATCGCCAGCTCGATTCCGCTGCGCATGGGTCTATCGCGTGATGACTTTATCGTAAAAGTAAAACCAGAGTTTGAAGAAGAAATCGTTACTTTCAACGATCCAAAAATGTTTGAGCAAGACAACGTCTAGTAAGGTATATTAGATGGATTGATACGTTGAACTAGCGTGTTATGACACTTTATATAATTACTGATTGTACAGCTACAACGTTTAAATAAGAGCACCTGACTCATGAATAATGAGTCTAGGTGCTTTTGTCTTTATAGCTATTTTGTCTCTTATATTAAATGTCCTGCCTTACAGTTTTATTATCATTTAACGAATACACCTCTTTATCGTTCACGCATAAACGAGTTACACATGTCAGCTAATTCCGCAACTTCTCAAGCGATGCCACCTATTGACACAAGCTATAAGCGTATTGTCGCGATTGCATTGCCTGTGCTACTCGCCAATTTGGCTATGCCATTGCAGAGCGTTATTGATACGGCCATTGTCGGCAATATGAATGACACAGCGAAACTTGCTGGCATGGGTTTGGCCATACAGCTGCTATCGCTATTGCTTGTTAGCTTTAACTTTTTGCAGTATGCATCATCTGGACTTGCTGCGCAGGCATTGGGACAACTGGCTAATAATACTAGCAATACACCAACCTTATCAGTGCCCATGCCTTTGCTGTCTATCTTACAACGCGCGTTACTATTGGCGTTTGTTATTGGAGCAATATTGCTACTCGCAAAACCATGGCTGATTGATTTTGGCTTAAAAGCACTGTCAGCCAATCCTGAAAGTGGACGCGCAGCAAAAACCTACTTAGACGTACGCTTTTGGGGCGTGATCGCGGAGCTGATGAATTTTGCATTTATTGGTTGGTTTGCAGGACAAGGTAAGACACGTTATATGCTTTATCAGCAGGGCTTTATTGCTGTACTTAATATCGTACTGACTCTGTTTTTTGTATTTGCAATGCAGATGGGATTAGCTGGTGTCGCACTAGGAACGACTATTGCATTTTGGTTTGGAATACTGATGGCATTATGGTTGAGCCTCAAACATTTAAAAATATCGTGGCCTGTATTATTCAAAGCGGATCGTCAGTATTTTACGAAAGAAAAGATGCTTAGGCTATTTTCTTTAAACAAAGATATTTTTGTACGTACTCTTATTTTAACGCTGAGCTTTGCTTGGATTACTCGACTATCTGCCCAAAGCGGTGACGTCATACTGGCTGCCAATGCTATTTTATTGCAAGTATTAAGCATATCTGCCTTCGCTTTAGATGGCGTCGCCGTCTCTGCTGAAACATTGAGTGGACAAGCTGCAGGACGTCGCGATTGGCCACGTTTTTGTATTATTGTGAAGCGTACAGGCGTAGTTAGTTATGGTCTTGCTATCATGTTGAGCGTCATTTGGTGGCTTTCGATGCCTACGTATTTAGGATTGATGACTAACATTGAGTCAGTGTTTGCCCTCGCCTATGACTACCATTTATATGCCGTATTATTGCCTCTTGTAGGCGTTGGTGCCTATTGGCTAGATGGGATATTTTTTGGTTTAACGGCTGGTAGCGTGATTCGTAATGCGGCGCTGGTACTGGCTGCTATTTTCTTCCCTTTGAGCTGGTTGCTCTATCAGCAATGGGATATGACAGGTATTTGGCTTAGCGTGTGGTGTCTATTATTATTGAGACTAGTCATTCTAGGTGGGTTTTTGTACCGTGCCAATCAGACTGGCAGTTATGAAAAACTACAACCTGAAGCTTAGTTAATTTTATATCGTGTTTGCTCTATCAATTTTCGATAGAGCATCTTTATTAAGCTCCTTTTTTGCTTTTTAATTTTGCAGCAATACCGTTTGAATCAATAATTTTTATATCGATAGATTTATAAAAATATCATAAGAAAAATTTAGGATGTCGTGTGAATACTCATTCAAATGAACTAAGTCATCAACATGAAAACCGTTACCACTGGGCTGAGGGCTTTAAGAAAAGCTTGCCAGTTGCTATGGGATATCTGCCTGCAGGTATTGCCTTTGGTGTACTCGCACAGGTAGCAGGTATCCCGATATGGGCAACGATTATGCTCAGTATCGTTCTCTATGCTGGTGCAGCTCAGTATGCTTGTCTGCCAATGCTGAGCGCTGGCCTACCGATTGGCAATATCGCCACCAATATTGCTGCGATTAATCTACGTCATGTATTCTATGGTATGCCGTTATTACAGTATTTACCAAAAAACAAGCTGGCCAAGACGTATTGTTTGTTTGCGTTGACCGACGAGACTTTTTCGATCATGACAAGCTTGCCAAATGAGTCGCGACGAGCCCTGATACTTCCTATCAGCCTATTTAACCAAAGCTGGTGGGTACTGGCGAGTACGGTTGGCGTATTGATTGGCAGTACGCTCAGTGACTTGGTGCCAAATTTAGATTTTGCGTTGGTTTGTCTGTTTGCAATTCTGGCTTATGAGCAATTTCAAAGTATCAAACGCTACTTCCCGATTGGTATTGCCATGCTTGGCTTAATCATTGCTTCGCTATTTACCAGTGACTGGTTGCTACTAGTAGCCATCACTATCTGCATGTTTATGATTTTGGTACGTGGGTTTTGGATAGAGCGTCAAAAGACGGGAGACTCTTATGACCAGTAGTTATCTTATTTTTGCTACGCTTGCCATGGCAGCAGTGACCTTTATCACTCGTGCGCTACCCGCACTGATACCTAGAAAGCTACTCGATACACCTTGGCTACACCGATTAAATGAGAGTTTGCCATTATCAGTGATGGTACTGTTAATTTTAACTAGCCTCTCTTATCAAGACATATCGACGACTGTTGCTTTAAGCGACACTGAATTACATCTATTAATGGCACAAATCGGCGCACTTATTTTGGTATTGTTTATTTATCATATCAGCCGTCAGCTTTTGGTCAGTATGGTTGTCGGTATCGCAGCAATCAATGGTCTGTTTTGGTTATTTAGCAGTTTTTTAGGCTAAAAATTCCGCCCACTTATATAAACGTCAGTACCCTTAGCGATATTTTAAACATAAAAAAGCTAGATTCTAAATAGAATCTAGCTTTTTGTTATCTGAAAACAATGGCTTTAGTACGACTTAAAGCTCTTCTACGCCCATCATATCAACTGGGGTATCAGCCACTATTTGTACGCCTTTTTTACCCGTTTTGGCAGTATCGTTACGCTGCTCTTGCAGGTGATCAAGATACGCTTCATTGATCTGACCAGTGATGTAGCAGCCGTTAAATACCGCACAATCAAAACCTTCCACTCGGCTGTGTTTGGTGTCTTTTACTGCGTCAATCAAATCATCCAAATCTTGGAAAATCAAACGATCTGCGCCGATGATATCACGTACTTCTTCAACGCTATTGCCTGAGGCAATAAGCTCGCTACGTACGGGCATATCAATGCCGTATACGTTTGGAAATTTCACTGGTGGCGCAGCACTGGCAAAAAACACTTTATTAGCACCAGCATCTCGTGCCATTTGAATGATTTCATGACAGGTCGTACCACGAACGATAGAATCATCAACCAACAGCACGTTTTTGCCTTTGAACTCTAGCGGCACAGCACTTAGTTTCTGGCGAACTGATTTTTTGCGTTGCTGCTGACCTGGCATAATAAACGTACGACCGATGTAGCGGTTTTTCATAAACCCTTCACGGTACTTGACATTCATTTTTAGTGCCAGCTCCATCGCTGAAGTACGTGAGGTATCTGGAATTGGAATGACAACGTCGATATCATGATCTTCACCCCATTCAGCAAGGATTTTATCTGCCAGTTTTTCACCCATACGTAGGCGTGATTTATAAACTGAGATATTGTCCATAATCGAATCTGGACGAGCAAAGTAAACATATTCAAAGATACAAGGCGTGTATTCTTTTTGCTCTACGCACTGATGCGTATGCAGCTTATGGTTCAAATCAATGAAAATTGCTTCGCCTGGTTTTACATCACGAACGATAGTGAAGCCAGAACCTGTCAATGCAACTGATTCAGAGGCAACCATATACTCAGTGCCGCCATTCGGTGCCATACGCTTACCAAAGATAAGTGGACGGATACCGTTTGGATCACGGAATGCAAGTAAGCCATGACCAGTGATCAGAGCGACAACGCCATAAGCGCCTTCACAGCGTTTATAGACGGCTTTTACTGCTTCAAAGATATCATCAGCCGTTGGATGTGTTTTGCCTAGATTCTGCATCTCATGTGCCAGTACATTTAACAGTACTTCAGAATCTGAGTCAGTATTAAGGTGGCGGCGATCTTCGATGTACAAAGATTTGGCCAAACTCTCAGCATTGGTCAAGTTACCATTATGCGCAAGGGTAATACCATATGGTGAGTTGACATAAAATGGCTGCGCTTCAGCACTGCTAGAAGTACCAGCTGTCGGGTAACGAACGTGACCGATACCAAACTTACCAACCAGTTTCATCATATGACGATTCATAAATACGTCACGTACCATGCCATTTTCTTTACGTAGATAGAGTCGCCCATCTTGCAAAGTGACAATACCTGCTGCATCTTGCCCGCGATGCTGTAGCATCGTCAAACCGTCATAAAGAATCTGATTGACTGGTTCGTGAGCTGCAACTCCAATGACTCCACACATAATAGCTATATCCTATTTTGACTCATACATTAGTACGACAATAACGGCAAACTTAACGACAGTATATTGCTAAAATCACTCACTGTCGCACGCCGCTAACCTGATGATATTGTAAGAAACTTAACGAGATTTTTCGATAATCTATGTTTGATTATCAATGACACGTGCAAACATTTAGAAGTATAAAAAGAAGTAAAATAATAGACAGTCAGATAAAATAATAGGCAATTAAACAATTACGACTGATTGACCTGATCCCAAGCCATGCCTAATATATCTGATACCAACGCCTTGCCCATCGGTGCATATGGCATTAGCTCTGGCGCTAGTACGGAGGTTTGCCACTGCGGCATCTGCACTAGCAATGGCGCACTGACGCTCAATACAACCAAGACCATTAGTACGTTTTTGGCAGCACCCAGTACGCCGCCTGCCATTTTGTCCAAGACGCCCAAACGTAAGGTTTTGAGCACGCCTGAGAATACAAACGCTATCAGATGCATGATTGCCAATATGGCAATCACTACCAATAAAAAGGCCATTGCCATCTGTAGTACAGGATTTTGTACGATACCCGTTAATTGGGGCGACACTACTCCTGCCAGCCTAGTAGCAGCGATAAGGGCGATAAACCAACCTACCAAGCCTATTGCTGTTTTAATCAGTCCTACTTGAAAGCCGCGCCATAAGCCAATCAAGACAACAATAGCAATCACAATATCTAAACCACTCATGCTTTACGCCTTATTACCTTATTTAGTGGATTAACTTTCCATGGCATCGTAATAGCCACCGATTGCCTGAATGCAAGACTGCACCAGTCCAGGACCACGATAAATAAGCCCCGTATAGAGCTGTACCATGTCTGCGCCTGCTTCGATTTTTTTGACGGCTTTGGCACCACTATCGATACCACCCACGCCTATCAAAGCGACTTTACCATCTAACTGATCAGAGAATTGTTGCAAAATCTGGGTACTAATATGACTCACAGGACGACCAGATAAGCCGCCCATTTGGTCGCCATCACGCAAGTCTTCGACACCTATGCGGCTTAGTGTTGTATTGGTCGCAATCAAACCATCAATCTCAAAATCTATTAGCTGCTGTGAGATATAATCCACTTGCAGAGGCTCTAAATCAGGAGCAACTTTCAGCACCAGTGGCACATAAAAACCATATTCATTGGCCAGTTGACTGTGACGGTTCTTGATGGTGTCCATCAAACGAGTTAGGGCCTCGCCGCTTTGCAAATCACGTAAATTCTTAGTATTCGGCGATGAGATATTGACCGTGATATATGAGGCATGCGGATAGGCGCGCTCTAAACAATAGACATAATCATCGGCAGCTTGCTCTACTGGCGTATCAGCGTTTTTACCAATGTTGATACCGATATTACCTTTATACTTGCAGCGTTTGACATTATCGATCAGATAATCGATACCTTCATTGTTAAAGCCCATACGATTGATAATCGCATCTGCTTGCTTGATTCTGAACAGTCTTGGCTTATCGTTGCCTACTTGCGGTCTTGGTGTCACTGTCCCTACTTCGATAAAACCAAAGCCCAGCTCTGCGAGTGCATCGATATAGTCACCGTTTTTGTCCAGCCCTGCCGCCAAACCAACGGGATTAGCAAACTGCAATCCCATGCAATCCGTGGGTTGCATCGACTGACCATATGCCAAGCCTAGCACACGCGCTTTGTGCGCTTTATCCAATAAAGACAGCGTCATCTCATGGGCGTGCTCGGGATCCAGATTAAACAAAAAAGGACGAAGTAAGGCATAAGACATAGTAATGACAGACCCTGCTCGAAAAAAAGTGAATGAATAATGCGAATGAAATCAGGCGCAGCGATTATATCAGCTTAACAGAAATAAGAGCAAAGTTTCATGCGGTAAATTTCTATATTCGCACTGTAGTAAATACAGATTAATCGCTATTAGGGCACAGGACGACCATCGGTCAACGCAATCCAGCCACGAATGATACGATATAAATGCCAGATAAAGGTAAAGGTCATAATAAGTAAACCCACCCCTGCCAACAATACCGAACCGATAGCAATGTTGCCACTATCTGCCAACACGCTAACGCCAAAGCCGCCCAACGCAAAGGTAATGATAATAATACCAATGACAAACCAAACAATACTGTACCAAAAAGTCTTAATCTGCCAATCAAAGTGCGTGGCCAGCCATGTTCCATCAGCATCGTGACGTTTGGCATAGTTCATGACAATCGGCACAATCCACAGTAGACCTGCCGTAAAGTAACTGATCACATATAGAAAATAAGTGATGTGATTATAAGTAGTCAAAGAACGCTGCGTGTCGTTTCTCAGTCTGTCACTCATTATATTATTTTTTCCTTACAGGTCGTATTTGTGCTCATTAATCGCTATGGGTAGACTCAGTTTAGTGATGTGACTGCTGCTCGGATTGGCTATCGAGCGATTGTTTATGGTTGTTATGTGTTTGGCTAATACACATTTAATGGTGCTAGATGAGTGGCTTTTCAATGATAGCAAGGATAAAGCCCTATTTTGAAATTAAGCACAAAATGCGATGGTATAAAAATGACTGAGAGTTAAGCATCTGTGTGACGCATTCTACAAAGCGACTGTCGCCTGTACCTGAATAGATTTGTTAGTTGTATCCTGCTGCATAGACAATTGCGTGAACTGCCAACCTTGTTGTTCAAGTTTGCCAAGTGCCGTACTGACCACTGCTTGGCTCGGATGCGTAAAGCTCAATTGTACTAAATCACCAGCTGCAACCACTTGAGCATCTGCAATGCCAGAACCACTCAACAACGCGTTAATACGACTGGCAGGTGGCATATCAGCCTCTCCATTAACCGTGGTAGCCGCACTTGATACCTTATTATCAATATTACCTGCTTGAGCACGCAACCAAAAATAATCTGCCACTTGCTCCTGATAGTCGTTTTTACTATCGCTCGCTACTTGATGAACGCTATAGCCACCATAGCCGCCAATAAATAACAGTAAAAATAGAGACAATATAGCTAGCGCTAGTTGATCGCGTGAAGGTAATGCTTGCCAGCGCGTCGTTAGTACATTTTGATAATTATTCATACGCTCTGACAATACATGAGCCTTAGTACTGGTTGCAGAGACAGCTGCATTACGTTTGGTACGGCGTTGTAATCGTTTCATGTTTTGACCTTTATTACCAATACCTTGATGAGTTACGACGCTGTCGCATTGCTTGCCATGTCGCTGTTTTCTGCAATATTATTTTCTACCACATTGACAGTGACTTGACCACTAAACTGACCTTGGTCATTACTATTCACTTGTGCAAGTTTGGCATTTAAGCCTTGTGCTACCAGCGTGCTCGTAAATTTATCAAGACTACCGCGATCTGGAGCAATCAAGGTAAAACTGAGCGCTGATGGCTGCATTACCAGTGACTGTGCATGCAATGAGGACTGTTTAATTAATGGTGATATGCGTGACAGTGCGGCCATATGTGATGCAGGCGCTTGGCTATCGCTACGCAGTTTTGGTTGCAGCTGTACTTGCAGTTTAGTGCGCGTACTCAGTGGCTCATCGGCGAACCAAGATTGATATTGTGCTGCAATTGCAGTCTTGGTTGCTGCGGTTGCTTCATTATATTTATACCACTGTACGCCATCGGTTGCTATTTGCAGCACTAACGCTGATAGCGCAACCATCATCGCCACTCGCAAATATGGTGATAGTTGTGAGTCAGTAGATTTCATAAAGAAATTAAGCGCGTGACGTTCAGGACTGTCAATTGGCTTAGGTACTGTAGGCAGGGTCGTCAGCAATAGCTGATGATCAGCGATCAACGTTTTAGTTTGCGCCACTAACTCTAGCGTCGATGAGGAATCTAGCGAGTCAAGCGATACGTCAATAGCTGCCTCAATAGAAGGCAACACCATTACCTCACTTAAATGCGGGAAACGCTCAAACATTAGTGGTAAATAGCTGACGGCCATACCTTGACGCAATGATTGGCGCAGCAGCATAGTCTGCGAATCTTGATAAAGAGTCACTTGCTGACCTGCGCCCTCTTCTGGCGGTGGCAACAATAAAAAATCTGGCAGTAACGCTACTATATTCATACCGGCTAGCTGCACACTTTGCTGCCATGCCTCAATATCGTTTTGTGCCAGTGCATACAATTGCGTCGTATCAGCATGGCTCAATTGGCGGATGTTTAATTGCTCAATAGGTGTTAATGAAGTTTCTTCAAATAAGTATTGCTTGCCGCCATTACCCAGCTGTTTAAGCTGAGCAGCATTAAGTGCCGTATCCACTTGCAATGCATGACTTGAGGGAAAATATAGACAAAGCGCCTTTTGGCTATTGGACTTATAGTTACCATAGATTGTCTGTAGCTGTTGCCAACCATCAACCATTTGCCATTGCTGTATATCTTCGTGCCAGACAGCTAGCGGGCTATGCTGCGCTCGTAACCAAACATGTAACACTAAACGTGTCCTCAATTATTGCTGCGGTTATCAAAATATTGTTAAGGTTGATACGGTTTTTAAAATAACTGAATGACTTTATACGATTAATAGCTGGCATGCTTCTCGCCAATACCATTTTAAATCCGTCATATCTAATCAATTCTGCTCTAGCAAATCGTTTCTAAGCAAAATATTAGAATGTCTAGTCTAATAAGGCTGGTCAGGAACAAAACGATCAACTTCCGTTGCCATGCCAGTCATCACAAACTCCATATCAAACACTCTGACTTCCGCTAGAGAAAATGACTCAGGATAATCCTCTGTAAGCAATCCCGCGATATAGGCGACGATAGACATATGACAAACAATGACCAAACACTCAGCTTCAATATTGGCAATATCTATCAAAGCTTGGCGAGCGTCATCCGAGGGCGTGATATTGTCTTGCACAGATGAGGCGGCTTGCGGTGCTCGTGACTGGAATGCAGACAAAGTCTGCTGCGCTCTAATATAAGGGCTAACTACAAAACGATCTGGGCTATAGTGAGTGGTCACATACTCTGCCGTTTGCGCTGCCTGCTGCTGACCAAAGTCCGTCAGCTGACGTGCACTATCTGGACGTGTTTCGTCTTCTGCTTGACCATGACGTACTAATATAATTTTCATAACCTTCCTTGGAGCGCTAAGTTCGACTCTCTTGATACTGATTTTTAATGATGTGTCTTACTTATCAGCATCGCTGTCTTTGCTTTTAGTATTGCTATTAGAGGTTTTCATATGAGCCGTAAGTGCTGCATTGCTATGATCATGCGCCATGACAAACTCAACATCGCTACGGAATCCTGCTTCCATTAGATGTAGCGCAACGCCTAGAGCGGCCTTGTCTTCATAAATGACCGCATAGAGCGCATGAGTAATTGGCATATAGATACCCGCTTTGGTCGCTTTTTCATGTACTTGCTGAATGGTATTTACCCCTTCAGCAGTTTGGCCAAGCTTTTTGACCGCAGCATCAATACTCATACCGCGTCCAAGCATATTACCGATACGATAGTTACGACTTAGCTCTGAGCTACAAGTGGCGTATAAGTCGCCTACCCCTGACAAGCCCAAGAAAGTGAGCGGATTGGCACCTTCCTCAACGCCAAAACGACTCATTTCTGCCAAAGCACGAGTAAGAATCATCGCTTTAGTATTCTCACCTACTTCGTAAGCGGCTGCCATACCCATGGCAATTGCGTAGATGTTTTTTAGCGCGCCGCCAAGCTCGACGCCGCGTATATCATCACTAGCAAATACTCTAAAGAAAGCACTATGTAATGCTGCTTGTACAGCATGACGTAATGGTTCCGACTCACTTGCGATAACCGTAGCAGATGGCATATTTTTCATGATTTCGATAGCGAGGTTCGGTCCTGACATAACGCCAAAGTTCACTTCTGGCAACACTTCTTTGATGATATCACTCATCATCGCAAAGGTGTCTTTTTCCATACCTTTAGTCAACGATACAATGGACTGACCACTGATAAAAGGCGCGATGTTTTTTAGCGTTTCACGAAAGGCTAAACCTGGCACAGCAATAAAAATAATGTCTTTATCTTTGACACTTGCCGCCAAATCATGGCTGTATTTCAGTCGATCATCAAGCTTATAGCCTGGTAGATACTTTTTATTGGTCTGTGTTTTCGCCATTGCTTTTACCGTACGTTTGTTACGTACCCATAGCGTGGTATCACAGCCATTACGTGCGGCTAAATTTGCCATTGCCGTACCAAAGCTACCACCACCTAAAAACGCCAAGCGCAGCTTGGTAGGATTGCTATGAATGTCTGCCATATCCTTTGCCACAGCTGATCCAACAGGACTAGGGTTTGACTTTTTACGGCCGAGACCTGACTTGGTTGCCCGCTCAAAAATACCTGCAAGCATACCGTTCTGCTTTTCAGACGATTCTTTGTCCGTCTCATTATTAGCACTGGTGTTGTTTTTATTACTATTATTAGGGCTTGTCATGTTCTTTTATCCGTGTTGACTGACGTATTATCAATAGAATCTATTGTGCTCAGCTACTGGCTTTACTCTTTTTGAATTACAACTTTGTGAAATTATAATCCTATAAATAGACAGTACTAAGCTACATTACGACTCGAAGCGAACTAGCGGTTCGATATCGATAGGTTTGCGTTTGGACTCGTCCTTGGGACTTGTGCCAGTATAAACAAAAGCGGTCACATAATCATCTGGACCTACGCCGAAATACGCTTTTACCGCAGGCTCATTGCATAACAGCCCAGTGCGCCAAACCGTACTAAATCCTTGGGCTTTTAACGCCAAGATTAGATTTTGTACAGCAGCACCCGCACTGAGCATTTGCTCAAAAGGTGGTACTTTTTTGTGTTCTTGCATTTGAGTCACAGCCGTTATGATTAGCGGCGCTCGCAATGGCATATTTTGAGTTTTAGTGATGGTTTTCTCAGTCAATTCTTCGCCATCTTGTAGCGCTTTTGCTTGGGCAGCTTCGAGCAAGGCACGGCCTAACTCATGGCGCGCCTCACCTTGCGTCACGATGAAGCGCCAAGGACGCAATTTTTTATGATCTGGCGCAGTTGCCGCACACTCAATGGCAGATTCAATCTGCGCCCGCGTCGGTGCTGGCTCATCTAGATTGCCCATACTGCGTCTTGAATTGATCCAACCTATCAGCTCGTCACTGGTAGATGAGATATCATTCGCTGCTACGTTCTTCACAGACAGTTTTTTGTCTTCTATTTTTTGGCTTTTATTATCAGCATTGTCAGTTGTAGTCATTGTTTTATCCTTATTTATTATTATCTGTCACTACTTATTATTTATAATGTCGTTTTCTTACTTTTAACGGCTATAGAGCAGTTGAGAACTACACGCAGGCAGTCTCAACTCAGCAGTAAACTACGCAACATCTTCGACTCGGTGGTCCATGCGTAGATAGTCCTCTGACTGCATCTCAAGCAGGCGTGAACGAGTACGTTCAATCTCAAACGCCAATTTTTCTCCTTGATACAAATCTAGAATCGGCTGCTCTGCCCGTACCAATAATTTCACACGGCGATCATAAAATTCATCGACGAGATAAATGAAACGGCGCGTTGGATCACGCAAGTCGTCATCTAGTGCTGGCACAGAGTCAACTAAAACGGTGCTAAAGCGTTTGGCAAGCTCAATAAAATCAGCGGCTGAACGCGGTGCCATACAGAGATGACGGAAGTCACAGAATAAGATATCTTCGGTACAAGCGTTGATTTTTACTTCTCGTCCATTGATAGTAATGGGCTCTTTACTAATTTTCTGATTATTTGACAAGCTCGCAAAACGGTTGGCTAACCAATGGTAGTTCGCCTTAGTAAGCGGCGCTTCGTATAACTCAGCTTGTTGCAATACGCGCAGACGATAATCAATTCCCGAGTCAATATTCATTACCGTCGTATGACGCTCAACTTCCGCAATGGCAGGCATAAAACGGTCACGATGTAAGCCATCTTTATACAGTCCAGCTGGCTCAATGTTTGAGGTGGCAACCAAAGTAATGCCGCGGTTGAACAGCATAGTGAACAAATCGCCCAATATCATGGCATCAGAGACATTAGAAACAAAAAACTCGTCAAAACAGATAATAACCGCTTCTTTATAAATAATATCAGCGACTTTCTCTAACGGATCGCTCTCACCTTGTAGTTTGTTAAGCTCTCTATGGACACGCTGCATAAAATGATGGAAATGCAGACGCATCTTGCGCTCGATGGTCAACGAGTCATAAAACATGTCCATCATCCACGTTTTACCGCGGCCAACCCCGCCCCACATATAAAGACCCGTTGGCGCGACAGGCTTAGATTTTAAAAAGCCAAAAAAACCTTTCTTTTGCGGTGCACTATTGATGAGCTGATGGTATATCTCATCAAGATAGCTCATGGCCTGAAATTGCTGCTCATCCCGAGTAAACTCATCTGTACTGACGGCTTTCTCGTAACGTTGCAATGGAGATAAACTCATAATACGACTCATCGTTGGATTAAATAAATATCAAAATAGTAGGATAATTTAGCACGGTACTGGTGCTGCCAAGCAAGCCATGCTAAACCATATCAAAGCAGAAGCTATTAAGATGGGCTAGGTAACAAATAAATTAGCTGTCCTGCCCAAAGCTATGCTTGTCTAGTAATCCTTTGAGCTCTGATAAGCGACCATGGAAGAAATGACCCGCGCCATCGACCACGCTGACTTCAATGCCTAATCGGTCTGCAAATGCCTGCATATTATCAGGTTCAATTACTTCATCCGCATTACCATAAATCTCAAAAGTTCTATCTGCAGGCAAACTAATATCAGTACTGTCGTTTTTTTCGACTGATGGTGCGATCAGGGCAATTTTCGTGACTTCAAAGTCACCCAATCCCCATATATGTGCGGCTTCAAGCACTTGCTCAGCCACGCGTGCCGTGACATAGCCACCAAAAGAGAAACCACCCAGCCATAGCTTTCGAGCATTGGTTTGTTCAGCAATCCATTGTAGCACGGTCATTGCATCGACCACTTCACCTTCCGCATAATCGTGCTCGCCTGTCGATTGACCAACGCCGCGAAAGTTAAAGCGCACCACATGCATACCATTATCACGGGCAAAGCGATACATGGTGGTGACCACTTTGTTATTCATCGTACCATCAAACAACGGATTGGGATGGCACAGCAGCGCCACCGTGTCTGTATTTGGATCATTAGGATTGTCATTTTGCCACAGTGCGTCAACCTCGAGCACGCCAGCAGGAGCAGGAATCAATTGCATAGTATTACTTATTAATAAAAAATGAATGGCTCAATTATCCTAGATACAATTTATATTTCAAGTGATTTGCTGTGTACGAATGCGACTTGTTTTATTTTTGGTCAATAATGGTTATCTGCCGTTTTGAAATATTGCTGTTCTTGAAGTTTTAAACTGGTTTATATCTAAGGCAAGGTTCATCGGCAATATACCGGTAATACAGCACACAATAACTGTCTAGACAGGTAATATCTAGATAAGCTACATTCATAAAGCTTTGCCTATAGCTAAGACGTTCTGCTTATATAAATCAGGAATTATTTATGAATACTTTTAATAAAACTGCCAGTTTGACGGCAACGTTAGCGGCTGCACTTGCTTTGAGCGCCTGTCAAAGTACGCCTTCTTCACCAGTGATTCAGCGTGCCAACTCTATCTATGAGACAACAGGTATCGCTGATACCAAAGTCAAGGCACAGCAAAACGCAATTGATAGTGCTCAAAAAACCTGTCGAAGCAAGCAAGTAATTATCGTTGATGATAATGTAAAATATAATGGCATCTTAAACGAGCGTACTGGCCGTATGGTTGGTCAAGTAGGTGCTGTCGTCGGCTCGATATTTGGCACGGGTACACCAGATTTGTCACGTAGCGATGATTACGAATACACCATTAACTTCCGTTGCCAATAAATATCGTCAATACCATATAAATCAGATACAGTGTCAGGCTCACTCAGTCTATTATTTGTAGCACTTTCACTTGCCTTCCTTGTATCTGAATTATCTCGAACCGACTATATCTAGCTAAAAATATCGGTGGTGTTTTAAAAAGTATGCTGGCGATAAAAGTCAATAAGAAATCTATGCTAAGTTCTCTGATTCTATAGGGCTTTCAAGGCTTTAAAAATTGTTCAAATTTTAATCAGCATACTTTTTGACACACCACCAAAATATCTATCTACTTTTCTCTACACGACAATCTCTTTTAGACGCAAACAGGTTTACGATCTAACCGCTAACATTAAGTGACATACAATCCTTCTCTGATTAAACAGCCAACAAACTGCGATATAGATAATATATCAATCAAAGCTTGTTGGCTTCGCTTTTTGTACTCTACTTTTTAAGTTAAACTATCCGCTATCGTATTCAGCACATCCTCGTCAGTCTTTATATTTTCATTATCTTTGGTCTAATATTATGCGCAAACCCAATCTTTCAAATATTAAACAGGCCAAAGTATTAGCACCTGCCAAAGATTTGGAAACTCTAGAGGCTGAACTCGCTGAGCAAGAAGACCATTTAGAGGATACGGTCCTACGCCTAAGTGATTATTTATCAGCGGTTGAGATGGTCATCAAACAAACTTTTGATCACCGTGTCTGGGTAAAGGCCGAAATCCGTAATCTGTCGAGCAAAGGTGGTCATTACTATTTTGAACTGGCAGAAAAAGATGACGATGGCAAAGTGGTCGCCAGCTGCCGTGGCAATCTATGGCGCTTTAAAGCTGCTCGTGTATTAGCCAAGTTTGAACGTGCAACTGGTATGCCGCTTGAGCGTGATTTGACCGTACTCCTTAAAGTATCGGCAGGCTTCCATGCCCAGTACGGATTTTCAATCACCATTGAAGATATCGACCCCAGCTATACGTTAGGCGACTTGGCACGGCAATATGCAGAAATGGTTGACCGCCTAACAGGTGAAGGGTTATTACATCTCAATCAGCAGCTACCTGCCCCTTTTGATATTGAGCATGTGCTGGTCATCGCCCCTGAAAAGGCAGCTGGATTGGGTGATTTTCAAGCAGATGCCGATCGCTTAGCCAGTACAGGTGCATGTCACTTCCACTATCATAATGCGACTTTTCAAGGTAATCATGCACCCGCCGAGATACGCCAAGCCATCGTTAGCGCCCAGCAGCAATTTTACGATACTTATCAGCGTCTACCAGACTTGTTGGTTATTATTCGCGGCGGCGGTGCGGTTGGCGACTTAGCTTATCTCAATGATTATGAGCTGGCAGCTTTGGTTGCTGAGCAGCCTGTCCCTGTCTGGGTGGGCATCGGTCATGAGCGTGACAATGTCATCTTAGATGAAGTGGCACATACTAGCTTTGATACACCCTCAAAGGTGATTGCTGCTATCCATAGCCACTTGGCCCAGCTCGTCACTCAGACGCTACAATATCAAGCTCAAATCAAGCAAGCGGCACAGCGTCAATTGAATACTGCCGAGCAACAAACCGCACGCCAATTAAGCCAAATACAGTCGCAAACGATTGGCCAACTAACCGCTCTACGAAAAGACAGTGATTATGCATGGCGCAGTATTCAGCAAAGTGCCCAGCGTCAAGTAAAGCAAGCTATCAGACTGACAGCTGAGCGATACACACAAACGCAAACCTTGGCGCATCAACAGCTCGCAAAAGCCGCTACCAATAGCAAAAGTCATCAAGAGTCAATCATGCAAAATGCACAGCAGCAAATTGTGCAAGCACAGCGTGATAGCGAACATCTACGTGATATTGTGCTATTACATCGACCGTCTCGCGTACTCAAGCAGGGCTACACCATGCTCACGGATGCTAAAAACAAGCAAATACTCACTAGTAGTACCCAACTGTATCCTGAGCAAACCGTCAATATCATTTTAAAAGATGGCAACGCAAAAGCGCAGATTATCGATGTCACTATGGATAAAGAAGCGACGGAAACCTCAGGCGCTCTAACTTAACCACATAATAATATCTACAGATTACTCATCTACTTATCTTTAAAAATTAGGAAATTTTATGACTACCTCTACTCGCCGACGCAAAAAAGCCGCCCCAAAAACCTTTAAGGCGGCTTATGATATTTTAAAAACCAATGCGGCTGAACTACAGCAACAGGACGAGCCTGATATTGATAATCTAATGACAACGGTTGAAGAGTCTATTGCCGCTTATCGCGTTTGCGAGACTCGTATCAATGCTGTACAGCAAGCATTGGATGCCGCCTTTGCCGAAGAAAAATCTACTAGCAGTGTTGATAGTTAAATAAAAATCAGCCACTAGATAGCAGCTGATTAGTTAAATTAGTTACATCAAGCTCATTTGACACTGTCACAGCCTTATATTTAGCTTATTCAGGCTCATCAACCTCAAAGACTTGGCGCAGATAGGCAAGATACGTGTCGTTATTGATCATGGTCTTGCCTGGGCTGTCAGACAGCTTTGCAACTGGCTGACCATTGCACTCTACCAACTTGAGCACGATATTAATCGGCGTAATGCCCATATCATTGGTTAGATTGGTGCCGATGCCGAAACTGGTTCTAATGCGACCTTTAAAGTATTGATGCAGCTCCCACGCCTTCTCTAAATCTAACCCATCGCTAAAAGTTAGAATCTTGGTTTTTGGGTCTATCTTTAGCTTCTCATAATGGGCAATTGCCTTATCACCCCAAATATATGGGTCGCCGCTATCATGACGCAGACCGTCGAATAGTTTAGCAAAATACAAATCGAAATCACGTAAGAACGCATCCATGCCGACTACGTCTGTCAATGCAATACCCAAGTCGCCACGATACTCATGCACCCACGCTTCAAGCGCGGCCTTTTGTGAATCTCGCAGACGCACATCTAATGCTTGAAACGCCTGCATAAACTCGTGCGCCATGGTGCCTATTGGCGTCATTCCTAATTGCTTGGTCAAATATACGTTTGATGTACCACCAACTATCTTTGGCTCGGCTTTATGTAACGTTTTCACTACGTGTGCTTGCCAGCGTCGACTAAAGCGTCTACGCGTGCCAAAATCAGCGACGATAAATGGCGGTGTATCCTGATCGTACTGGGTTTGCTCTTCGGCATACTGATGTAATAGCGCTACTTTTGCATCGAGGCGACGTTGTCCTTCTTCAATCACGCTGTCATTAGATAGCGCATTAAAATACAGCTCATTGACAATGGCTAGTACAAATACTTCAAAGAACATCGCTTGAATCATTGGCCCTTCGATATCGATAAACAGGCGACCTTTATCGTCTGTACTTACCGTAATAAAACGACGTTTTAGCTTAAATAATTCTAGATAATCAACGAAATCTGAGCGAATAAAGCGTAAGCTACGTAAGTACTCTAGCTCATCTGGCAAAAAGCGCAATTCGCATAAGCTGTCTAGTTGCTGCTCTAGATCTTTTTGGATATCAGCCAACGGATAGGCTGCATCTTTGTTATTACGGCAGCGAAAGCGATAAACACCATGGGTTTGCGGGAACTGATGCAGCATGGCTTGTAACATCGTAAATTTGTACAAATCATTATCAAGCAATGAAGTAATAATAGGTGCATAAGAAACGGTCATGCTATGGCCTTAAAAGTGCAAAATAAGAAACAAACGTCATTTGATAGACAAAGCGACATCATATGTGGACGATAAACAATACACGCTCATTCATTATGAGCCATCGATAAACCGTTCAGTATAACGAAGTTTGGTATTTATTTCAGAGTTCACTTTTGATTGCAGCAAAATGATAGTGAAAAGCCAGTAAAATGATTGCGATTATTTACACCATTCATAAAAACATTGTATAAGTCTATCCAGACAATCTATTCATAAATGGTTAGCACAACCTATGATTTTGCACTCATAAACTGCTCGACGTAGTCATCAGCAGGATTATGCCGCAACTCGCTTGGTGTCCCCGTTTGTATGAGTCGACCACCATTTAGCATACTGATACGCTGACCTACTTTGACAGCTTCATCGATGTCATGGGTAATAAATACAATGGTCTTGTTCAATCGATCTTGTAATTCGAGTAGTTGGTCTTGCAACTGAGCGCGAATGAGCGGATCAAGTGCAGAGAACGCTTCATCCATTAGCAAAATTGGATTATCCGTCGCTAAGGCACGAGCCAAACCAACGCGCTGCTGCATTCCCCCTGAGAGCTCATCAGGGTAGCTGTTTTCCAAATTGGATAGACCTACTTCATTTAGCCAATGTCGAGCCGTTTCGTGTCGCTCGTTTACGCTCATTTTTCGGACACGCAGCCCATAAGCGACATTTTGTATGACCGTCATATGCGGCACTAAGCCGAAATGCTGAAAAACCATACTGACGGTCTGCTGACGATAATGCTGCAACTTTTTATCGTTGAGCGCTAAAATATTAATAGCCGCAGCAGAGCTTTCTTCTACTACCGTACTCATATTATCTATCACTGATTGCCTATCAGCTGTTGTATGAGTTGTATGATCTCTATTCAAAGCAGTATCTACCCATATCTCGCCACTGGTTGGATCGATCAAACGGTTAATATGGCGTATCAGCGTTGACTTGCCCGATCCTGATAGACCCATGATGCAATGCAACTCGCCTGCCTTGATATCTAGATTGATATCATACAGACCAACTGAATAGCCCGTTTGCTCTTTTACTTTGATGCTATCCATACCCTCAGCCAGCAATGCCAATGCAGACTGTGCTTGCGTACTACTGGCATTATAAATCTTACTGATATTTTTTAATTGGATATGATTCATCGGTGCTCTCACTATTCACGTGGTTTTTATCATTATGGCTTCGGTCGATTACCATGGGTTCAGTCGTATGCCACTAGATAATTTTTTATCCAATCGGACGTCTGCCTGCTTCGATGGTTTTTTGACGGGTACGCTTACCTTGACCAAATGCTTGCGTAATACGGTCAATGATAATAGCAACGATGACGATGGCCGTACCTGCTTGTAGACCCTGACCGATATTGAGCGTTTGGATAGACTGCAATACATCTTCACCAAGCCCAGGAGCACCAATCATTGAAGCCAATACCACCATGGCAAGTGACATCATCACAGCCTGATTGATACCTGCCATAATACTGGGCAGCGCTTGTGGCAATTTAATCCAGAGAAGTAGCTGTAGGTGGGTACTACCAAAGGATCGTCCTGCTTCGACCATTTCATGATTGACTTGTGTAATCCCTAATGTCGTCAGACGAATCAAGGGTGGCAAAGCATAAATCACGGTCGCGAATAACGCAGGCACTTTACCAATACCAAACAACATCAGCACTGGTATGAGATATACAAAACTCGGCATGGTCTGCATGATATCTAGCACTGGCGTCACAGTCTTGCGTAGCAGTTTGCTACCTGACATGGCAATACCAATAGGAATACCAATCACGACCGTGACCAGTACCGATACGATAAGCAGCGCTAAAGTATCGATCAGTGCGCCCCATAAGCCAAAAGCACCTATCAAAAATAGCCCTGCACCACATGCCAGCGCGAACCAAATCTTGCGGACACCAAACCAGCCAAGCACAGTCACAAATGCAATAATCAGCCAAGGCGGGATAACCGTTAATAATCGTTCAATAGGTAGTAGCAGATAAGTAAGGGCCATCGTGCTAATAGTACGAAATACATCACCATAGTTTTGGACGACGTTTGCTAAGGCATTATTGAGTGGGGTCTCAAGCGACCATGAAGGAAAGCTTGATGCGAGCGCTGACGCATTGATACTAGATGCAGTTGCTTCTTTAGAGATAGCACCCGTTGAGCTAAGGCCTAACTTGGTAGCGAGATTGGTAGCGGCCTCATCGGATAACCATGCTTGCCAAACCTCTGGGTTGTCACGCAAAAACACCATGGCCTGCTCATCGCCAGTGCGTTTACTTTCGCTCATCTCCAAGATAGCACCGTTTAGCTCATCAGAGGTAAATTGCACCTTTTCAAAGACAGCTGCTAGTTCAGGATTAGATTCTATAAATGGAGTAGAAACGGCAATACCTAACGGCGATACTGGGAATCCTGACACACAATCCATCTTACCATCAGCGAGCAGCAGATTTTGCCAACAAGCATCCTCATAAGCTGGGAACTCTAATGGCGCAAGGTCATATTTTGCCATTAGCCCAGTGGGTTGCCAGTAGTAAAACAACAGTGGCTTATGCTGCTCGAAAGCGGAGGCAATTTCGGCATCGAGAGCAGCACCTGTACCAGGGTGTGCGTTGTTAAAAAGACTGTCTAGACCGGTGGTTTTTAGCAAACGTGTGTTAAAAATCTCACACGTCCAACCAGAGGGACAGTTCATAAAGCGAGATTTACCAGGATCTTCAGGGTCTTTAAATAGCTCCGTATATTTAGGCAGATCTTGATAGCTGCGTAGTCCTGGGTTTTCTTCCAAAACGTATCGCGGGACATACCAGCCTTGAGTTGCACCGCCTTTTAGCGTATCGCCGATGATGGCTACTTTATTCTGCTCAATGGCTTTTTCCATGATTGGCGAACGGCCAACCCACTGTTCCCCGATGACCTGAATGTCATTCTGTGAGAGCGCCGTATCAAGTGCAGGCCCTGCTCCTGGTACGTCCTCTACTATGCAGCCGTATCCATCTTCTACGATATGTCTGAGTACGCCGGAGGTGAACTGCCCACTCTCCCAGGTTAGCGCCCCAAATTTAATAGGCGAGTTGCAGGCTGCAGACGCCGATACAGGCAATAGTATCGCGCTCATCCACAGTAAGCTTAATGCAATCCATTGGCGCATACTCTTTCCTATTATTATGTTGTATCGGCATGAAATCACTATCAAAACAATAGAACTAAAAAACAGCTAAACGTCGCTATATCAAGTTTACCAATGCTGGCTCTAGACCATTCAGCTACTATCTACTGTTGTTTAGACTTACTACAAAGTGTAGCGATTTATAGAAGTGATGACAAACGCTTATTTGTCGATTAACGCATTAGATAAATTTACGATAATTTTGATAAAGCTCTTATGACAAGTCGCTCTTAATTTGAGAAATCTATATTCGAGAAGTCATATTTTAGACAAAAAAATAGCACCTATCTGGATAGGTGCTATTGGTTATGGAATCGATTAAAAAAGGTCACTATTAATTTCTATAGCTACTATAAAATGTCTAATTCAAGAATTGTTACTTTAAAGGCAATTATTTTAAGAGCGGTCATATTAAAAGTGGTTATCTTAAAGACGATTATTTCAAAAAAAGCGCCATCGCCTTTTTAAACAGTCCACCATAAGGCGGCAATAATAAATTCAGGCCATTGAGCTTGGTTTGGACAAAAATCGGCTTCATATGGCTGAGGCGTTCAAAGCCGGCCTTACCATGGTATGCGCCAGTACCAGAGTCACCCACACCACCAAACGGCAAATCATGCTGAGCCACATGTATCAAAACTTCGTTGATACACAAACCACCCGAGACCGTATTATTACGTACGTTTTCGATACTGCTGTAGTTGTCACTAAACACATATAGCGCCAATGGACGTGGACGCGAGTTTACAAAGTAAATGGCATCATCAAGCGTCTCATAATGCATCAGCGGCAATATCGGAGCAAAAATCTCGTTTTGCATGAGGTCGCTGTCAGGCGCAGGCTCGCTGACGATGACTGGCGGCATTAGACGGGTTTCTATATTGGGTTCGGCGCCAGTTAACGCATGTACCTCGCCACCTGTTAGCGCATCTAGATAGCCTTTTACCCGTTTAAACTGCTCACCATTAATAATGCGAGAGTAATCTGGGTTTTCTTCGATATCAGGATAATGCTTGGTCATCCACTCTTTTGCAAGTTCGATAAACTGGTCATGGTATTGGCGCTGAATCAAGACATAATCTGGCGCAATACACGTCTGTCCAGCATTTAGTGTCTTACCCATCATCACTCGATTGACGACAGACTCTAGATTGGCATCATCTAGTACGATCACTGGTGATTTACCACCAAGCTCAAGCGTCACTGGCGTTAGATTTGGCGCAGCAGCAGCCATGACTTTTTTGCCCACCGCAGTCGATCCAGTATATAGTAGGTGATCAAATGGTAGCTCACTAAAGGCGGCGGCAATCTCAACTTCACCGAGCACCACACAGATCATATCTGGCGAAAAATAACGAGCAATGGCGTCAGCAAACGTCTGAGCAAATTGCGGCGCGGCCTCACTCATTTTGACCATAATTCGGTTGCCTGCGGTGATTGCATCAATCATCGGGCCAATTGCTAAAAATAATGGATAGTTCCAAGGCACCATGATACCGACCACACCCAATGGCTGAGGCTGAATTTCATTATGGGCTGGCATATATAGCGCTGAAATAGGCGCACGATGTGCTTTCATCCACTTTTTGCCGTGTTTCTTGGCGTGGCTGATACCGGTAAAGCTAGGAAACAACTCAGCAAACTGCGTCTCTGACTGGCTACGATAGCCAAAGTCTGCACTAATCGCCTTTGCAAAACTCTCTTGGTTATCGCTAAGCATCACTTCTAGATTGTCTAGCTGCGTCGTACGTGTGCCCCAATCATTGATTGGCTGGGTACGGCTTAACATTTGCAAGCGTGCAAATTGCGCTTTCATCTCATCGATAGTCTTCGCCGTACTTAGTGCTTCAGGCACACGCTGCAGCGCAAAACCGGTCTCGGTCACTGCCTGCTCATGGGCGCTTTGGTTGCTATCTGTCATTTGTCTTCCTTGTCATAATCATAATAATAGTCATAAGGTTTGTAATCACTATACTATATTGGGTTAGAGGCTCTATCTTTCTTTCTAGTCAGGTGCACTCTTTGATAACCTACTCTGACTATAAACTTCATCAGATTCCATTCATCACACTTTAATGTAGCGCATCGACTGAGCAATGAACAGCATCTTTGGTTGACTACTGCGTCTGTACTAGCAGTACCTTTATAAGCGACTTACCACTGTTCTATACCTATTATTTCATCATCAATTGCTAGCTGTTTTCTATTAGCATTTACGCCATTTACAGACATTGCGCCAGTATATATCTTTGGGCGATAGTCGCCAAAACTGCTACACTACCGATGAGCATTATTTATTTTAAACTTGATAATAATAAGACAGATACTCTCATGCAAAATGACACACAACCCCTTAATGACACGCTTGTCAGCAAATCTCTCTCAGCCGCCGATTATGTCCCTACTCTCGATGCGATGCTGGCACGCACCCTCGAACGTATCGATCTAAAAAAACAACAAGGGCTGCGTACGCCTGATGAATTGTGGATTGTCGATCATAACGACGTCTACACGCTGGGACAGGCAGGCAAAGAAGAGCATATATTACAGCGTACTGACACGCCTATCATCAAGACCGATCGCGGTGGTCAGGTGACATGGCACGGTCATGGGCAGCTGGTTATCTATTGGTTGTTTGACTTAGACAGTCTCAAATGGAGTGTACGCAATCTCGTCTCCCATGCTGAGCAAGCGATAGAAGACGTCATCAATGACTGTTTGAGTAGCTCACCATCTAATAGTGATAATATCAGTGCTCATGCACGCCGTGATGCCCCAGGTGTCTACTTATATGCAGATACTGCTGCAACAGATGACAGCACCTCTACAGATGACAACTCTCTTGATAATAAGATTATGCTGGGCAAAATGGCCTCGCTAGGCTTTAAGATTAAGCATGGCTTTAGCTACCATGGTATTGCGATTAATTTAAATTGTGACCTGTCTTCATTTAACGCCATCAATCCTTGTGGCTATGCTGGCATGCAAATGTTGCGATTGTCTGACTTTGTAGCCATGCAGACAGATTCAGAGCAAACAGAGCCAGATGCGCAGACTGAGCAGCAAATGAGCGATTCATTCAGCTATGAGACAGTCACTCAAAAACTTATTGATAACATCGCCAAGCGTCATGCTGGGCTGATTGAGTTGCGAGCTATCTCGCCCAAGTAAGTTCTGAGCCTATTTTTGCATAATCTTTTTTTGCATAATATCTTGCACGCTTAGACTTAAATATTAAGAGAAAATTCAGTACAAACTTGCTATAATCGCATGCAGTACAAATTGGACGCAGCAATTATCCTTGCTGTATCCCTAGCTCAACCCCTTATTCAAACATCTAAAACAAAAGCAAATTGGAGCATTTTATGGCAGATTTTAACAAAATTTTGGACGCAGGCGACGTAGACGGCGGCATCATCAACGTAGTAGTAGAGATCCCAGCTGGTAGCAGCCATAAAATTGAGTGGAATCGCGAATTAGCAGTATTTGAGCTTGACCGTATTGACCCACAGATTTTTGCCAAACCTTGTAACTATGGCTTCATCCCACAAACACTTGACGAAGACGGTGATGAGCTTGACGTACTGCTATTGACTGAACAGCCACTACCGACTGGTATTTTCTTAAAAGCCAAAGTTATCGGTGTCATGAAGTTTGTTGATGATGGCGAAGTAGATGACAAAATCGTTGTCGTACCTGCTGATGACCGTGATACAGGCAATGCTTACAACAGCTTAGAAGACCTACCAAAGCAGTTAATCAACCAGTTAGAGTTCCATTTCAGCCATTACAAAGACCTGAAAAAAGCTGGTACGACGGTTGTTGAATCTTGGGGCGATGTCGCAGAAGCGAAAGAAGTTATCAAAGAGTCTATCCAACGTTGGAAAGATCTATAATTATCAAATATGGGCAAAAATGCCAATAACGATAAATAAAAAAATACCGCAGTCACCATAGTGGCCGCGGTATTTTTTTGCTTGAATATTACTTATCTAACATGGTTATAATGAGCATATAACTCATTCACACTTATACGCCGTAATAAGGACAGTCATGTTTAACCCCGACCCTAGCGCAAAACCGGTCAATACCAAGTTGCCAAAAGACGTCATTATGATGGTCGAAAAAAACAACCTAGTAATGGCCATCAAAACTTTGGCGGCAGACGAAAACATCAGTATGGATGAAGCCAAAAGTAGAATTGATGCTTATGAGACCCAGCTAAAAGTAAAGCAACAACAGAAGCTCAATACTATCGCTAGTAAACAAGGCATTCCAAATCAAGCCATCAGCTTTGATAGAGAGCAAGAAGAAGACGAGCCTGGGCCATTGGTAAAAAATCGTGTTAAAACGACCAAACAAAGTCAAGGGTTTAAGGGGCTGCAAGATGGTGTCGATAGTCAGTTGAATGACTTAGGCTACAAGAAACCCCTACTACCTTATTGGCTAAAACGATTGCTCGTGATTGCTGTCTTGATGATAGGAATATTTTGGATATTATGGCGAGTATTTGGTTAAGTGATTTAGCTAAATAAAGGACTGAATCAACATACCTTCTATAAAACTGCATACCGACTAGCTACAATTTAAGAATGTAGCTAGTCGGTATGCTAATTGAAAACCTACCCTTGAATCCTTTCAAGCGTCCATTAATCTCAAATTACTCAGAGCAACCCTTTATATAAGAAGTAACAGCCTACGACAGTCAACAGTACCGCAAAGCATTTTTTCAGCAACTGTGGCGATAATGCGTGAGCGACTTTTGCGCCTATCTTGGCGGTGAAAAAGCTCATGATGCTAATGCCTAAAAAAGCATAGATATGGACAAAGCCAATCGTATTGGGCACGTCGACTTGCGCTTGCATGCCAAAGAACATAAATCCTAGCGCACCTGCAATGGCGATAGGTAAACCACAAGCGGCTGAGGTTCCAACGGCTTTTTGCATCACCACACCGTAACGTGTGAGATAAGGTACGGTTAAGCTACCACCGCCAATCCCAAAAATAGCAGAAGCAATACCGATACCCGCCCCTGCTGCTAATTGCTTAGGCTTTGAAGGCAAAGCTATATGAACATTACCAGCATCGCTATTTGCTTTCTTTTTACCACCCATAAACATTTTATAAGCGACCCAAAGCAAAAACACACCAACAATCAACTGCAGATATAAACCAGATATCTGTCCTGCGATCCCTGCTCCTAAAAAGCAGCCTATTGCTAAGCCTGGCGTCAGATTTTTAAAGACAGGCCACATGACTGCGCCTTTCTTATTATGCGCCATGAGCGAGCTTATGGACGTGACAATAATGGTTGCCAGTGAAGTACCCAAGGCCAAGTGCATAATACTGTCAGAACTGTAACCCATTTGCGTAAAGACAATAAATAGCAGTGGTACGATAATAGTCCCACCGCCCACTCCAAATAGCCCCGCAGCAAATCCTGCTAGCGCCCCTATTACTAAAAAAGTTATTAATTCCACAGGATAGTTACTTCTTATTTAGATTTAATGAGATGATAATTATAGTTAAACGACTGCTTAATGTTGAACGAGCAATAGCCCATAGGCTCAGGGGTTGGACTATAAATACTGGATTAAATAAGTTCCACTTGCCCCACTCTAGAGTAGGCACGGTTAAAGTAAACCAACCCTTCATCAGTGCCGCCTTGTGGCTCAGCCTGATTGATGGCGACAATGCGGCACATAAAGACGCTATGCGTGCCGACTTCTTGAATTTGTTCAATCTCACAATCAAAGCTGACCAAGGCATCCTCCAGTACAGGAGCGCCTGTTTGTAATTGTGTCCAAGAACCATATTCAAACCGTTCTTCTGAACACAATTTAGAGGCAAAAGCATTGGACAGCTGCTCATGTTGCGCGCCTAACACATTGACACTTAAAATCTTGTTTTCCAGAAAGTAGCCATGTGACCGAGACGTTTGATTCATACAGACAAGCAAGGTCGGCGGTGTGTCTGTGACACTACATACTGCCGATGCTGTAAACCCATGCATGCCCGTCGCACCTGCTGTGGTCACCACATTGACCGCAGTCGTTAGCAAAGACATGGCATCTCTAAAGTCGGTCGCGTCAATCCTATCTTTAATCATTGCTTCAATCCCGAGAAACGTTAAAAAATAACGTTAAAAAATTGTGCTTCAATTTTAGTTTTGCAAGGGAAATTCTTTAAATAGAATTTCCTAAACGGCTCAACTCTAAGCAGTCAGTTCTTGACGAACGATTTGAGCACCAGCGCTTAAGGCCGCGAGCTTACCACGTGCGACTTGGCGAGACAAAGGTGCCATGCCGCAGTTAGTGGCAGGATACAGCTTGTCAGCATCGACAAATTGTAGCGCTTTGCGTAGCGTATCTGCTACCTCTTCTGGTGTCTCGATAGTGTTGGTTGCCACATCAATGGCACCGACCATCACTTTTTTACCACGAATCAATTCAATCAGATCCATAGGTACACGTGAGTTTTGACACTCAAGTGAGACAATATCGATTTTCGACTGTTGCAATTTAGGGAACGCTTTTTCGTATTCGCGCCACTCTGAACCCAGTGTCTTTTTCCAATCGGTATTGGCTTTGATGCCATAGCCGTAGCAAATATGGACAGCTGTCTCACATTTTAGGCCTTCAATGGCGCGCTCTAAAGTTGCAATACCCCAGTCGTTCACATCATCAAAGAATACATTAAATGCTGGCTCATCAAACTGGATAATATCGACGCCAGCCGCTTCTAATTCTTTTGCCTCTTGGTTCAGGATTTTAGCAAATTCCCAAGCCAATTTTTCACGGCTTTTATAATGACCGTCATATAACGTATCAATCATCGTCATCGGCCCTGGCAACGCCCATTTGATTGGCTGATCAGTTTGCTGACGCAAAAACTTAGCATCATCAACGAATACGGACTTCGGACGGCTCACCGCACCAACAACTGAGGGCACGCTCGCATCGTAGCGATTGCGGATTTTGACCGTCTCACGCTTCTCAAAGTCGACACCATCAAGGTGTTCGATGAACGTAGTCACAAAGTGTTGACGGGTCTGCTCGCCATCACTGACAATATCAATCCCTGCATGCTGCTGCTCTTGCAATGATACACGTAGCGCATCTTGCTTGGCTTCAAGCAACTGCTCGCCCTCTAACGCCCAAGGTGACCAAATTTTCTCTGGTTCTGCTAGCCAAGACGGTTTTGGTAAGCTGCCAGCGGTAGACGTCGGTAATAGTAGTTTCATACGATTTATCTTCTAATTAATTTATTTTTTATTATGTTGATGAGTGATGCTCAGTTAAGCGGCTTGCTTCCTAGCCGTTTCTTTTTCAGCGGCTTCTTTTTGAGCAGTATCGCCTGTTACATCATAGCTTGCAGCCCATTCCTCAAGGATAGTTTGATACGGCTTGATAAAATGTGTCTCTGTAAATCTGCCTTGGGTTACTGCCATTTGACTGCGTTCGGCGCGGTCATAGACCACTTGCGTCAATGAATAGTCTTGGTAGTCCAGGCTAGGTTGATACACTTGTCCAGCGCTTGAGTTGGCATTGTAAATCTCAGGACGGTAGATCTTCTGAAAGGTCTCCATAGTACTAATTGCACTAATCAGCTCAAGATCGGTGTAATCACTTAGCAAATCCCCTGCAAAATAAAATGCTAGCGGCGCGGCACTACCTTCAGGCTTAAAATAACGTACCGTTAAGCCCATTTTATGAAAGTAGTCGTCGGTCAACGAGTATTCATCTTGCTTGTATTCAATGCCCAATACAGGGTGCTGATTGACAGTACGGTAGTAAGTCTTGCTGGTTGACACGCTTAGGCAAATCACAGGTTTTTTGTGAAAGTGAGCGTTGTAAGCCTCTGAATTCAATAAATATTGAAACAGCTTGCCGTGCAACTCACCAAAATTATCTGGCGTTATGGATGCTAGGTTTTTGTCGCGATGCTCTGGTAACACAATACTAAAGTCATAATCACGCACATAAGAGGAGAAGCTGTTGCCAACCATACCGTCGATACGCTTGTTTTCTTTGTGATCCACAATCGTTGTTTTTAGCGTTTCGATAATAGGAAACGTCTGACCATTGCCTTTAACATCTAGATCGACAGAGATGATATCAACTTCAACAGAATAACGATCTGCTGTCAGATTGTCCCAATGCGCCAATGCATTAAAGCGGTTATTGATCATGGTTAACGTTTTGCGTAAGTTCTCTTGGCGGTGCTCGCCGCGTGCCAAATTTGCAAAGTTAGTCGTCAAACGCGTGCTATCTGCAGGCTGATAGTTTTCATCAAAACGAATGTGCTTAATTGAACAATTGAATTCTTTACTCATGGTGATCCGCTACCTTATTTATCTGAGATAAAACCAAATCTGTGTATGAGGTGAATCATACCGAAATCTAAACATGAATAAAAACGATACAATTTAAACATAAGATGAATTTTATTCATCTTTCTTAGAATTAAAGATACGTAGGAAATTTAACAGCAGAAGTTTCGAGTATTTATTTATCGCATAATTAAGCCTTTCACATACTGGTGGCGAAGAAGATTCTTATATAGTCAATCCACAATAAAACTGGAACAGCCCATATCCTGAAACAGTTTAGGCAGATTATTCTCCATCCACCCTTGTCGTAGAAACTTTGCTTGCGCCCATTTCTTTTCAATAGGGTTCAGATCAG
>NZ_CAJHAL010000033.1:0-33809 GCF_904846365.1 Psychrobacter nivimaris
AAAATACATTATATTATAAAATATAATAAAAAGGTAAAAAAATACTGAACCTAGCATGACACTAATGGTTCAGTATTTTTTATAACTGTAAAGACTGTACTGTAAAGGCTTTAAAAAAGGCGGTGAAAAAACTTAATAAGCTATCATATTACTGTCTTTATTAGCTCGTTTAATGGCGATTTTTACTGGCTCAGCACCTTATCAAGTGCCGTTTCAAAACGCGCTACTGTACCATCGATATCAGTCAATTTATCCAAGCCAAATAGACCCAAACGGAAAGTTTTGAAGTTATCAGGCTCGCCCACTTTCAATGGTACGCCAGCCGCGATTTGTACCCCGATTTCAGCGAACGCGCTACCTTTATGCATGTCATCACGCTCGGTATAAGAGACGACCACACCAGGTGCTTTAAAACCTTCAGCAGCGACGCTCTCAACACCCTTGGCTTCTAGTACTTCGCGGATACGTTTGCCAAGTATCCACTGCGCGTCACACAATTTATCAAAACCGATTGCTTTAGCTTCATTAATGGCATCACGGAACTGACGTAAGCTGTCTGTCGGCATCGTTGCATGGTAAGCATGACCGCCATTCTCGTAGGCACGCATGATGTTTAGCCACTGCTTTAGGTCGATACTAAAGCTATCAGACTCAGTACTGTCTACTTTTTTGACAGCAGCATCGCTTAGCATGACCAAACCAGCGCCCGGTGTACTGCTCCAGCCTTTTTGCGGTGCGCTAATCAGTACATCGATACCCAATGATTTCATATCTAGCCATACGCAACCTGAGGCGATGCAATCAATGACTAACAATCCGCCAACGCTATGCACAGCCTCACTCAACGCTTTGATATAGTCATCTGATAAGATGATGCCCGATGAGGTTTCGACATGCGGCGCAAATACCACTGCTGGCTTTTCTTCTTTGATTTTGGCTACAGCAACGTCGATATCGACTGGAGCAAACGGCTTTGGCGACTCACTATTATCGGCACGATTGGCCGTGAGGACTGTAGATGACTTGGCGATTTTGCCTTTTTCTAAGATTTGCGTCCAACGATAGCTGAACCAACCATTACGAATGATTAGGCAGTCTTCATCATTTGCCAACTGACGAGCGACTGCTTCCATACCATAAGTACCAGAACCAGGAACGATCACCATGGCGTCCGCGTTATACACAGATTTTAGATCACTAGATAGGTCATTCATCACTTGCTGAAAGGCTTTTGACATATGGTTCAGCGCACGATCGGTGTAAACCACTGAATACTCTAATAAGCCGTTTGGATCGATATCTTGACGTAATGCAGGCATTGAACACTCCTAGTGTATGGTTAGATAATATGCGACATGGATTAGATAGCACTATAATCAAGTACTATTATTTTTGATGGTGAGATCTTGCGCTGTCTAGAGATGCATTATTTTTAAACAAACAAAAAACAACGGACACTGATGAGGTCTACTAACGTGAAGTTAATATATTTGTAGTCATATTACGAGCAAACACCAGCACATATCTTGACCTAAGCCATCCATGAGAGCTTGATATTAGCACTGATACTGAAGGTTGACAACGATACGCTCAGGCAACGATATGACTTGCGCTATCGAGCATTTATTGGTAGGTATTGATTGATTGATAAGTTTTGATTTATAAAGCCACGATGAAAGCATCAATGCCCTCGATGAGCATCTTGTAGTCCTGACACTACGAAGTCTAGCAACTCACTATCGCCTTCACGTGCGGCTTTGCGCATCAGTTTCGATGGTGCATGGGTCAATGTTTGAGTCAAACGTCGCGATAGCTCAGTGATGATATCTTCTGGACTAACATCGTCCTGTTGCAGCTTAGCAATAGATTCATGCAGCAGCTTATCCACCTGACCTTGAGTACACGCGCGGTATTGCTGAATATCTTTACCAACTTGGCGAACCTGAAAGCGGCGATCTATTTCAACCACCAATTGACTCACTAACAGTTCAGCATCCACTGCGGCTTGGCGACGCTGCTCGATATTACCTGCAATCACATGCTGCAAATCATCGACAGAGTACAGATAAACATCATCAATACGGCTAATGGTCGAATCGATATCGCGCGGTACGGCCAGATCTATCATAAGCATTGGCTGATAACGGCGACGTTTTAGCGCTTGTATGGTCATTGTCTTATCAATCAACAAATCCATACTGCCACTACAACTACTAACGATATCGGCTTCCGCCAATACTTGCGGTAACTCTTGTAAGGGTCTAACGTCTACGCGGCGATTAGGGCCACGTAGCTCAGCCGCTAATGCTTCGGCACGTTCGGGATTACGGTTACAGATAATGACTCGTCCGACCCCTAACCCTGCGATATGAGTGGCAACTAAGCGATTCATCTCACCTGCCGCAACGACCAGTAAAGTACGACTAGGTAAATCATCAAATATCTGAGTGACCAGTTTAGCTGCGGCAAAGCTAAGCGATACGGCTTGGGCGCCAACCTGCGTCTCATTACGCACTCGTTTGGCGGCAGCGAATACTTGATCGATGATCCAGCCTAGCTGATTACTGAGTACTTTTTGGTCTTGAGCCAGATGCACAGAGTTTTTGATTTGACCGAGAATCTGCGGCTCACCCAATATCATAGAGTCGAGACCAGCCGCTACTCTTAACCAATGAGTCAATGCATGAGTATCACGATGTACATAGAGATAAGGATCAATATCAACGAGTGGCAATTGCTTGAAGTCAGCCAGCCACGTTTTGATTTTGGTAATATGCGCACTAATCGCAGCAGACGAGATATTCATGCTACTACTAAAAGCATTATTGGATGACTGTCCTGCGGCTTTGACATCTTGCAAATTGGGTAATTGTGAGTCAGATATTTGGCCGTTAGCATGATGCGACGTTGAAGTGTGCGGCACTAGCGCATAGATTTCGGTGCGGTTACAAGTAGAGACGATCACGCTACCATCAGTAAAGGCTTCTATTTGTTTGAGCGCGACATTTATATCGTCACCCACAAGTGCCAAGCGCTCTCGCAGAGCGACTGGTGCAGTTTTGTGATTGACCCCAATGACCACTAATCTCATTATCGATAGACCATAAACATGACGCTCAGTTGCCCCTTACGCTATCTTATTATTTTTAAAAGACAGTTTTTGACGACAGCGCTAAAAAGGAAGACCCTAAAAACCGCCTATTATATCATTATTGCGGGCTTTAATTAACACTCACCCATCTATGATAACCATATCTCTGTATCTGGTCGCAAATGTAACAAATCAACTACTCATACGATTTATAAAATCAATAGCTGGGTTTTGACTTATGGTCAATAATATAATGTTAAATCATTCGCTTACTCTATCTTAACTTGTTATATTTCTATAATATTCAGTTCGACAGACCTATCTATATTTAATCATCTTCAGTATCGTTCTTTGGCAACGTACTCGCTACTAGTAGCATATTCATACGGTCAGACATGCCACTATCTGAGTAACACGGATGCTATTGTTTATCTCATCGGTCTACTCTTATAATGCTTGTCATGGGTATATATTGCCAATATCTAACGTAAAATGATTAAAACAAACTTGCCTTATCTGTGTAGGTAAACCATGGGCGAATACGGCTATCTATGATTTTTTTTGGGTCATTACTTCGGTCACCACATCCCTATAGCGAATACTCTAGTTTCCGTGCTTTATTGCATGTCGCTATTGAGCGCCTGTGTCAACGATATAAGCTAGCGTTGTCTCTAGCTGTGTGCCTGTGTTTGGCAGCCCCTGTCCATGCCAGCCATCCCGATATATTGCTAGAAGCAAAAATTCCTAAAGTATCAGTTGCTACCGATATTAAAGCAACTGCCGATAAACCAAATGATGACAGTGATGCGATTGATACACCTTATAATGAAGATACGCTTACTATAGAAAACGTAAAAAATATTAATGGCTTAGCACCAGCCAGCTTATGGCAACCTGAGCTGAGTGAACCAAGCTTGTACGCTCTACTGGATGCTGAGTTTGCTGCCGATCGCGATGACAAACGACGTGCGGTCTCTATTTATAAGCAACAGTCTTTTAAAGAAGATGCGACAGCCGTGTTTGAGAGAGCGCTTAGCCTGTCTTTGCGTAACGAAAGGGTTGAAGACTCATTACAGTTTGCCAAGACATGGCAAGACCAAAACCCTGACCACGTACCTGCTTGGTTTTATGTTGCGCATTTGGCTTTACGTGCCCACGACTATATATTAGCAGGCGAGACTTTAAACCGTATCTTGCGCTATGACCCACGTGCAGATTTAAGCGAAATTCTCATAGGTATTTATCCAAATAATGATGATGACAAACGTGAGCTTCTTGCCGCGTTGCAGCCGCTAGATAGTGAGCAAAATGCCTCATTGTCAGTGTTAAAAGCGGGCTTACTCTATCAGTTTAACGAACCTGAAGTGGCTATCGTTCATATCAATCGAGCGCTAGAGCGTCAGCCAGACTACGTGCCCTTTATTACGTTAAAAGCGGATATATTGCGCAAAATCGTGACCGCAGAGACTGTCATTAATTATGTCAGTCAAGCTCGTCTACGCAATCCTGATAGCAAAAGCTTATATTTATATGAGATTCGTTATTTATTAGATTTAAAGCAAAGCGAACAAGCTTGGAAGTTACTGCTTGAGGCGCATAGCCGTTTCAGTGATGATTCTGAGATTACTCTACTCGCAGCTTTAGTGAGCTTGGATATTGAAGAATATGCTAGTGCCGATGAGCTACTCAATATGCTTGCCAAGAGTCCAGCTTATCTTGATCAAGCCTATTATTATCTGGGTGTCAGTGCTGAGCGTCAGCAGTTGTTCGATCAAGCCAAATACTATCTCAATGGCGTCATGCAAGAGGATTTGGTATTAGAGGCGCGTAGAAAGGTAGTGGCGTTTGAATTACTCGATAATGACATCGATGGGGCAATCGCGACTTTAGAGAAGCTGCGCAAAGACTTCACGGTATTCGCGCCTGACACTTTTGTGATGCAGGCCGATATCTTGTGGCAACAAAACGAATCTGATGAAGCACTGCGTCTACTAACTCGTGCCGCTCGTAAATATCCTGACAATGAGATGCTACTCTTTGCACGGGCTCAGCTGTTAGATGATAAAGAAGACTATGTCGTTAAGCGCACCTTGTTGAATCACTTGCAGGCATTAGATCCTAGCAATTTATCTTATCAGTTAAGCTATGCACAGTTACTGTTGGCAAATGAGCGCAGTTCAGAGCAAGGTCTAGCGCTAGCGACAGCGATTATTCAGATTCGCTATGATGACCCACGTTATGATAACGACCTACATCTGCAAGCCCTAAATGTCTTGGCAGGCAATGCATTGGCCAAAGAGAACTATCAGCAGGTTATCGACTATCTACAGACACCTTATGATGTGCTACCAACTCTGCGCTCAGGCACGCTGTTATTGCGCGCCTATCAAGGCTTAGGTAACAATGACAAAGTTGAGGCATTACTCGCAGATTTGCAGCAGCGCTTCTCATTTGGACAGCACAATATCAATGACCGCATACAGCTGTATTAATAGCGCTGATTTTGGATATGCTTTTTGGGTTTTGCGATTACAGAGATATGATAATTGATAAGGTTTTTATAAAACCGAAGCATTTATAAATTACAAGGTCGTTATAAGAAGCTAACAGCCGTGCATAACCGAGCAACAAATAACGCTTAAGCTAATATCTTTGTTCATCTTTCCATTTTTGAGAAACTATTATGTCAGCATCAATTACTTCTTTTAAACCAAATAAATTGGCTCTGTTTACTGCTATAACTGCAGCGATGATCATTACCTCTGGTTGCCAATCATTAAAAACAACCAACGCGACCAACCAACCGACGACCACTGTACAAGGTCAAAACGCTGAGCAACCCAAAAAGCTAGAGAGTTTTAATATCACCGGTAAAATTGGGGTGACGACGCCTGCGAATGATTCGACCGGTACCCAAGGTGGTAGTGCATTTTATGCATGGGGTCAACAAAATGACCGATTTGCCATTGAGCTGATTGGCGCACTCGGTATTGGTAAAACCAACATTGAATATAATGGTCAAACCGCTACTCTAGTCAGCGAAAAGACAGGTACATTGACCGCTGACGATCCTGAAACCTTGCTAAAGAAAGCCACTGGTTGGCAAGCACCAATTTCACAAATGCCTTACTGGATTTCTGGTCGCCCAGCACCTTCAGATAGTGCGCCACAAATGGATGATCAAAACCGTTTAGTTAGCTCAGTCAATGGTGAGTGGACAGCCAGCTTTACTTATAAAGGTACGGATAAGTTACCTAGTAAAATTAGTGCAGTACAGCCTCAAGGCAACAAAGTTGTAATGACGATCAACCATTAATCCATCACTGGTTGATGATATGAACTACGCTAAAAACCATCATTGCTAATCAAGATAGCTGTTTATAACTGCACCTTATGATAAAAAAATATGACTGAAAATATAGCCGCATCATCTGTTTCTACGATTACTCGTATATCACCTGCAAAACTCAATCTGTTTTTGCATATCACTGGTAAACGTACCGACGGCTATCATAATTTGCAAACGGTTTTTCGACTGCTTGACTGGGGCGATTACTTGCATTTTTCGGTCAGTGATGATGCTGTGATTTCTACTATAGCTAGTGAATTAAGTGCTAATCAATTCTGTCATCAGCTACTGATACTAGATGGTGCAGAAGCTATCACTACTAGTATAGAAGACAATTTAATTTTCAAAGCGGCACGCGCATTGCTAGCATTTGCCATACAGTCACACACTTTACCTGAGCAATTAGCAAAAGTGCATATCGCTTTAGATAAGCACTTGCCAATGGGTGCAGGATTGGGTGGCGGCTCATCTAATGCAGCAACGACTATGCTGTTGCTCAATGAGATTTGGCAGCTTAATTTTACTTGTGATGAGCTTATAAAGATTGGCGTGACTGTAGGTGCAGATGTACCTATATTTATATTTGGCCAAGACGCTATTGCGATGGGTATTGGTGAAGAACTGACTACGATTGAGTTGCCTGACCAGCAATATTTAGTACTGACGCCTAACGCTCATGTAAATACTGCCACACTTTTCGCTCATCCAAAACTACAGCGAGATATCGCGCCCCTATCGGTTGCAACTATCCAAAACCGATACGCTGACTATGTGCAAACGCTCACTACGCCTTATCATAATATCTTTACCCCAGTGGTCACAAGCCTTGCTCCTGCTGTTGCAGATGCCTTAAGTTATTTGCAGGGGTTAGAAGCGCAAACACTGAGCACCGCACGCATGACTGGCTCTGGTAGTGCGGTATTTTCGCCTCTAGATGCGAGTGTGACTACTAATAAAAAGCTTGTGGCGAAGTGGATTGCAGATGCGCCTTGTGCGGCATATGTCGTTGGAAACTTAAAATAGCATATACAACCTTTAGATTTCTTATCATCTAAATAATGACAACGGTAGGATTGCCTATTTTAATTTGCTAAAATAGCGCCAGCAGTAACCTATGATGAATAAATACCAGAAAAAGCCGCAAATGACTTGCAAAATCTGAAAATTTACTTATAATAGGTCGCCACAATAGGGGTATAGCCAAGTTGGTAAGGCATCAGGTTTTGATCCTGACATCCGTTGGTTCGAGTCCAGCTACCCCTGCCATTTTTTAGTACGAAGCGTTAGAGATACATCTAGTATAAGCGGTTTATAGACAGCCACTTATCTTATTGTCATTGACAACGTTATCCCAGTTTCGGTATAGTTCGCAATGGACACCGCTAGGGAAAAGTTATGTTTTAAACGGTTTATCCGTTTTTTAGATAACTGACAGGTCATGACACTATATTGAGAACGACTACTTAGTCGCTATTATATATCAGTTGTTCATAGCCTAGACATTACAGGGGTATAGCCAAGTTGGTAAGGCATCAGGTTTTGATCCTGACATCCGTTGGTTCGAGTCCAGCTACCCCTGCCATTTTTTACTGTAATAGTATACTTCAATACCTTCACCACTCTTTTCTTAATTTGAGCAGTTTGACACTGCTTAGCGGTCGCTGCTTGAGTCAATCAATAGGACTTCTGTCATGCCTTATTTGGCGATTTTTACGGGTAATGCCCACCCAGAATTAGCAAAAACCGTAGCCGATCATCTTCACATACCTCTTGGTAAAGCTGACATCACGCGTTTTTCTGATGGCGAAATTGCCGTGGAAATCAAAGAACACGTACGTGGTAAAGATGTGTTTATCATGCAGCCTACTTGTGCACCGACCAATGACAACTTGATGGAAATCATGATGATGGCTGACGCTTTGCGTCGCTCTAGTGCTGGCCGTATCACAGCTGTCATGCCTTATTTTGGTTATGCTCGTCAGGATCGTCGTCCACGCTCAGCTCGTGTACCTATCTCGGCTAAAGTGGTCGCTGACATGCTAAACATCGTTAGTATAGATCGCGTAATGACTGTTGATTTGCACTCAGATCAGATTCAGGGTTTCTTTGATATTCCTGTAGATAATATCTACGGCACACCTGTATTGCTAAACGACCTACAAAAGCAAGACTATGACAATATCATGGTTGTTTCACCTGACGTAGGCGGCGTGGTTCGTGCACGTGCGATGGCTAAGCAGTTAGGCGATACCGACATGGCAATTATTGATAAGCGCCGTGCTCGTGCCAATGAGTCGCAAGTAATGCATATCATCGGTGATGTTCGTGACCGTGATTGCGTTATCGTTGATGATATGGTCGATACTGCAGGTACATTGTGTAAAGCTGCCGAAGCATTGAAAGAAAATGGTGCACGTCGCGTCTTGGCTTACATCACGCACCCTGTCCTATCAGGTAACGCACTGAAAAACATCAGCGAATCTGCATTGGATGAAGTGGTTGTGACCGATACAATTCCACTATCCGCTGAAGCCAAAGCCTGTAGCAAAATCCGTCAGGTAAGTATTGCACCGATGCTGGCTGAAAGCTTACGCCGTATCAATAACGAAGAATCTATTAGCGCGATGTTTGACGCTTAATTTGATACAGTTATTTTTAAAACAGCCATTGCGTTAATTTTGAATAGCAATGACTGTCATAAGACATCTTGAATAGTTAAAAAACAGAGCGTCAAGTATCCTTACTTGGCGCTTTGTTTTGTGTAGGCGTTTTACGTAGGTCTTTATTATTGCTACAGAATCACGTATAATGCGCGCCTGTGCTGACCTTTTCGTTGTTTTTATTAGGCTGGCACTATCAAAAGTGCTGATCATGCTTAACAGCAACCATCGTTATGGTAATTATCGTAGCGAGCGCTGCTATAAGCAAATGGCTAAGCTTAGACATTACGAGGTTTATTCGTAACCATAATATTAGCTATCATCACGTATTAGTGGATTGGTCGCAAATCCACTTTTTTATGACCAGACACTTCATCATTTTTTTTATAGGATTATATCCATGAGCATTAATCATTTTGAACTAAACGCCGTTGATCGTGCTGCTGAACTACAAGGTAAAGGTGCGAGCCGCCGCCTACGTAAGCAGAACCTAGTTCCTGCTATCATCTATGGTGGTAACGAAGAGCCAACAGCTATCTCTATCAAGCTTAACGAACTAGTAAAATCACTAGAATTCGAAGCGTTTTTCTCACACATCTTGACTATCAACGTTGACGGTGAAGAGCATCAAGCAGTTATCAAAGACTTGCAGCGCCATCCAGCTAAAGGCTTCCCAATGCATGCTGATTTCCAGCGCATTGTAAAAGGTCAGAAAATTCACATGAACGTTCCTGTTCATTTCACTGGTCGTGAAGATGCGCCTGGTACTGCTGCTGCTGGTGTACTATCTACTCTAGTATCTGATATCGAAGTTATCTGCTTACCATCACAACTTCCTGAATACCTAGAAGTAGATGTGTCTGGCATGGAAATCGGTGATTTGTTCCGTCTATCAGACATCAAACTTCCTGAAGGCGTTGTTATCCATGAGCTTGAGCTAGAAGACGGTCATGACCGTACTATCGTTAACATGCAGCCACCAACAGTAGAAGAAGTTGATGCTGATGCTGACGTTGATGCTGATGAAGTACCAGCAACTGAGCAAAACGACGGTACTGACGAAAACAAAGACAGCGAGTAATATACTATTTCTAACTAGTGCATTATTTTGTGCTGGTTAGTGATACATTCGTTTAGTCAATAAGACAGCAGGTGATTAAAATCTCCTGCTGTTTTTGTAAGTAAGGTTTGAAAATAAACTGTCTATCAGTACTTCAATCCTTACCCCTATTTATCAAATTCAAGCAGGGTGTTTTTATGGCCATAAAGCTTATTGTCGGTCTTGGTAATCCTGGTCAGCAGTATATGTTTACGCGTCATAATGCAGGATTTTGGTTTGTCCATCATTTGGCTCAGCAGTTTAATATCACGCTCTCCCCTGATAAGAAATTTCATGGAGTGACAGGGCGTGGGCAGATTCATGGATCTGATGTGCGTTTACTTATGCCGCTGACGTTTATGAATAAATCTGGTCAGTCAGTGGTGCCTATGGTAAATTTCTATGGCATCAAAAATGATGAATTGTTGATTGCTCATGATGAGCTCGATATTCCAGCTGGTAGTATCAAACTCAAAACAGACGGTGGACATGGTGGTCACAACGGCCTACGCGATATCACGCCGCATATTGGCAATGATTTTCATCGCCTGCGTGTGGGTATCGGCCATCCTGGTCACAAGTCTAAAGTTAGTGGACACGTTCTCTCTAAAGCATCTCCTGATGAGCAGATTGCGATTGATAGCGCGCTGACAGCTGCTTTTGAGGCGCTCCCATTATTGTTAGATGGTGATGTCGAAAAAGCACGTTCACAAATTAATGGCTTTAAATTACCAGAATAATATAATCGTTCAATGATAATGACCTTTTATTTTGGCAGTTTTATCCCCATTAACCTTTTGATTTAGTTAATTAATATCAGTTACGCCAAGGAACTAACCTATGCTACTTAATATGCTTAAATGCAAATTACACCGTGCCCGTGTTACCCACGCCGAGCTTCACTATGAAGGCTCTTGTGGTATCGACGGTGATCTATTAGATCTTGCTGGTCTACGCGAAAATGAATCTATTGATATCTATAACGTGACCAACGGTAAGCGCTTTCGCACCTATGCTATCCGTGCTGAGGCGGGCTCTGGTATTATCTCATTAAATGGTGCTGCGGCTCATATGGCAGATTTGGGCGATATCGTTATCATTTGTGCTTACGCGCATTTTGATGAAGTTGAAGCGTCAACGTATCAGCCAAAACTGGTCTATTGCAACGAAGACAACACAGTAAAAGACACTGCAAATATCATTCCTGTACAAGTTGCTTAATATGACAGGATGGTGAGGTTTTGGTAAATTTAAGATAAAAACAAAGTTACATCTTTGAATTAGCTGCTATTATTACTAAAAATCTCGATGCTAAAGGGAAAGCTGAATCTAAATCAAGATTCGGCTTTTTTTATGCCACTTTTATTTATCAAATTCACATTTTTCATCATATACAAGGAAACATACCGATGTGGTTGGCCGCGCTTGCAATACTGATTGGGTTAGCAATTTTAGTTTGGAGTGCCGATGTCTTTATTGATGGGGCGACAGCACTAGCAAAGAAATTTAGTGTGCCTAGCTTCTTAATTGGTGTCTTAATATTGGGTATAGGCACGTCAGCGCCTGAGATGGTGGTATCAGTACTAGCAGCGATAGAAGGCAGCCCTGAGCTGGCTCTAGGTAACGCTTATGGCTCAAATATCATCAACATCGCATTGGTACTCGGTGCAACCGTATTGATTAGCCCTATTATCATCCGTAGAGGCATCGTAAAGCGCGACTTGCCCTTACTGCTGCTAATTACTGTCATCGCCGCTTGGCAGCTACGTGATGGGACATTGAGCCAAGTTGATGGTATCGTATTGTTGATTTTGTTGGTCGCCGTTTTAGGACTACAGATCATAATGAGTATACGCGAAGGCTATCATGAGCACGAAGACGATATGGTCGTGGCTAATGCTGACTCAGCGCACTCAAATAACTTAGAGCACTTAAATAACTCAGAGAGCTTAGAAAAGCTAGAACCAAGCGTAACGCGTGGTCTTGTGAGTTTAATTATCGGTATGCTGATGCTCGTAGCTAGCTCACGTGCTATCGTTTGGGGTGCTGTCGAGTTAGCAACACTATGGGGGCTCAGTGAGCTCATCATTGGCCTAACGATTGTCGCAGTTGGGACCTCATTACCTGAGCTGGTATCGAGCTTGTCAGCTGCCCGTAAAGGCGAACATGATATGGCGCTCGGCAATATCATCGGCTCTAATATCTTCAATACTTTGGCAGTTGTCGGCTTGGCAACGGTCATTGCTCCTATCGCTGCTGATCCAGTGATTCTGTCGCGTGATGTGATGGCAATGGGAGTCTTGACGATATTGCTAGTGACACTATGCGTGTTTGCCTTTAAAACAAAGCGACAATTCGGTCGTACGTCAGGTGCCACATTGGTACTGTTCTTTATGGGCTACACCGCATGGCTGATTCAAAGCGTTAGTATGTAACTGTTTAAGCTGAATTAATTGATCATTAGTACAACTACATTATTACGTCGATAAGAGTTATTACGTTAATAAAATCAGACTACAGTTTCTTCTTACGATTTTTAAAACCGCGCCATAACCCTTCATGTGTTACTTTTGGCATTTTTAGGGTGATGGTGTTGGACAGCATGTCTTGTACTGCCAGACCGCGAGGGTTGAACAGGCAGAACACATAGTTGAATACCAAACCAAGAAACGCGCTGGCCAATAAGGCGGCGCGTGATCCATCAATAAGACTGCCAATAATGCCGAAAATCAGCGGCATCAAACAAGCGGCCAAAATACGCTTAAACGACTGACCCCACGTTAACCATTGACCTGCATCATTAATCGTTTTTAATCGCCACGTCTGCATACCTAATGTCTGACCACCACGGCGCCAGAATATCCCGTAGAACGCCACGAGCGTCAGTACAAATGATGGCGTCATAATGGCGTTCTGATACCAGAGCGGCAGTGACTGAGCTTGTGAGGATTCAGTACCCGTTTCCATAGTCAACAGCGTACCAACGACGGTTAGTATCGTTCCTACCAAAAATAACAGCGCCAAAATCAGCATACCATCATAGAGAATCGCCACGACACGAATCATGGGCTTAGCGATGGTTGGCTCTTCGTTAGGATCTTGCTGTACAGGCGCACTCGATTGAGGCTTTGATTTACGAGTCGTTTTTGACAGACGTTTAGATGGACTTTTTGACATGGTACAAGCTCATAGCAAGCAGTGAATAGTAACGCTATTGTACCGTAAATGGTGGGGCTATCGTACATTATCCTAAATGACTGTCCGATATCATAGATGGCTCTTTAATATTATTAGTTGGCTATCCAATCATGTTATACACAGGAGATGATCGTAGAATAAATAAGTAGAAGGGTAAAAGCTACAGACATAAAAAAACCGCCAATTGTCATAAGACAGGCGATTATTTTAATGTTTTATCAGCTTAAATTAAGCTATTATGCAAATGGTGCGCCTGGAGAGATTCGAACTCCCGACCCCTTAGTTCGTAGCCAAGTGCTCTATCCAACTGAGCTACAGGCGCGTATTTTGCACTTTATCCACTGCGAAGATAATATCTTTTGCAGTAAATTAGGTTGGTCATTATATAGATAATATCGCTTGTGTCAACATTTTTTTTAATTAGAACAAATTATTTTTTGAATTAATTATTAAAATGTTTAACGCAGTATATTGCGTTATTACTCTAATAACAACTGAATAAATGGCGGTGAAGGAGGGATTCGAACCCTCGATACGCTTACACGTATGGTTCCTTAGCAGGGAACTGGTTTCAGCCACTCACCCACTTCACCTAACGATTCAAGACATTTATAAAAAATCTATAAACATAGTATTGATGCTAACAATACGTCTCATGTCGTGGGCGAGTATTATAACAAAGCCAAAACGAATTGCAAGCGTTGTCTACAGATTTAATGCGGCTTTTATCAAAATTATAGATATAAGTACTTATATTGCATTTTTATAAGGAAAATTGCGACATATCATTGCTAAATATAACGACCAAACTGCTTACTAATATTAGGTCTACTCACTCTACCGTCTTATACCTCATCCATAAGCATAAGCATAAGCATAAGCATAAGCATAAGCATAAGACTATGATAGATTTTTTAGTAGTAGGTGGCTATAGTATTTGTCACTTACTTTAAAATATCTCAAAAGGAGCTGTTATGCGACCTGTCGTACTGTGTTTTTCAGGATTGGACCCTTCAGGCGGTGCTGGATTACAAGCGGATATCGAGGCCATTGGACAGTCAGGGGCACATGCAGCCATCGCTTGTACGGCGGTCACTATCCAAAGCTCGCAACAGGTGTTTGGCTTTGAGGCTTGTGCGGCATCGTTGGTAAAAGCCCAAGCTACTGCGGTGCTTGATGACTTACCTGTTAGTGCTATCAAATCAGGTATGCTCGGCACCATTGATAATATCGCAATGTTGACCAAACTATTTGCTGATCAAGTTATCGATAATGATACGCCATTTGTCTTAGACCCTGTACTAGTCGCAAATAGCGGTGGTAGCTTGGGCGATGAGAAAACACTGGTTAGCGCCTTTAGACAATTGCTGCCCTACGCCACTTTAATCACTCCAAATACTCATGAGCTACGTGCGCTTAGCGGAGAGCAAGACTTACATGTCGGGGCAAAGAAGCTATGTGCTCAAGGCACTCATGCGGTACTCGTGAAAACCTCACATGATTTTGATAGTGGTGATATCGAGCAGTACTTATATATACAGGGCGAAATGGTGCATAAAAGCACCTTACCGCGCTTAGATGGTGAGTTCCATGGCTCAGGATGTTCACTCGCCAGCTTTATCGCTGGACGCTTGGCAATGGGCGATGCTCTCATCGATGCAGTACAAGCGGCAGATAGTTGGATTACCCAGACATTGCGGGCAGCTGATGCACCGCATCCTTATGATACTCAAGCTCAGCTCATACCAAATCGCTTTGTTCGTTTTTAGCATATTTAACAAGCTATAGTTTACCCAAGTAGCAGACGTAAAAAGGCGCTCTATATTTTTATAGAACGCCTTTTTTATGACAGTTTTCAGATGTAATTCTATTAGGTTTAACCCAACGTTGGCAATACACTCGCAGCCAAGCCACCGATGAATATCTCCAGCAAATAAAATGCTAAGAAAGCAACCATTGGCGATAAGTCTAGCATACCTAAATTCGGCGTAATACGACGAAACGGGGCCAAAATAGGCTCAGCCAAATTAATGATAATGCCAATAATCGGATGCTCAGATCTGGTAAACACCACAATCCAGCTAACGATGATAGAACCAATCACTAGATAGCGACACATGCGTAAAAAGTCTAACAATAAGCTAGTGGTACCCGTAAAGAATAGCGGTACAGGCGCAATACCTTTATGCGTCAATGCGGCCTTTCCAGAGATGTCGATTAGACGAATCAAAAACATCAGCACGATAGCGGCAATGCTAATACGACCCTGCGCGACAGTCGGGAAAATACGCCCGAATACATCGACGATATGCGTCGCTTTATAAGCAGGTGCAATCATCGGATTGCTCGCATCCATCCCTGCAAACTGCAACATAAAACGAATAAACACCAGCATCATAGCGAATGTGGTGACCAAATCAAAAATTTGAAATAACATGTTGTTCATGAAGTGCTACTCAATGTGACATTATTAACAGATTCTAGGATGACAAATGTCATTATCAGATGCTGATGATTACATAAGGTGTGACGTCAGTGGTGACTCACAGCACACCTTGTCAGTGTTTACTTATTCATCTCTTCACTTAAAGCTTGGCTACGATCATAGCAAGCTTGCATGGCCTCGCTGATTTGACGACCAATCTCATTGGCTTGCATTGACTCAACCGCTGCTTGAGTAGTACCGTTCGGTGAAGTGACTTTACGGCGTAGCTCAGCTGGTGCATCATCACTGTTCATCGCCATTTTTGCAGCACCTAACATGGTCTGCATAGCAAGCGCTGAGGCTTGTTCTTTATCCAGCCCTAATGCAACTGCCCCATCGACCATCGATTCGATGAAGTAAAACATATACGCTGGCGCTGAACCTGATACGGCTGTGACCGCATGCATATGCTCTTCGTCATCGACCCACATGACCAAACCTGAGGCTTCCATAACGGCCGTTGCTAGCTGCTTCTGTTCTGCTGAGATATTGTCTGTACCGTAGAGGCCAGTCGCACCCATCTGAATCATAGAAGGCGTGTTTGGCATTGCACGGACGATATTGCTATAGCCGCCTAGCATATTTGATAAAAGATCAGTCGATAAGCCTGCCGCCACTGAAATGACCAACTGATTATCTAGCACATCTGCAAAAGCACCAACGACCACCTTCATCATTTGTGGTTTGACTGCAAGTACCACGATATCCGCACCGATCACAGCAGATTTTGGATCAGCCATTGGATCAACAGTATTTAGACCTTTGGCGGCTAATTGCTCACGTGCATCGCTGCTAGGATCGGCGACCGTGATGAGATTTGGTTTGATGCCGCAACCCACAAGCCCGCTAATGAGCGCTTGTGCCATGTTTCCGCCACCAATAAAACTGATTTTTTTATTATCTAATACCGACATACTTGTCTCCTAGTCACAAAATTCAAAGGTATTCAACTTAACATACTGATATGTAAAACGACACTCAGTTTATCATACTGCCACTATTACCGTTTGATAAATTCAAAATGTCACACCTGACATCAACCTGATAAAAATCAATGAGTCAGCCAACGGATATTAAACTTTTGACACTTCCTATTTTAGACTAAGCTCACTTCTGATGTACTCAGCAAATTGCTTACTTTTAGCATCGCTATCGGTATCTTTATCCGTCTGCTCAGAACTCAAAAGCCAACTCTCAAATGGCGACGCTAGTAATAAAGGAATATTAGTTTGTATATCACTTCCATCTTCAGATTTTTTTATAAAATTAATACTAACTACCATTAAGCTTTTTCGTAGCCATAATGGAATCCCAAGCGTCTGATACAGTTTTTTGCCTGCTTGTGGGCGCGCAGCCATCTCAGTCTTTAGCCGTTGCTTTCGATCTAGCGGCGCTATTTTTAACGTTGCCTGCTGTGCTACACCGTCCGTACTATTTTCTAATAACCTTAACAGCGCATCTCCCATCACTCGTAATTGCCAAATGTAGTCATTACTGCTGCACAAGGTGACTAATTCGAAGCTATTATCAGCTGAATTATTCTTAGACAAACTCAGGCTAGATAGTGGCAGCACCTGCTCGCTAAGTGGTAGCTTCAGCCAAGACAGCCATTCGCTGCTCATACGATAGAGCTGCTGACGATAGCGCCGAATGGTATAAGATGCTTTACGACCTTGCCAAAACAGTTCTGTTTGATGATCTTGGTCATCACGTTGGCTTAGAGTTAACACATCATCGACAAGTTGCTTAGCAGGTGGTAACGGCTCATCTTGACCCAACCAATAGTGCAATAGTTGCCGCTGACGATACATGGGTAGCTTTTGCAACGCATCGATATTTAGTACGCGCTGTGCGGATGAAAATTGCAGGTCTGTATGTTCTGTCTGCTGCATATCCTGCATAGCTTGAGCATTGATTGTTTCCTGTGCCTCACTTAATAGCTGCACACTGCGAGCAATATTGTCAATGACATTGGGGTTGTATGTAGCCAGTATTGGCATGATATCGCGGCGTAGCCCACTACGTACGTTGTCGCCACTGTCATTGGTAGGATCATCTATATAAGGCAGTTGTAGACGCTTAGCGTAGGCGCTAATATTGGCTCGTCGTATCGTGAGCCAAGGTCGCCACAGGATATTACGCTGTGCGCCCTGCGTTTGCACTCGCCATGGCTGCATGCCTGAGAGGCCATTGACTCCAGCGCCTTGGATTAGTCGCATTAATACCGTTTCGGCTTGGTCATCAGCATGATGCGCTAATAGCAATACATCGTCTTGGTTGATATGAGCTCGCATAATATTATAGCGTGCTTGTCGCGCAGCTTGCTCATCATGTCCGTTCACTTGTGCCTGTAAAATGCAACAAGGTATCTGCTGCGCTTGCGCCCAATTGGCAACATGCTTGGCCCAGTACTGACTATCCGACTGTAAGCCATGATCGACATGTAACAGCTGCGGCAGACATGGCAATTTACCTTGTCGATAGAGCTGTACACACAGCGCCGCAAGTGCCAATGAATCACGCCCACCACTACATGCTAGCCAAAGACGACGACCATGCAACTGATCACTATACTCAGACATACTGCTCACTAATGCGGTTGCTAGTGTCTTATCAACTGGCAAATCGGCAATTGATTTAATAGGATGTGAGATGATTGCGCTGCTGGTCATATTCAGCCTTAGACATTAAGTGATAATATATTTATTAATGTGCGGATTTGTGAGCACCTACGTTGATTAATACATTGCGTTAAGTGCTTTATATAGTAACAGCCATAAAAAAACGCGCCATTAAATGACACGTTTTTATTTTAGCATTAAGACTGAGACTCTAATATGAAAAACCTATTATTGAATAATAGCGACTTAACAATAATAGAGCCATAACAACCAATTAAGCAGGCAACATTACCTCTGAGTTAAAAGACTTTAGCTTTTCATAACGTAGCTCACAACGCTCTTCAGGATCTAAATCTTTAATCTCATCAAGCTGCTCAGTAATCAATGCTTTTAAGGCATTCATTACAGGTTGTGGCTGCACATGTGCGCCTTCGCCCTCTTCGATAACAGCGTCAATCAAACCCATTTGGTAAAGGTTGATTGCATTTAATTTCAATGCTTCACTAGCATCTTGTGCTTTTTCAGCGGTTTTCCAAAGGATAGAAGCACAGCCTTCTGGCGAAATCACTGAGTAAATACTGTTTTGTAGCATGTTTACTTTGTCACCAACGCCAATCGCTAATGCTCCGCCTGAGCCACCTTCACCAATGATAGTCACAATCACAGGCACTTTCAGACTAGAGAACACAGCGATGCTTTCTGCAATCGCTTGCGCTTGTCCGCGCTCTTCTGCACCAATACCAGGATAAGCACCTTGGGTATCTACAAAGGTCATCACAGGAATGTTAAAGCGCTCAGCCATTTTGACCAAACGAATCACTTTGCGATAGCCTTCAGGATTGGCCATACCAAAGTTATGAGCAATACGCTCACGGGTGCTACGACCACGATGCTGACCAATTACCATCACAGGCTGACCATCAAAACGTGCAAGACCACCTAGAATGGCTTTGTCATCGGCAAAAGCACGGTCGCCATGCAACTCGTCAAATTCGGTAAAAAGCTGATTAACATAGTCCATAAATAATGGACGCTTGGCGTGTCGTGCAAGCTGCACACTATCCCAGACAGTGCTCATAGACGCTTCCCTTTAATAATTATACTTAATGTATTTATGTTTAAGAATAATATCGTTATCCGTATTCAGATAATGAAAGTACAGTTGTAAACTCAATAGGAGCTATAGTAGCACATCTTAAATAGCATGACATTATCGACAACGCCGCTTTTGTTACGTTAATCTTTAACTCAATACTTACAATGGTAACTGCTCAACCTCTGGAGTCTCAGCCTCTTGAGCTTCAATCACACTAAGCTGTACGCCCCATTTAGCAAACTGGTCAATCTCAGTACGCAAGTCTGCGAGCAAGAACGCATAATGTTCACTGCTATCCGCTAAGGTAATTTGCCAACTGTTTTCAGCGACTACCTTTAATTCTAGCTCTGGTAGCGCGTAATCACTGCGGCTATGATGTGCCAGTACGGCGAGGCGCAACAATAAGCAGAGATAAACCAACTGATCACCGCCAATCTGACAAGTCTGCTCTAGCATATCGGCTTTGAGCTTGCGGCGATGATTGAGCATCAACTGCGCCATGCGTTTTTGATCAACTTGCGAAAATCCTGGAATATCAGAGTATTCAAGTAAATACGCACTGTGCTTGTGATAACTACTATGACTGATTGCCAGCCCTATCTCATGCAAGAATGCAGCACGTCTGAGCAAGTCGCAATCATCATTGGACAGCGCAAGCTTATCTTTTACTTGTTCAAATAGATGACGGCTGGTTTTCACCACTTGCTTGGCTTGCTTTTTGTCCCCTGAATAACGCTTGATTAATGCCAATACACTGCGGTCACGCACATCTTCACTAGCAAAGCGTCCGAGCATATCGTACATAACGCCTTCACGTAATGCACCATCTGAGTAGGTAATGGTCTCAACACCTAGCACTTTCATCACTGCACGCAGCACTGCCACACCAGCAGGAAATACAGCTTTACGATGGTCTTTGACACCTTCTAACTCAATATAATCGATATTGCCAATCTTAATCAGCAATTTCTCTAATTTTTTGACACCTTTGTAAGTAATGCGTTCTTGCTCATCGGCCCAACCTTTTGATACTAAGACATTACGCACCGCTTTGATTGTACCGCTTGAGCCGACTACGCTACTCCAGCCCGTCTTTTGATAACGACCGTTAATCGCTAAGACTTCTTTACGTGCACCTGAAATTGCACTATTAAAAGCTTCTTTGGTAATCAGGCCGTCAGCGAAGAATTTTTGGGTAAAAGAAACACAGCCCATTTGTAAGCTTTCAGTCAATAATGGATCGAAATTTTGACCAATAATGAACTCTGTCGAACCGCCGCCAATATCCATAACCAAGCGTTTATCACTACTCTCGTTAGTATGCGAGACGCCCAAATAAATCAATCGCGCCTCTTCGCGGCCCGCGATAATCTCAATCGGTTTTGGCAGGATTTTATTGGCACGGGAGATAAAGTCGTTGGCGTTTTTGGCTTGACGCAACGCATTGGTCGCCACCACACGTATACGCTCTGGCGGTACTGAATCCAAGCGCGCCACAAAGCGGCTTAAACAATCAAGACCACGCTGTTCAGCAGCTGCGCTTAGAATATTATTTTCGTCCAGACCGGCGGCGAGCTGTACCTTTTCAGACATCGAGACTACTTTTCGCACTTCCCCATGGTCAAGACGAGCAATAGCTAAATGGAAACTGTTGGAGCCAATATCGATGGCTGCCATCATTTCATCATCGCCAATTGGCGGATTCGTAAGGTAGTCAATAGGCATAGGACAAGTCGTCACCGTGTTAGTAGAGAGTGGATAGTTTACCAAAATCACGTGCTATATAGTTATAAAATCACATGTATAGAAAAAAGTCATAACCACAAAAATCAGGGCAATTTTATCATTAAAGCATTTATGCCAAACACTCGCAAGCGATGCAAAAATGTAGTGGGAACATCGGAGACCACCCTATGAGCTGACAGGTATCGGCTCAGCATCTAGCGCTTGTGTTACTCATATCGGTTTGCTACATTGAAAGCTATCAATATCATGATAAAAAACCGTTATTTACAGAATTTTTATCCGTATCACTTACTTCAAAAGTCACCAGTTAATCGGTTAAAAATCATCCGCAATTAGTAATTATCAACCTCACCAGCAAGGAAGCTAGCCACATGAATCAGACCACCACAAAAGACGCTACCCAAAATACTGAGACCCCTATCAGTAGCGCTAAAAAAGACATGGTAAAAACTGAAAACTCGCCCAAACAGGCATTTTATGATTTTTATTTAGATGAGCATCAAAATATCGCCTGTCGTCGCCTACATTTTGCAGGTAGTAGCTTTGGCTTATTAGGACTGGCAAAGTCTGTCAAAACTGGCTCAACCAAACCTTTGGTAAAGGGCATTGCCGCCGGATATGCCTGTGCATGGGTTGGACACTTTTTCTTTGAAAAGAACAAACCCGCTTCTTTTAAGTTTCCATTGAAAAGCTTTGTTAGCGACTTTCGTATGTATAGCGATGTGCTACGAGGCAATCTGAGCTTGAGAGATCGTAAGTTTGATAAAGCACGATAAAGTTTAGTCATTATATAAATTAAATGACAAAAAAACTGGGCTACTATTTTTAGCAGCCCAGTTTTTAATTATATTGATAGCTTCGTTGATGTCATCTTGTTTTCATAAGCGAAATGACACATTTTTTATCGTAAGGATTTGCGTAATATTTTGCCAACAGCAGTCTTAGGTAGCTCATCGATAAACTCATAGGACTGTGGACGCTTATAACCAGTTAAACGCTTGCTCGCAAAGTCTTGTAGCTCTTCTACGGTGAGATTCGCATCTTTTTTGACCACAAATGCTTTTGGTACTTCTCCGCTATAGTCGTCTGCTACCCCGATTACAGCGACTTCTAGCACCTTAGGATGTTCAGTCAATGAAGCCTCTACTTCATTGGGATATACGTTAAACCCTGACACCAATATCATGTCCTTTTTACGGTCGACGAGTGTCAAAAACCCCTCATCATTCATAACGCCAATATCACCTGATCTAAAGTAGCCATTTGGGGTAAAAGTATCTGCATTGTCTCGCTGCCAATAACCGCGCATGACCTGAGGCCCTTTGATACAGACCTCACCCTTTGTACCTGTTGGGCACGTATTCCCATTCTCATCAATGATATGGATATCTGTCAAAGCAAGCGGCAGTCCAACGCTGCCATTGAACTCTGTAATGCCAGACGGATTGAAAGAAATAACAGGCGCCGTCTCAGACATTCCATAGCCTTCGCTAATAATCATACCTGTCACTTGCTGCCATTGATCAGAGACCGCTTTAATAATCGCTGTGCCGCCACCGATAGATAAGGCTAAACGACTAAAATCTAGACTAGCGAATTTTGGATGATGCAGCATGCCAATGAATAATGTATTCACTGAAGGGATAACATGAGGTCCGTGCTGTTCAATGGTATTCACTAAACCATCGATATCACGTGGATTAGTGACCAATATATCTTCCCAGCCGCCATAAAGACCTAGCAAGCCGCAGACCGTAAACGAAAAAATATGATAAAGCGGTAAGGGATTAAGTATTTTAATCTGCTCGCTACGATTGGCTTCAATCGTTTTACCAAACATCGCGTAGCACTGGCAGACATTTGCCATGACATTATAATGAGTGAGCATAGCGCCTTTTGGCTTGCCAGTCGTACCACCTGTATATTGCAGTAGGGCCAAATCTTCACGTTCAATCGTAACGGCTTTAAACGCTTTTGCATCATAGGCTTGCATAATATAGGCAAACATTATGTTGTGCTGTGATGACTCATTTGATGATTCGGAGGAAGCATGTGTTTGTTCATCTGTGTCCGCAGGTTGTTCTGAGCCAATCTGACTGAGCAAGGCAATGTCGTTATCAGCAATGCTAGGATCAATGGAACATCTGACCACCCATTTTAACTGCGCTTTGACTGTGTCATCTAATTGCTCATAAGCAGTGCTCATACCATCTAGCACAATTAGACCACATGCTTGAGCATCAGTGAGCTGATGTGCCAATTCATATTGGGTATACATGGGATTAACATTGACCAATACCACACCTGCACGTAGGCAACCCAACAGTACCACGGCATACTGCAGTATATTTGGCAGTTGTACCGCAATACGATCACCCTTCTCGACACCTTGCGCTTGTAAAAAAGTAGCAAAACGTCGACTGGCAATATCTAGCTGCCTAAAAGTGAGCGACGCCGCACCCATACTAAAAGCTAGAAATTCACTATGCTGTTCGATCTTTGGTTGCAGTAAGTCAATTAGGTTGTGCTTACCTTCCAATACATCCAAATGATTGTCTAGGCCGTATTGGTCGTAAGTGGCTTGCCATAGTGGCGCGGTATTGCTAGAAGTACTGGTACTCATTCGTTTGCATCCTTGCTTAATTGGCTGGGTTTACCTCAGAATATCATAACTTATTGTCTGTTTTTCGGATGCGCAGGCAAGAACTGTATAAGCATCAGTCACGCTAATGTCTATACAAACAATCTTCAAAAATACTTTATATTATTCCCAACATGATTATAAATAAGATATCGATAAACAAAAAAACCAGCAAAGATCACGGGATGACCTTGCTGGTTTTTTAAACTTTAACTTTTTAGTTAGCTAATAACTTACATGGCTAAACTATGCTTTTGCCATTTCTGCAAATATCTCATCAGCTGCTTTGATTGACGCATCAATGTCTTCATCGCTATGTTTGATAGACATAAAGCCTGCTTCATAAGCTGAGGGTGCCAAGTAAATACCACGATCTAGCATACCGTGGAAGAAAGTATTAAATACGTCCATATCGCACTCTGTCACGTCATCGAAATTCTCTGGTGTTTCAGTTGCGCTGTCTTTAACAAAGAACATGCCAAACATGCCGCCAAGCTTATTGGTACGTAGATGAATACCATGTTTGTCAGCTGCTGCTTGGAAACCGTCTACTAGGTGATCAACTTTCGCTGCTAATTCGTCATAAAAACCGTCTGCCGTTAAGTCTTCAAACATAGCGATACCAGCGCGCATCGCTAGTGGATTGCCTGATAACGTGCCAGCTTGATAGACGCCGCCAAGTGGCGCGATGCAAGACATGACTTCTTTTTTACCACCAAAAGCACCAACGGGTAAGCCAGCACCGATGATTTTACCGAAACAGGTCAAGTCTGGGTCAATACCAAAATGGGCTTGCGCGCCGCCAAGACCAACGCGAAAGCCTGTCATGACTTCATCAAAAATCAATACTGCGCTATTGGCAGTACATTCTGTACGCAACGTATCATGAAACTCTTGTGTCGGGATAACCATGTTCATGTTGCCAGCGATAGGCTCTAAGATAACGCAGGCAATCTCTTCACCCCATTTCTCAAAACAATCTTTAATCGCTTGCGGATCATTATAAGGAATCGTAATAGTATGCTTAGCAAAATCTGCTGGCACACCTTTTGACGTTGGCTCACCAATATCTAGCATGCCAGAGCCTGCTTTTACTAGCAGGCTGTCTGAATGTCCATGGTAGCAGCCTTCAAACTTCACGATTTTGTCACGCTGAGTATAACCACGTGCTAAGCGGATCGCGCTCATGGTCGCTTCTGTACCAGAGCTAGTCATACGAACCATCTCAACGCTAGGCACGATTTCACAAATCTTGTCAGCAACGGTGGTTTCAAACGGTGTTGGTGTACCAAAACTTAGACCATCATCAGCCGCTTTTTTCACCGCATCGATGACTTTTGGATGCGCATGACCCAAAATCATTGGGCCCCAAGAACCGACATAATCGATATAAGCATTGTCTTCGGTGTCATAAATTTTGCTACCATTGGCACGGTGCATAAAGATTGGCGTACCACCAACTCCTGCAAAGGCGCGGACTGGCGAGTTAACACCACCTGGGATATGTTTACGTGCTTGTGCAAAGAGCTGTTCGTTTTTAGTACTCATAATTATTCTCTACTTATAGCGACATTTATAACGACAATGTTTTGTGATTGAGCGTCTATTTTATATTTGTTTATTATTGAATCTTTCAAGAAGTTTTTACAATTTAAGCTTTTTTGACCACAGAAGACTTAAGCTTCATTGGTCCGTAGCCATCAAGTTTGCAGTCGATATCATGACCGTCAGTAGCATCTGGCAACAGGCGAATACTTTTCGCTTTCGTTCCTACCTTAATCACGATTGAAGAGCCTTTGACTTTTAAGTCTTTGATTACAGTCACGGCATCGCCGTCCTGTAGCTCATTGCCAACAGCATCACGTATAACTGCGTCTTGGTCTTCAGCTTGCGCTGCATCAGTCTCAGCCGCCGTCCATTCATGAGCACACATAGGACATACCAGTAACGCACCATCTTCGTACGTATATTCAGCATCACATTTAGGGCAATTTGGTAAGCTCATTATTTCCTCGGCAGCCATCGTACATTAGGTTAATTGTAGAGCTGATATTGTACCGTAACTCACCATCTTTAACCAATTTGTACGCTTGAAAATCAAACTCTATGCCCAATTTAACACTTAACTCATCGCTTATTGATGACGTTTTTTATGACAGGGTTTTTTGTGGTACTCTTCTTAGCCTCATTTAGATTTATGTGCACAAATACTGTCAATGATAAAAGCGCCCATATAATTTTTATCACTTCGATTTACCCTCTATATTATTAATAAAAGCTCTCACCAGAAGGATAATAACAATGACTCAGTCTTCCAATCTAGCAGCTGTACCGCAGTTTTCGCAGTTAACTATCCAAGGCGAGGACGCCGAAAAATTCTTGCAAGGGCAATTAACTTGTGACGTTACCAAGCTCGGGCTTAGCTATCAGGCTGCCGCTATCGGTAACCTAAAAGGTCGTATTGAGTTCGGTATCTGGATCAAAAAACAAGCAGAAAAACATTATGATGTGGTCATCAGTAGCGACTGTGCTGAGTCTTTGCAGGCGCATCTTAATAAGTACGGGGCGTTTTCTAAATTCGAGACCAGTGCACCAGCAGCGATTTATCCTTGCGTGCTAGCAGATGAGCCAACTTTTAGCCATAAAGACGACCATAATACCGCCGAAGATACGCAGGCTTGGATGGCATGCAGCCTAGCTACTGGTAATTATTGGATTGTGGCCGCGACTCAAGGTGAGTTTCAACCGCAAGAGCTGCGTTTACATCAGCGCGGCGGCATGGACTATGATAAAGGCTGCTACTTAGGTCAGGAAGTCATCGCTCGCATCTACTTTAAATCTGCACCCAAAGCATTTTTGCACTATGTACAAGGCACCGGTGAGACACCAAACGCAGGTGACAAAATCGATAAAATCCAAGTGGTCAATGCGATGAAAAATGACGATGGCTTTACCGCTTTGGTCGTGGCACGTCCTGAACAATTGGCAGAAAGCGATTTGAGCATATTGGACTTGCCAACTGCACTACAAGTAGATGTCGCACGCCCAAAATAAAAGCACATCGAATCAGGCAAACGACGCAGCAAAGGTGACGGTAGTTCAATAAAGAGTTACCGTCATGACTAACATGAGCATAGAGAATCCTATGACACATATTGCGGTACTCGGAGCAGGTGTGGTGGGCGTGACCACCGCATGGTATCTACGTCAGGCAGGCTATGATGTGACTGTGATTGAGCGCGAACCGGCAGCAGGTATGCAGACGTCATTTGCCAATGGCGGTCAAATATCTGTCTCACATGCCACGCCTTGGGCCAATCCTACGACCCCGATGAAAGCGCTCAAGTGGCTGTTTAAGGAAGATGCACCACTACTGTATCGTTTGCGTGCGGATAAAGCGCAGCTCAAATGGGCCATGCAATTTTTGCAAGAGTGCCGCGCCGATAGAGCCGATGCCAATCTCGTGCAAATGGTGCGCTTAGGTCTATATTCAAGAGATACCTTACAACAGCTGCGCGCGGGTATTGGTATCGACTACGAGCAGCAAACACGCGGTATCATGCACTTTTATACCAATCAGGCAGAGTTTGATGCGGCTATTGAACCAACTGAACGCATGCAAGCGCTCGGCTGTGAGCGCCATGTGATTGATATCAATAATGCTGTCAACTTAGAACCAGCGCTTTACCCAATTGCGCATAAGCTCACTGGAGCGACCTATACCAGTCGTGACGAGTCTGGCAATGCGCACCTGTTTACCCAACGTTTAGCGCAGCGCTGTATCGATGCTGGTGTACAGTTTTTATATGATACCGAGATCTTAGCACTCAATGCTGATGCTGACTCTGCCCGTCCGCATGTACACAGTATGACTATCCGTCCAAAAGGCGAAAACGCGCAGACCTTCATGGCTGATAGCCATGTGGTCGCGCTTGGCAGCTATAGCGTACCTCTACTAAAACCATTGGGGATACACGCACCAATATTTCCAGCAAAGGGATATTCGGCTACGTATACGGTGAATCCACGCGCGCCGCACTTAGCGCCTTTTGTCAGTCTGATTGATGATGAATTTAAACTGGTTACCTCACGACTGGGTGACAAATTACGTGTTGCTGGAACCGCAGAATTTAATGGCTATAACCTAGACTTAAATGCTACCCGCTGTGAAGCCATCACTCGGCGTGTGCAGCAATTATTTCCGAAAGGCATTATCGCAAACTCGGTGCAATATTGGACAGGACTGCGCCCGATGACCCCATCGAACGTAGCTTTGATTGGTCGCGCACACTGCGGTCAAGTCAAACATGGTAGTCATAACGCTTCAGCGACTTTTGACAATTTATGGCTCAATACAGGGCATGGTACCTTGGGATGGACACACTCTTGCGGCTCTGCAAAGGCCCTTAGTTTGCTAATCCAAGGTGAAACGCCCAACGTCGATTTTGATTTTATCGGCATGAGCGTTTGATCGGCTCAGCGATGTATTCAGATTGCAAAAAAAGGCGCTCACTTTACGTGAACGCCTTTTTTGTATTTCTACAAACTTATCATTAATTTTATGCTAGTGCGCCTTCTGCTACAGTCTCTGTAGCAATCGATAAACCATCAACACCCATATCCAATGCTTCTAATTGCACAGGCACACCGTTAACGGCAGCATTACCACTCAACTGATCAATCAACGTCTCATCAGTCAAATCATTAACGCTAACCCCTGCATGCGCTTGCGCAATTTCCTGCTTCACCCCTTTACGTCCGTGACCAAAGCCGTGCGGGATGCTGACCACTCCGGGCATCAGCTCATCCGTCACTTCTGCTGCAATGACCACGCTACCCACTCGAGAAGTTACTCTGACATCTTGACCCTCTACAATGCCATGTTGCGCTGCCGTTTGCGGATGCAACATCAATGTACAGCGAGATTTACCTTTTACCAATCGATGACTATTGTGCAACCATGAGTTGTTGCTACGTACATGACGACGACCGATTAGCAAAATCTCATTACTGTTGTACTGTTGCACCATTTCTTTAACACGTGCCAAATCTGACTGATAAAAATCAACATGAAGATGAATTTGTTTATCAGCGTGTTTGATGGCCTCTGGCAACATACGATGCAACGGACCCAAATCGATACCATGCGGATTTTCGACTAATGCTTCAAATGTCACCTCCTTATGAGGTCCATACTTTAGGCCTTGCTCTAACAAGAACTTAGGACCAAAGGCTTTTGTCGCGGCACGTTCCTTTTGCGTTGCTTCTGGTGCATCTTTGTCTAAGCGATCTGCTAATCCTAAATAAATCTCCCAGTCATGCTTGGTATCGTCAGTTTTATCAAACAAAGCAGGCGAGTATTTGGCGACATTGTGCACGGCAAAGCCATTAAAGGTGATGTCATAATGGTCGCGCTCTAATGGCGATACAGGCGGCAGAATAATATTGGCATGGCGACTGGTCTCAGTCACAAAATAATCAAGCGAGACCATAAACTCTAACTGAGATAGTGCTTCATCCAACTTTTCACCATTTGGGGTACTCAGAACCGGATTACCAGCGACCGTAACGAATCCCTTTAACTGGCCTTCCCCTTCGACTAACATCTCATCTGCCATCGCAACCACTGGATACTCACCATTAAAATCTGGCAAGTTGCTGACGCGGCTATGACGTTTACCTAAATAGCCTGGGCCTGAGCTGTTCACAACATCTACGGCAGGATTTGGGAACATGAGTCCACCCACTTCATCTAAACGACCCGTGACGATATTGATGACCATAGATAAATATTGGCTGAGCAAACCAAACTCTTGCACCGAGATGCCCATACGGCCATAACAAACTGAGCTTTCCGCTTCACAAAACTCTTTAACGATACGTTTGATTTCAGCTGCGGTAATGCCCGTGATGTCTGCCACTGACTCAGGCGTATATTGTTCAGCAAACAAAACAAGTCGATCGATCTCAGGTGCCAAGGCCGCCACTCTAGTATCGAGCTTGGCATAGCCTTGCGTATAGATTTCATTCAACATAGCTAATAGCAGCAATACGTCCGTCGCTGGACGAATAAAGTGGTGTTCGCTAGCGATGTCGGCGGTTTCGGTACGTCTTGGATCTACTACTACCACCTTACCATCGCGCGCTTTGATATCTTTTAGCTTTTGACGCATATTGGGCGCAGTCATGATACTGCCGTTGGAGGCCAGCGGATTACCACCGATGATAAGCATATATTGTGTGTTATTGACATCAGGAACTGGAATGCGCAGCATGTGACCAAATAGATGCATACTGATAATATGATGAGGCAGCTGGTCGATAGAAGTGGCAGAAAAACGACTGCGCGTCTTTAAACTGGTAAGCAGTTGTTTGATGGTCAACATACCACCCATGTTGTGTACGTTAGGATTGCCTAGATAAACACCTAACGCATTTTGACCATACTTTTGCTGTATGGATTGAATACCTGCGGCGACTTTATCCAACGCTTCTGGCCAACTAACAGATTTCCAACCGTCTACTGTTCTCTCTACCGGCTGACGCAAACGGTCAGGATCTTCATGCAAATCTTGCAAAGCAGTGGCTTTCGGACAAATATAGCCTTGCGAAAAGGGATCGTTTTTATCCCCTTTAATCGACAAGACTTTTTCGCCATCATGTTTTATTTCGACACCGCACATCGCCTCGCACAATGTACAAGTTCTAAAATGCGTTTGCGCTTCGCCTAACGTTGGTGCAGCCGTGGTTGTGGCCATAGTCACTCTCCCTGTTGTGTTTTTTGTTCTAGATTTCATGACAATAATTTTTGCTTATTATCACTACTGACTAGTATTGCTTCCGTGCAAAAAATTGGCAAACAGTGCGTCAAAGCTGATACTCAAGGTGGCAATCGCTTGTTGTCTTGAGTATCGCTGCTGATGACAGCCCAATATCAACTCATGTACTTGTGCCGCCGCCATATCGACGCATAGATTGACAGCGCTGCGTTCGCAAGAACGATTGGATAACTGCAATCCTTGAATAAATATCTCTGTCCATTCTTCTTGTATTTCGGTAATCAGATTGCCCAATCCATTATTTAATGAAGACTGGTTTTCTATACTGTCACTAAACCTAGGACGGTCCTCTAACAAATGCTGAAACAATGCGATATTCTCAAATGCAGAATCAAAAATCATAATCAAGCATTGTCGACATTGCTGATTAAACTGATCTTTACTCAATACATCATAATCTTTGAGCATATTGACCCATGCCAGTCGCATCGGTGATAGATAATTGTCTTTTAGTTGGGCGCTCAGCTCGTTTTGTAGCGCCTCTAGACTCTCAAAATGATTGTAAAAACTGGGCTGGGCAATACCTGCACCTTTGGCAACTTTATTCATGCTCATGCCCTGAGCACCTTCCAAACTATACAACCGCAAGGCACTTTTTAATAACGCACGCCGAGTCTTGGCTTTTGCCAGCTCACGTTTGGACTCTACTGGGACTGTCAAATCTTGCGCTAATACATTCAATGCAGAGGTATTCCTATTCAATAGATAATTATATCGACACATCAGTAATTTACCTTAGGTGCTATTGTGCCAAAAAAATGTGATGATAATGGTCAATTGCCGATAGCGAATATCTTAGCTATAAGGTTATAGTCATTTAAACCATATGTCTATAGCCAAACCCATAGTAGAACTCATGCTTCACAAAACAACCATTTTTAGGCCGCTATCATGACATCACCTGTATTCTCCCCTTTAGTTCTGCCTTGTGGCGCTACATTACCCAACCGCTTAGCGAAAGCTGCCATGGAAGAAAACATGGCTGATGTCGGTCAAGTCCCTGGCCCTACACTGCTCCGTCTATATAAGAATTGGGCAGAAGGCGGGACAGGTCTGTTAATCACGGGAAACGTGATGGTGGATGGCCGCGCTATGACAGGGCCTGGTGGGGTCGTATTAGACAAACACAGTGAGATAGCGCCTTTTAGAGCGTGGGCAAATGCTGCCAAGCACAACAATACGCAGGTTTGGATGCAGCTTAATCATCCTGGCCGTCAAGTATATGCTGCCATGGGCGGCGATGTGCTGTCACCTTCTGACGTGGCAATTGACTTGGGCAAGCACTCCCATCTATTTGGCAGACCTCGTGCGATGACGCAGCAAGATATTGAACAATTGATCCAGCGGTTTGCCGATAGTGCACTAAAAGCAGAACAGGCTGGCTTCGATGGTGTACAGATTCATGCCGCCCACGGCTATCTAATTTCTCAATTTTTATCACCGCTTACCAATAAACGTAAAGATGAATACGGTGGCTCAATTGAGAATCGTATGCGACTATTGATCGAAGTAATCAAAGCCGTTCGTGCTCAAGTTGCGCCTACCTTTGCAGTCGCTGTGAAGATAAACTCAGCCGATTTCCAGCGCGGAGGATTCGATGCAGATGATGCCAAAGTGGTTATTTTAGCGATGAATGAATTGGCCGTAGATTTGGTTGAGCTATCAGGTGGCAGCTACGAAAGCCCAGCCATGCAAGGCAGCACAGCAGATGGTCGCACGTTGCAGCGAGAAGCGTACTTTTTAGACTTCGCAAAAGAGATTGCTCAAGTCGCTACCATGCCTATCATGACGACAGGTGGCGTTAGACGATTGACTGTCGCAGAAGATGTACTGGCGCAAGGGATTGACGTGGTTGGTATGGGAACCGCATTAGCCATGAACCCTGCTCTACCGAATGACTGGAAAAATGATAGTACGCTTAGTGCTCACAATCCTGTGGTACGCTGGAAAGATAAAACCTTAAGTGCAGTTGCTACTATGGCCGTCATCAAACGACAACTACAACGCATGGGACAAGGGAAGTCGCCCAAACCAAATGCCTCGCCAATTTTCTCATTGATTTCTGATCGTATACGAATAAAGAAACTCACCAAACGCTATCATCAGTATTTGAATAAATATTCGACGAAATAACTTTCAATCAATTTCAAGGATAATAAAAAAGCAGCTACTCTATTTTTGAGTCTCTGCTTTCTTATTTACATAAGTATTTTTGGATAAATAATATATTTTTTTAATATTCATATAAAAAATAAGTTTATAGAAGGAAGTATTATCACGCATAGTAGACGCAATTTACGTGTCACTACTGCAGTAGCCCTGTAGATAACACTTAGTAAACGCCCACTATAATTAAGTAACACTATAAACATAGCATATACAGACAGCTGAATTGAAAAGTCCTATATTTAATCTCACAGGATATTTGGAACCACTCATTTATCCTTGTGCAATACAATTAGAATAAAAATTAAATAGTATTATCAGTAATCGATATTATGAAATAAGAATCAAAATAGTGGTTAAGAAATAAATCAAACACAACAAGTTCAATAAAAGGAATAATACAATGAACGAACATACTCTAAAAGGCGAATGGAACCAAATGAAAGGTTCAGTTAAACAAAAATGGGCCGAGCTAACAGATGATGACCTTACCCATATCGAAGGTAGCCGTGACAAGCTAGTAGGCCGCGTACAAGAGCGTTATGGTCATGCCAAAGAAGATGCAGAGCGTGAAGTAGACGATTGGCGTGTAGAAAACAAGTATTAATATATTCGTTGCATACTTATCCGCTGCATAACTACTGTACTGAATAAACTGAAAAACCGCATAGAAATATATGCGGTTTTTTTAGGGAGTTTCCTAAAAACTGTGTAACTGCTTATAATCCATTAACAGGAGAATAAGCAATGACTACTCAATCTGACATTAAAAAACTGGCCGAGCAAATGGCTGGTAGCATGAACAGCTTCGATGACAT
>NZ_CAJHAL010000034.1:0-30977 GCF_904846365.1 Psychrobacter nivimaris
TGATCTGAACCCTATTGAAAAGAAATGGGCGCAAGCAAAGTTTCTACGACAAGGGTGGATGGAGAATAATCTGCCTAAACTGTTTCAGGATATGGGCTGTTCCAGTTTTATTGTGGATTGACTATATCTTATTCTAGCTAAAGATGATATTACAGAATCGCCACCATTCATGCCGCCGAATTTAATCTTACCTGCCCCAGTTTTATTAGCTGAAGACTTTTTGTTCAAATTATCTATCATAATAAATTCTCTTAAATTATTGTTATGTGGTAGTTTTACACGCTATTTATAAACACTTATATTTATATACTACACATAAATAATCATGAGATACAAATCTGTCTAAAGGCTGTGTTACAAAAGCTTTTATAGCTAACAAAATAATTCATGAATTAAAAATGTTTCTATTAATAATATATATTTGACTAATGTTAATAATACAGCTGGCTTTACCTATATTCACATTACATCAGCTTGAAGTATCCTTAAAACCTTATCCTCTCCCAGCTGGTCAATCAACGCTTGCAGATGGGTAGTAGAATCAGACTTGTTTTGGGCATCTGCTCTAAATTCTGCCGTATCTCTACCTTCACGCAAAGCATCTAAATAGTCCGCCCACTTCTGCATCATATTACTACGATCATCAATGTATTCAAATCGACCATAGGCGGTTCCATTAGGATCTTTCGTCGTATGACCCAATGCCATCTCTACAAGCACAAGTGGATACTTTAACTGCTCTTGTAGGATGGTCTTCGCTGTCGCTCTAAAGCCATGAGCACAATGTATATCTTTATAGCCTAAATCCTTTAACCGCTTATTCGCTGTCGCATCAGAGATGATCTGATGCTTTTTTGCCGTCTGGCTAAAAAATACGTATTCAGTATGACCATTAATTTTTTGTTGTTCACTCAATATAGCTACGGCTTGACGAGGTAGGGGAACGACCATGTCTTTGACCATGTTTACCTTGCCTTGCCCCTTCAATGGCTTTAATCGCCATCTGCCAGTTTCTAGGTCTAGATCAGCCCAGCTCATACGTCTTAAATCACCATTGCGAACAAACAGAAGCGCTAATAGCCTAAGGGAATTTATGGTGTTTGGGTCACCTTCTATTGTTTCGATAGCGTTAAGTAATTTAGCCAAGTCCTTTGGTTTAGTAACCGCAGGACGATGACCATAACTTGACTTAGCTAATTGGCTCTTAATGAGCGCCGCAGGATCACTCGTACAGAAACCTCGTGCCCCAGCATAGACAAACACATCACTGGCAATGCCAGCACAGCGTTCAGCCTTGTCTGTGGGCTTACCATCCTTGTTTAATGACTTAGCTTGGATGTCTAATAGCACTTCAAGCATTTTAGGTGAGGTGATATCGCTGATTGGCTCGTCACCAATATATTTGCATATAAGATCAAGACGACCTTTCTTACGAATGAGGGTGTTACTTTTCTGAGTCTGATCTAAGCTATCAAAATACTCCCAAGCAAAATGATTAAAAGAGTTTTTAGTTTTACTAATAATAATTTTCTTTATTTCTTCACGATGAAATTTTGGGTCAATACCTTTGCTTAACAGGTCTTCATATTCACGCCAAACCTCACACGCACGTGCATACGAGATACTTGGATATATACCAATGGATATAATACTTTGCTTAGAATTTGAAGGAGGGTAGTAGCGGTACATCCATGACTTAGTCTCAGTAGGACGTACCATTAAGAATAGTTTGGGATGATTTTTGACAGCAACGAAGTACTTCTTATCTTCAGGCTTATGGCTGCTGATGCTTCTGTCTGAACTGATCGCTTTTCTTTCCATATCCTAGATCTCTATGAGTAGACTCAAAACTCGGTATACTTGACAGTATACTCAAAGTGCATGGATTAGGATAGATTCATAGGACAGTATAGAACGCCAGATACAACAAAGCCCCTGATATCAGGGGCTTTAGCTGTTCTATAAGATAGTATAGGACTATGTAATGGTACCCGGAGCCGGACTTGAACCGGCACGCTATTGCTAGCGAGGGATTTTAAATCCCTTGTGTCTACCAATTTCACCACCCGGGCAAAACTTGTTTTATCTAAGATGTAAACTAGCTGATAGACCATCTAGTTACTAGATAAGTGGTCGCTATTATAATCGGTTGTGATAATAATGCAAGCCAAAATTAACGTAAAGTTAATAAATAATTGGAGGCTGGAGTCGGAATCGAACCGGCGTTAACGGAGTTGCAGTCCGCTGCATGACCACTCTGCCATCCAGCCAATCAAGGTCGCCTATATTAGCAAAAATATAGTAAATTACAAGTCCTTTTTTAATTAAAAACAGCTTATTTATTATCTTATCTATATTTAGCACCAATTTCAGGACATTTATGCTATTAATAGGCTTTTTCAAGCCGTCAGTAAACCAGCGTGTAATGATGATTGTTTAAAATATAGTGCGCTAAACTATATCTCTATTGTCACGTTTAGCACTTTTCACATCACGATAAGTGGCCGTGCAAATTAATACGAGTACGCCAAGAGTAATGGCAGGCCAAATTAAGATATATAAGCCGTAGATAAAAACGTTGTCCATGATATCTCCTTATAATATTGCTAAGTAAGTAGCGATTAGCCAGATACTCCTGACTAATCATTACTCGGATAAAGCGACTTTAGTTTAAGATTTAAGTGACGATGGGATTTCCGACTTTTTATCGTAATTGCCCACGCGCTGCTTAATTAAGTCGAAGTCGAAGTGTTCATCTCCCATCAAGCTGATAATCACACAGACGACGGTACTAGCGCCGTAAGCTGTTAGAGAGGCTAGCAGGACCATATATTGACGTAAGAAGCCAGTAGCGAAAATAAGCATCAGCACTAGCGTAATGGCTGCGGCTACCATGCCAATCTTACGACCTAAGAACCCAAAGACCATTAGCCCAATAACAACTGCTGCACCGACACTGGCCAGTATTTCAAAGAATAGGGCGGTGACACCAGTGATTGGAAGTAATTCGAAACGGGCAACGCAAAATAAGAGTAGTCCGACGATAACTGCTGAGGTAAAGGCAGTATTGGTGACGCGATTCCAAAATACACTGGCGATAACAGGGAAGACGATAGCGCCCCATAGTGCCCCAACGAACACTAGCATGACGAGAATATCAAGCTTAAAGCTCGCAAAAATTAGTCCAGCTGCTGTCGCAACAATCATCGTGCCGCGACCAATTAGCATCATTGTTTTAGGTTTAACATGGCCTTTTTTGGCGATATTTTTACCGTAGACATCCGCCATCATAATGGTTGATAGCGCTGATAAATCTGAGTCAGCGGTCGAGGACAACGACCCAATCACTAAGATAAAGAATAAGGCGATAAAGACAGGATGCAAATAAGTACTGACCATTTGAGGAATGAGGTTATTCATATTGCCATCGAGTGGCTCCACGCCAATCGTTACCGCCATTAGTCCAATCATCCCAAGACCAATAACGATACCAGCATAGCCGACTGTAGCAGTGATAAACGTCGCTTTAATCTTAGTTTTATCAATCGCAAATAGGCGCTGAGTGATGGTTTGATTACCGATAGCATATGCTAATACAGCGACGAAGTAAGGCGCACCTTGTTGAAAGAATGCCTCAGAGGAGAAAAAGTTCTGCTGCTCTAACGTCAGGTTCGACAGCCCGCTGACCATAACCTCAGGGCCACCCATGCCAAATAACACGGCGGGAATAATGACAATGCCAATGGCCATTAGAGCGACCAACTGGGCGAAATCCGTAAAGACAGATGCTCGAAACCCTGATGTCAATGTATAACTCAGGACACCGATACCTGCGATCATTACCCCTGTTTGGAACGATAATGGCGACAGGACTGACACCAATGCCCCAGCAGCGGTAAAGTTGACCATCAAGCTAATTAAACTGCCCATAATATTGGATATGGCTAAGATTAATTGGCTTGATGAACCGTGGCGGGCATGAATCAGTTCACCTAGTGTATGGCCATCTGGTGCCAATTCACGAAAGCGCATACCAAAAGGGTAGATGAATAAAATCATCAATGCACCCCAAAAGCCATAATGTATCGGCCCTGATACGCCGTACTTATAGCCAGAGGTGGCCGCAGCGTAAAATGAGGCTGCCCAAATCCAAGTGGCGGTCATGCTGGCTGCACCCATACCAAAGCCAACACCGTGACCTGCGACCATAAATCCAGAAGTGGTCTCTTTATCTTTTTTGATTAATAAGGACAGTAAATAGGTGCCGCCATAAAATGCTAATAATAATAAAATAATCGTTAATGATGAAAATTGGAACAATGACTCAGTTTTCAAACTCAGACCTCGCAATTGTTAGTTGATGAATAAAGTTCAGCAAAAATGAAAGATACCAAACCATAAGGAATACAGTATAGCCTACACAGTCCTCATACCGAACGTATGTGGCTAATATAAATAGCGAAAATACCAACTGCAGTGGTAAGCAAATGCTAAGTGTTACGCCCAAATCTTAATGAGACAGATACTGTCAAATCAAAAAGACAGGGACTACTTTCAATAGGCGTCAGTTAATGGGTAAACCATCACGCTATTAATAGGCATACACAAAGGTAGCTACATGCTAAAGAAAACTCATGTGATGAGTGTCTATAGCGGAATTACGAATAAGCACTAAGCCATGATAAAATGACCCGAACTCGATTTAGACAGCCTTATCAGCTGTAATAAACAATAGCTGAGAAATCTCTACTCATCTATTGCGATTGATGTGTTACTAAGCGGCATTAATAAATAAAACTACATATTTGTTAAGTGCCTGTAACATATTTGCGGGATAAGAGTAACCTATTATGTCATTAACCTCAAACATTATCCGATATTTACCAAACAATGACCGAAGATGATATATAAGTATTTATTTAAAGAGATTTAATAAGATTTTTAATAAAGTATTGAAAGATAAGGTTTTATTATTAGTAGCATCGAGTGATATATCGCTATGAGCTAAGTTATAACCATGAATGGTTAGCTGAAGCTTTCATTAGAAAAATAGATAATGAGCGATAGATGATGGTTGCTCTCAATGAACAAGTAGAAGTGAATTTTTATATATTATCTTGTTTGGTATAGTAAGTGACTCGGTTATCACGTAAAAATCCAGCCAATCCAAGGCCATAACGCTCAGCCACGCGCACTGCTGTACTGGTAGGCGCTGACATGCCAACTAGCCACGGGATTTGACTTCGAATAGACTTTTGAACCAGTTCAATAGAGAGACGCGAAGTCATAAGCACACAGCTAACGTCTGCTTTTTGGCGTAATTGCCAACCGATGAGTTTATCAAGTGCATTATGGCGGCCTACATCCTCGAATAAATGTAGCTGCTGATTATGTATCGTCGCTGCGGCATGTACCGCACCTGTCAGTTGATGCGTATGTTGCGCGGCATCCACTTGTTGACGCAGTGCCAATAGGGAGTCAAGACTTGGTGCGCTCGTTTGAATGCCATTTATACCTGTCTGTCGGTTATGTTCATGGTGTAAATGGTCTTGTGAGTAAGTACTTAAATCAGGCAAAGCTTGCGTTAGTCCAGTAATACCGCACATACCGCAGCCTGTACGCCCTGCGAGCTGCCGCTTTTGTGCCTGTATACGTTGATGGCAGCGTTGGCTCAATACCAACTCCACGACATAGATATCGTAATCTTGAAATCGTTCTAAGCTTTGCTCAATTGATACTGAGTCAAGATCTTCGTCACTCGAATCTTGAACGAACTTCTGGTAGCTAGCGATATCTGCAAGGTGAGTCACTTCCCAGTCGAGTAACTCGTGACTGTATTGAATTAATCCTTCGCTAAATAAGAACCCAACAGCCAAATACTCTAACTGATGAGGACTAGCCATCAGCACAGCATAATGAATCCCATTAATGATGATAGAGACCGCAGCTTCGACTGCTAAGCTGGTGGTCTGAGATTCGATTTGAAGATGAGAGTCATTATTAGGGCCACTACTAATTGACGGGTAATGATGTTTGTGTGCCAAATGACTACGAGCAAGTGGTGTCTCTGACAACCTATCATCGCTAGGCAATTCAGGAGCAACACTCTTAGTGCTAGTTGAGTTATCTATCATAGCGGGGTCGATAAGAGCCTCACTTTGCTCAGTGTTATCTTCAATGGTTATCACGGTTTATCATGGCCTAAAAGTAGGGGCGTGCTTATGGTCATATAGAGATAGAGCCAATGAGATTTTCATTCTCATTGGCCCTCCGCAATATGATTTACGCAGGCGTAGCGATCGATGTATTTGCCTCTACGCGCTCTAAAATGATAGTGGTCGATTTGTACGCTGGGATATGAGAGTCTGGCGCATGTGTCTCTAAATCAAAGAGGTCATTGCATTCAGGATAGTAAGCGGCAACAGCGTTAGAGGCAATATCCATCTCACTTAATACCAATGGGCCTAAGACGCGTGGTTGCTCTAGGCTGTCTTTGGCACGCTGGCGAGTGACCATAACACGGTCACCTTTTTGCCAACCTAAACGACTTATTTCATCAGGGTGCATGAATAGCACATCACGGCGATCCGTCTGACGATAGCGGTCTTTAAACCCAAAAATCATAGTGTTGAATTGGTCATGGCTACGGACACTGGTCAACTGCCAAACTTTTTGTGCTGTATCTGCATGCTCATCGATATCGTTTGCGGCTGCCATTTGTGCTGCGACAAAAGTAATCGGATATTGCGGTACTTCAAACTGAGCTTTGCCGCTCTCGGTATTCCATACACGATGACGCGCCGCATGATACAAATGAAAGCCACGCTCAGAGGTGCGAATACGCTGATTAAAGTCTTCAAATCCGTTAATAGCTTGAGCGATATAGTCTCGAATAATATCGAAATCTTCACTCATCGCAAGCCAAGGAATAGACGAGTCGGCGCCGAGTACATGAGTCGCGATATCCGCTACGATTTGCGCTTCAGATTTCAAAGTATCACTAACAGGTTTGAGCTTGCCCTGAGTTGGTACGATCTGACACATTGAATCTTCAATAGTGGCAAACTGCTCACCCTTTGTTGTGACAATACGTTCGGTACGGCCTAAGCAAGGTAGGATTAAATTATTTGCACCTGGGTATAGCATGGTCTCATTGAGCTTAGTACCGACAAATATGTTAAGCTGAGTAGTGGTTAAGGCTTGCTCAATAGCGCTGGTATCAGGGGCAGCTACGGCGTAGTTACCACCCATGCCCATAAAGACTTTCAATTTACCTGCGATAAGAGCCTTGGCACCTGTAACGACATCGTAGCCATGTTCTTGCGGCATAGGGTGCTCAAACACACGCTCTAAACTGTCTAGTAAGCTTTTGCTAGGGCGCTCATGGATACCCATGGTGCGATCGCCCTGTACGTTGGAGTGCCCACGCACTGGAGAGGCACCGGCGCCATCGATACCAATCATACCCATCAACAGGAGCAAGTTGGTAATCATCGCGACATTGTCATCACCCTGCACGTGCTGAGTAATGCCCATGCCCCAAGTGCAAATCGTCGCTGGGCTATCAGCTACTAGTTTAGCGAGATTGACAATATCTGTTTGGGTGATACCGCATCCAAGTGTGATATCTTCCCAAGACTGCTTTGTTAGCCACTGTTTTAGAGGTTCAAAGCCTGAAGTATGAGTGGTAATAAAATCATGATTGATTTTATCGTTTTCAACTAACCACTTGGCAATGCCCGTCAATAGCGCTGCATCACCACCGATTTGAATTTGAATAACGTCATCGACCATGTCAGCGCTTTGACCAGCTGCCATGTGTGTTGGTTTTTGCGGATTTCTGAACTTGCTTAAACCTTGCTCACGCATCGGGTTGATTGAAATGATTCGACAGCCTTGCTCATGAGCATGGGCGAGCATCTCTAGCATACGTGGATGGTTGGTCGCTGGGTTTTGCCCAAACATCAATATCAGCTTGGCCTGCTCAAAGTCTTTTAACATCACGGTCGCTTTACCAATACCTAGCTGTCTGCTTAGCATTACTGAGGTTGGCTCGTGACACATATTTGAGCAATCAGGCAAATTATTGGTACCAAAGCAGCGTACGAATAACTGAAATAAGAAGGCGGGCTCATTAGTTACACGGCCTGATGTATAAAATAGCACCTCATCAGGTGAATCTAACTGTCCTAACTGCTCAGAGATTAAGCTATAAGCGGCTTCCCAAGGGATAGGGACATAGCGATCTTGCGCTGCATCGTAATACATCGGCTCTGATAAACGACCACTATGTTCAAGCTCGTAACCAGTCCATCCCTGTAGCTCAGTAACGGTATGCCTTGCAAAAAACTCGGCATCTGCTTTGTGGGTCATGGTCTCACTGGCAATGACTTTAATGCCATTTTCACAGACATCGATGGCTTTGTGTGACTTATGGTCAGGCCAAGCACAGCCTGGGCAGTCAAATCCGCCTTGGGGCTGATTGCTTTTGAATACACTTATACCGCCGCGCAAAAATGTCTTATAGTCCATTAGCTTTTGGGTAGATGAGATCAGCGCAGGCCAACCAGCAGCAGGGTGGGAATAAATAGGAATTTTGCGCATGACAGACCTCATATAGTAAGTGACAACGGCGAAGCTTTGATAGACGACAACTATATAATGGCCAGTGAGAAGTTCATATGATCATTAACTATAGATAACAAAAAACCTTCAAGAAAAATCAATTTTCTTGAAGGTTTTTGAGGTTGTCGGAAATGGTTATATTCGACAGGTACAAATTTATAAGTCGTAAGTCATTAGCAGTATTAGCTCAAAACTTAGCTTAAAATCAAACTGTCATCCTCAACTTTTTCGCCACGTGTTTGCTCGAACATATCAAGTAGGTCATGTACGGTCATGCCTTTGCGAATGTCACCAGCCACATCTAACACGACTTGACCCTGATGCAGCATAACGGTGCGTGTACCATGTGCCAATGCTTGTTGCATTGAGTGGGTGACCATCATCGTGGTCAGTTTATTATCCGTAACAATCTTATCAGTCAATTCTAAGACAAACGCCGCAGTCTTTGGATCGAGAGCTGCAGTATGCTCATCAAGTAGCAAAATCTTAGAAGGCTGCAATGATGCCATTAGCAGACTTACCGCTTGACGTTGACCACCAGAGAGCAGACCCATACGATCGGTTAGACGATTTTCTAAACCTAACTTTAAAACGGATAGTTTTTCTCGGAACAAATCGCGGTTGTTTTGGTTCAATGCAAATTTTAGACCGCGATTACCGCCGCGTTTGTAGGCCAAAGCCATATTTTCTTCAATCGTTAGCGCTTCACAAGTGCCCGCCATCGGATCCTGAAAGACGCGAGCAACCCAATGCGCACGTTGATGGGCAGACTTTTTGGTCACATCAATGCCATTTAGTAAGATTGAGCCACTATCGACGCGTGTCGTACCGCTTACGGCGTTCAAAAAAGTAGATTTACCTGCGCCATTGGTACCGATGACAGTGACAAATTCACCATCAGCAATATTTAAGCTGATACCACGTAGGGCAGGGTTTTCGATTGGCGTGCCTGGGTTAAAGGTCAACCGTAAATCGGTGGCTTGCATCATAATCGTTATTCCTTATTATCTCTTCAAGCGAAGCAAGTGTTATAAACACCTGCTTTGACTGTCATTAGGCGCGAACTTTGCGTGATAAAAACTTGGTTTTCGCTTTTGGCAATACCAAGGCTAGTACCACGAGCAGTGCAGTAATCAAGTTCAAATCCTGTGGACCAAAGCCGATACTACGTAGCGTATCGCTTGATAGTGCGACCTGAATAAACAGTTTGTACAATACCGCGCCGACAACAACGGAAAAGGTGATCAGCCAAATACGCTTGGCAGGAATGATCGTCTCACCGATGATGACTGCTGCTAGACCGATAACAATCGTACCGATACCAATTGAGATATCTGCGCCGCCCTGAGTCTGGACAAACAGTGCTCCCGCTAAGGCAATCAAACCGTTAGAAATCGCCATACCGATGATAGTCATCCACGAGGTATTGATACCTTGCGCCTGTGCCATTCTTAGGTTTGAGCCAGTAGCGCGCATCGACAGACCTGTCTCAGTGCTATAGAACCAGTTCAAAAATAACATGGCAGCTGCGACAACGACACCAATAATCAGGCAGCGCATCCAATAACCATTACCATCGGTCACCAATGTGCTAAACACTGTGGTTTCACCAAGCAAGGGTAGGTTTGGCGCGCCCATGATACGTAGGTTGACAGAATATAAGGCAACCATGACCAAGATACTGGCAAGCAGTTGCAAGATGCCAAGTTTGACATGTAGCCATGCCGTGACGATACCAGCGACTGAACCTGCTAACATCCCAAAAGCACAGGCCAACCATGGGTTGATACCAGCGATGATAGAAATACCAGCGACTGCACCACCTAACGGAAAACTACCGTCAGCGGTCAAATCAGGGAAGTCGAGCGTACGAAATGAGATAAGCACACCGAGTGCTACTAGGCCATAAATCAGACCACTTTCAAGCGCACCAAAAAAAGCAATTAAAGACATAAGAGATCAGTAAGTCATAACCAAGTGTCTAGCGTATGGTACCAAGATAAGTAAATGGCAATTGCCAAAATCATCTACCTGCTAAACAGCTAAGCGGTGAATTTAACAGATTAAGCAATCTGCGGTTAGGGTAAACCAAAACATATCACGATTAACAGCGATCATAAGCTACCTTGGTTTGAAGCGATGGTTTAAGGCACTGCAATGCAATCAATAGACCTATCCTCTACTTAACAAGTATCAGATAAATTGTCAGACAAATACAGCACTATTAAGCACGCTTCCAAAAAAGACTCTGTTTAGACAAGAAGCCCAGCCTAATGACTCATAGCTGGGTTTCTTGTTTAATTATTAGCCGTATATCTAAGGTATACAACACAGTATTAATTCGTGTCGCTATCTTATTTATACCTGCTATTGTGAGCCAAATACAAAGGTGCGTTATTCTACCACTTCTTTAGCTTTATCGATAATCGCTTGTGGCAATGTGATGCCTTCTTCTTTAGCATGTTTTGGACTGACGTATAGATCAAGCGCTTGTGGAGTGTAAACTGGGATAGCACCTGCTTTTTCACCGTTTAAGATACGTACGACAATTTTACCAGTTTCACGGCCAAGCTCATAGTAGTTCACGCCTAAGGCAGCAACAGCACCGCGCTCAACTGAGCTAGTGTCCGAAGCAATGAGAGGAATCTTACTTTGTTTGGCGATTTGATAAAGTGACCCGTACGCTGATACCACGTTGTTGTCAGTTGAAGTATAGATCATATCGACCTTACCTTCGAGACTACGTGCTGCCATCGCAATGTCATTACTACGCTGTGCAGGTGCTTCAAGTACATTGATACCGAGTGGTGTTAGCTTCTCTTTAAGATTTTTTAAGATAATCGTTGAGTTGACTTCACCTGGGCTATAGACATAACCGACGTTCTTTAATGATGGAATGATTTGACGCATCAAATCAATCTGTGGCTCGTACGGTAGGGCATCTGATGCGCCTGTAACGTTGGTGCCAGAACCATCTAGCTTAGGTACCAGTTTGGCTGCTACTGGGTCAGTAACTGCTGAGAATACCAATGGAATGCTGCTAGTAGAAGCGGCAACAGATTGAGCAGATGGCGTTGCGATAGCGACGATAACATCTGGCGCATCAGCGACAAATTGCTTAGCAATCTGACCAGCAGTAGCAGTGTTTCCCTGTGCGCTTTGGAAGTTAACGGTTAAGTTTTCACCGTCCTTGAAGCCTGCTTCGTTTAGCTCATCGATGACACCTTTACGTACATCATCAAGCGCTGGATGTTCGACGATAGCGGTAATAGCAACGGTTTTCATAGCTGTCGCTGCATCACCACTAGCGGCAGCATCAGTGGAACCATCATCTTGCGCTGATTGGTTACAACCAGTCAAGATAGCCGTACATACACTGCCTAATAATAAAGCCTTACCGAAATTAAAACGACCAAAACGATTTTGAGACAACATGGGTTTTACTCCTAAAATAATAGTGTGTCCGTACACTATATAAATAATTGACGAGCTAATAGATAGCTTACTACTTTTTATTTGGTTTCGGCATCAATATCAACATTGATGGCGTTTTTTAGTAACTCTGCTGGCAAGCTGACACCTTGTGTTTTGGCGTGCTTAGGACTGACATATAGGGTCAGATCATTCATGACTTCAGGTTTGATGGTGTTGACCGCTTCGCCATTTAACACGCGATATACCATCTTGCCAGTGGTACGACCAAAGTCATAGTCATTAACACCAAGCGCAGCAGTCGCGCCGCGTTTTACACTGAATTCATCAGACGCGATAATCGGTAACTTTAGCTCATTTGCTGCTTGAGTCATGGCCTCAAAGGCAGAAGCAACATTGTTGTCAAATGAGGTATAGATGATATCTGCTCGTCCTTGCAAGCTGCGCGTCGCCATACCGATGTCCGTTGGACGATTGGCAGGAATGTCTAATAGTGACAGACCTCGTGCTGGCAGAGCTTGTTTTAGGTTCTCACGCAATGATACTGAGTTTGCCTCACCTGGGCTATAGACATAACCGATGGTCTTTAAGTCAGGCTTTATCTGCTGTAACAAATCCAACTGCGGTTCTAGCGGTAGTTGGCTTGATAGTCCAGTCAAATTGCTTTGAAAAGGCTTGCCATCTGCTGTGATGAGTTTGGCACCTAGCGGATCTGATACAGCGGTGTAGATAATAGGGATAGTGGTGGTCGCGGCTACTACTGACTGAGCAGAAGGCGTTGAGATTGCTACGATCGCATCAGGATTATCTCCTGCAAATTGCTTGGCAATCTGTCCTGCAGTCGCTGTATTACCTTGCGCACTTTGAAAGTTAACAGTTAGGTTTTGACCTTCGACATAACCATTATCTGCCAATTCATCAATAATACCGCGGCGCATATCATCTAATGATGGATGCTCAACGATTTGAGTAATGGCAATTGATTTGGCAGGTTTGTCTGTAGCCGTGCTATTTTCAGCAGTCGCTGCGGTCTCGGTAGAGGAGTTTGAGCAGCCGATTAGTCCAAGTGTGCTAATGGCACTAAGAGCAACGCCATATAGGCTTAAGCGTAGAGTAGAAGCGATAGTCATTATTAGGTTAACTCATAGGTTATATCAATCGCGAAAACCAAATAGATACCGCCAGACTGATTGAGCCTACTAACTTATATAGCAGTCATTTTACTCATCTGTTTGGTGTGCTTTGGTTTTTTACCATGATATTGAAGAATGCAGATTAGCCAAGTCAATGCTATGTTGATGCTGAGATAGCAGGCTAACAATTAAATAAAGTAATCGTTCCATCGATTATTATGTTCATATTATGACAGTAATGTAAGTTATCGCAATAAGAAATTAATCTGTAGCGGTCATGGTGATGGATAATAAAAAAATCATCACTTCTTTTTATCTTATCAAGACGCGTGGTGCATTGAAGCTCTTATGTAGATTTGAATATAACGGATGCCGCTAGGGTACTTTTGTTTGCTCAAACCATATGCAAAACGCTTACATCCTAGCAACGCATCTATTACGTACTCACTTCATAATTAACGTAAGCTAATTTTCATACGAGAAACATGATAATTCTAGAGATAATCCAGTCATTTGGATGACATTGTGCTGAATAGTGGATATGAAATAGTCCTTATAACTTATCTAACTTTTTCGAATGACCATTTTAAGGATAATATTATGAACACTGCTAATCTTAAATTATTAACCATCGCCGGTATCACTGCTACTTCTTTGATTGGATTGCCTGCTATGGCAAAAGATGGTCATGGAAACGGGCACGGTAATAGCAAAGGTAACTCTGCCCATGTTAGTAAAAACTATAAGCATAGTGGCAACGCCCACCCAAGTATTAACGCTTATCGCAATGCTAGCCCAAATGCTTCATTTAAGCGTGATCTTGATAGATATGGTTATAGAGTAGTCGGAAAGATTGATAGAAGGGATTATGACCGCTCTGTCGTTTTAGACCGTTATGATGACCGTTACGTTCGTATTCGTACGCCAGAAAATAACATTGTGACGGTGATTAATGATACGTTGCAGATCATCGATATTTTGAGCAGATAAGTATCAGGTTTGGTTTTTAGTAATTTGCTAAATCAGCCATAAAAAAAGATGCCACTTAGAGCATCTTTTTTTATTTCTTAATCCTAAAAATAACCGTTAAGCCAACACATCACCAACAACACAAGCATCTGGCAAGGTAACGACGGTTAAGCCTGTCTTTGGCTCGCCAGTTGACAATACCATGCCTTCTGATACGCCAAATTTCATTTTACGCGGGGCAAGGTTGGTCACGCAAATGACTTTCTTACCCGTCAGTTGCTCAGGCTCATAGAACTTACGAATACCGCTAAACACGTTACGTGGCTTGTCTTCGCCGACATCTAACGTGAACTGTAGTAATTTGTCTGCGCCTTCTACATGGTTACACTCTAAAACGTGTGCGACTTTCATCTCAACTTTAGCAAAGTCTTCAATACCAATGTAGTCCGTTTGCTCATCATCTGTATTCATCTCTGCTGACGCTTCATTTTTAGCAGCAGATTTACTGTCTGTAGTCGCGGCAGGTGCATCGGCTTGAGCCAATGACGCTTTGGAGTCTTCTACCATGGCTTCGATATCTTTTTCTTCGATACGCTGCATCAGTGGTTTGAATTTGTTGATTTTATGACCTAGTAACCACTCATTACGACTGGCAAAGCTTAAATCATCAAGATTTAAGAACGCTTTAGCATTATTAGTTAGCTCAGGCAATACTGGCGCAAGATAAACCATCAATTGACGGAAGATATTGATAGCGACCGAGCAGACGTCTTGAACCTCTTGCTCAGTACCCTCCAACTTCGCTAGTGACCATGGTTTTTTGGCATCGATATATTCGTTGGCTTTGTCCGCACATTGCATGATTAAACGCATAGCACGCGAGAATTCACGATTCTCATAGGCAGCAGCAATCTCATCGCCCGTTTTGGTAATGTCTTCTAATAGCTCTGACTCGACGCAAATTTCTGACAGCATGCCGTCGTACTTCTTAACCAAGAACCCTGCACTACGACTGGCGATATTGACGACTTTACCAACCAAGTCAGAGTTGACCTTTTGCATAAAGTCTTCTAAGTCTAAGTTGATGTCTTCAACTTTATCAGACAGTTTGCTGGCAAAGTAATAACGCAGATATTCAGGATGTAAGTGCTCAGCATAAGTCTCGGCCTTGATAAAAGTACCACGTGACTTACTCATTTTTTCGCCATTGACCATCAAGAAGCCATGGGCAAAAACACCTGTTGGCGTGCGCAGCTCACTACCTGCTAGCATGGCAGGCCAGAATAGGGCGTGGAAATAAACAATGTCTTTGCCGATGAAGTGATAAACTTCGGTTTTGTGCTCGTTTTCTTGTGCCCAGTAGCGGTCAAAATCAAGTGCTTGCTCTGTCCCTGCACGCTTATCACATAGGTTCTTAAAGCTTGCCATGTAGCCCACTGGCGCATCTAGCCATACGTAAAAGTATTTATCTGGCTCATCACTTGGGGTATCTGGAATTTGGAAGCCGAAGTAGGGCGCATCGCGCGAGATGTCCCAGCTGGTAAGTCCTGCATCAAACCATTCTTGTAGCTTGTTGGCGACTGAGGTTTGCAAGCGATTGTCACTGCGCGTCCAGTCCTGTAAGAACTGCTCAAACTCTGGCAAATCAAAGAAATAATGCTTAGAGGTTTTGAGCACAGGCGTTGCATTAGACAGTGTCGAATGCGGGTCTTTTAGATCCGTTGCATCGTAAGTGGTGCCACATACTTCACAGTTATCGCCGTACTGGTCTGGTGAATCACATTCTGGACAAGTACCTTTGACAAAGCGATCGGCTAAGAATAGTTGCTTTTCAGGATCAAATAGCTGCTCGACATCTTTTGTGCTGATATGACCAGCATCATTTAGGCGACGATAAATCAGCTCAGAGAAGTGTTTGTTTTCTTCTGAATGAGTGCTGTGATAGTTATCAAAGTTGATCAGGAACTTTGAAAAATCTGCTTCGTGTGAGGCTTTGACTGAGGCAATTTGCTCCTCTGGCGTGACGCCATTGGCTTCTGCTTTTAGCATGATTGCCGTACCGTGTGCGTCATCCGCGCAGACATAGGTGACCTGATGGCCTTGCGCTTTCATCGCACGTACCCAAATGTCTGTCTGAATGTATTCTACAAGATGCCCCAAATGGATATAGCCATTGGCGTAGGGCAGCGCACTGGTTACTAGAATCTCACGCACAAAATCACCTATATTTTTATATAAACGGGTTAGTTATCGAACATCTTAAGCGGCTCATCGCTCATCGATGCGACATCGTTAATGCTAAAAACTTCTAAAAATAATAAAAATTCAAAAAGTGTGCCTATGATACCGTAATTCAGATAATTTTGTGATATTCCTTGGTAATTACTTCTCATTTGGCAAGCACTAATTAACCACAAACAATAGCCTTGCATTGAATCTGGTCATTATAGATTAGTTATCAATCAGCCATGAAAAAACCCACCAAGCAGTATGCCGAGTGGGTTTTTTATTTATCTATTATTCGTTTAGATACCAGTGGTTAGTCACAATAAATGGCTAAGCGATAATCTACCTTAGAATGAACCAAACATCGTCCCTAAGATAATAACAGCAACCACAGCGACCAATGGAATAACCATCGTAACCATCGCCAAATTTAAATAAGATTGCTTATGGGTCAGACCACAAATCGCTAGCAAGGTGATGACCGCGCCACTGTGCGGAAGCGTATCAAGACCACCTGCCGCCATAACGGCTACGCGGTGCATCAGCTCAGGGTCGATACCCGCATTGACGGCCATTCTTAGATAGTCTTCACCTAATGTCGACAGCGCAATACTCAAACCGCCAGACGATGAGCCTGTGATACCAGCAAGCGTGGTCATCGCGACGGCTTCTGAGATCAGAGGGTTGTCAGGGGTAAGGTTTAAAATGCTATCACGAATGATAAGGAAGCCTGCGAGCGACGCGATAACTGCACCGTAACCCACTTCTGATGCCGTGTTAAAAATAGGCAACATCGAATCATAAGTACCACGGTTGATGGTTTTTTGTAGATTATTCCAGTGTCCAATACGTAGCAGAATTAACACCACACAAGCCACGACCAACGAGATAATAATTGACCATAACCCAAGTGAGCCTGCGATATTCAAGTCTGGGAACTGAGTTTGTAGACTACTGAAATCTATCGACGGGAATACCACATAGGTCAATATAGCGTTCAAACCAATGACCAATACCAGCGGAATCATCGCAATGGTAAAAGAAGTGTGATGAGTGTTTAATACCTCAGCTTCTTTTGCCGCCGCACCAATGCTACCTGTATCCTCTTCATCATGCTGACCATAGCCTTCGCCCGCTGCATTGGCTTTTCTGGCACGTGATTGCAGCCACATCCAACCACAAATAAACATGATCGTACCGCCGATGATACCCAAGATAGGGGCGGCAAATACGTTGGTATTGTAGTAAGGAATGGGAATAGCGTTTTGAATGGCTGGCGTGCCTGGCAGTGCAGTCATCGTAAACGTAAATGATCCTAGAGCAATCGCTGCTGGAATCAAACGTTTTGGGATATCGGCTGCTCTAAACAAGTCTTTGGCGATTGGATAAATAGCAAAAGCCACAACGAACAACGATACGCCGCCATAGGTCAAAATAGCACAGACCAAAATCACCGCAAGGATGGCCTTGCTAGCACCGAGCTTTTCGACGACCGTATTGGCAATGGCGGTTGCTGCGCCAGAGTCTGCCATTAGACGGCCAAATAGTGCCCCTAGCAAGAATATAGGAAAAAACTTAAGCAAGAATCCACTTAACGCGCCCATAAAAACATCGGTATAAGCGGGGATGGTGTTTAAGAAGTCACCTGATAGTAAGACTGCCAGCGTCGCCATAATCGGTGCTAGGATCAGCACAGAATAACCGCGATAAGCAAAAAACATGAGTAATAATAGGGTGATGACAATCGCAAATGTACTAAACATGATAGCCCTCCTTGGCAAAATTAAGACAGCGAGTATGTCGCGCTTATCGATATAGGTCAATAAAATTAATCAAAAAACCTTATTTTTTATATTTTATTAAACATAAATCCAATTGCGATATTATTGAAGGATAAGGAATACTTTGTTGACTCGCGTGCTCTTGGGTTATTTTCTAATCACTACGAAAATAATATGTTAAGTTATCACAACTGTTTCACGCATGATATAGCGAGATAAAATGTATTGTTATGGATAATAATGTAAAATATAATGCGTGCCATTTATCAGGTAGAGTATGCAGTCGTCGCTCTCAAGTCTGATAAAGCTCTAATAATAACTCTTAAAACCAAACATCAAATTTACAAGGAATGTGAATATGTTTAGTGCCATCACTAATGCGAGCGTACAGTTAGTCAACCGCTATCTACCATCCCCATTCGTGTTTTCGATCGTATTGACCCTCATTGCATTTGCTGTAGGACTGGCAATTACTGGCCAAGATATGATTGCGATGGCAGGGCATTGGGGCAATGGACTGTGGTCACTGCATAGCTTTGCCATGCAAATGGCATTGGTTTTAGTGACAGGCTATGCCTTTGCCAGTGCGCCATTCATTCAACGCTTATTGGACAATCTGGCTAGTCGTGTTCACTCTCCTACGACCGCCATTATCGTATCGACCTTGGTGGGATTGGTTGGTTCATGGATAAACTGGGGTTTCGGTCTGATCATCGGGGCTATCTTTGCCAAAGCCTTGGCAAAAAAAGTGGCCAACGTCGACTATCCGCTATTGGTCGCTGCCGCGTATTCAGGTTTCGTGATTTGGCATGGCGGTTTTTCAGGTTCGATACCGCTGACACTTAGCTCGGGCGGTGATACGCTACAGACGCTGTCAGGCAATACCATGACCGAAGCAGTACCTTTATCGCAGACGGTATTTGCAGGCTACAACATGCTGCTAGTAGGTTTACTTATCATTATTTTGCCTCTGCTAAATCGCTTTATGCATCCTAAAAACCCTACGGTTATTGATCCTAAGCTGATCAAAGAAGAGATCTACGTCGCGCCCCAAAGAGACACGCCTGCACAAAAGCTAGATGATAGCCGTATTATTGCTGTCATCTTATTGGCCTTAGCACTGATGTACTATATCAGCGAGTTTGGTAGTAACGGTTTTAACCTAGGGCTAAATATCGTCATTGGGCTATTCCTATTTATAGGTTTGCTATCGCATGGCACGTTAGAGCGTTATTATCGTGCCGTACACTCGGGGATAGGTGGCATCACAGGTATTGTGCTATTGTTCCCGTTCTACGGCGGTATCATGGGCATCATGACAGGTGCAAATGCTGATGGTATCTCTATCAGTACGCAAGTGACCGAGTTTTTTGTCAATTCCGCTTCCGCAGACAGCTTTCCGATTTTTGCATTTTTAAGTGCTGGCTTGGTCAACGTCTTTGTACCATCGGGCGGTGGACAGTTTGCGGTACAAGGCCCTGTTATGATTCCTGCTGGTATCGAACTGGGTGTTAGTCCAGCCATTACTGCAATGGCGATTGCATGGGGTGACGCATGGACAAACATGATTCAACCGTTTTGGGCGTTGCCATTATTGGGTATCGCAGGTTTGGATGCACGCGCTATCATGGGCTACTGCCTAATAGTACTGGCAGTCTCTGGTGCCATTATCATGGGCGTGTTCTGGCTATTGGTATAGTCATTCCACTATAAAAATACTACTGCGTTAACCTCGCTTGAAGTATTTAATATACATCTACACTCGGTTGCCTTGTACTATTTTTAAATTGAATCGACTATATGGCGTTATAACGCTCAAAAGAAAAATAAGCATGATGAATTTTCACTGTTAGGTTTTATTAAAAGCAACAATCAAACGGATAATTGAGACATTTAATTCAGCATTAGTTTATGCACGAATTAAAAATATAAATAACAGTCATAGGAGACAAACATGAGTCAATCAAAAGTATATAACAGTGCTGAAGAGGCACTAAGCGGTATTGTTAAAGATGGGCAAACACTCGCTATCGGTGGTTTTGGTCTATGCGGCATTCCTGAAGCATTGATCGAAGCACTACGTGATAGTGGCGTTAAAGAGCTGACCTGTATCAGCAACAACGCTGGCGTCGATGATTTCGGACTTGGTCTGCTACTACAGACCCGCCAAATCAAGAAAATGATTTCATCGTACGTGGGCGAAAACAAAGAGTTTGAGCGCCAGTACTTGGCAGGCGAGTTAGAAGTTGAGCTAACCCCGCAAGGCACCTTGGCCGAAAAGCTACGCTCAGGCGGTGCTGGTATTCCTGCGTTTTACACAGCAACTGGCGTGGGCACCTTGGTTGCCGAAGGTAAAGAGACACGTGATTTTGATGGTCGTACTTATGTGTTAGAGCATTCATTACGCGCGGATGTAGCACTCATCAAAGCACAAAAGGCCGATAAAGCGGGCAACTTGATATTTAATAAAACCGCTCGTAATTTCAACCCAGACTGTGCAATGGCTGGAAAAATCACTATCGTCGAAGTCGAAGAAATTGTCGAAACGGGCACATTTGATCCGGATGAAGTGCATCTACCAGGTATTTTTGTTCAACGTATTGTATTGAATGCTAGCCCTGAAAAACGTATCGAAAAAACCACGACTAAAGCGCTAGAAGGCGCTTAGATAAAATCATGGTTGAAACTTATCGTCAGTTTTTAGATTGATAATAACTTAGATAGCTAATTGTTTAGATAACTAACGATTCAGATGAATAAAAATAGAATATCGCAAAAAATAAGGAAATCAGCATGGCATGGACAAGAGAGCAAATGGCGCAACGCGCTGCAAAAGAGCTACAAGATGGCTACTATGTGAACCTAGGCATCGGTCTCCCAACGTTGGTCGCCAACTACATTCCTGAAGGCGTAGACGTATGGCTACAATCAGAGAATGGCTTGCTAGGTATTGGTGAGTTTCCTACAGCAGAAAACGTCGATGCGGACCTGATTAATGCGGGCAAGCAAACAGTGACAGCAGAAGCTGGTGCTAGCTATTTTAGTAGCTCAGAGTCTTTCTCAATGATTCGTGGTGGTCATGTCAACTTGGCCATATTGGGCGCAATGGAAGTCTCAGAAAAAGGCGATCTTGCCAACTGGATGATTCCCAAAAAGATGGTTAAAGGCATGGGCGGCGCGATGGATTTGGTCGCAGGTGTACAGCGGGTGATTGTATTGATGGAGCAAGTCAATAAGCATGGCGAACCAAAAATTTTGGCAAACTGTGAGCTACCATTGACGGGTAAAGGCGTGGTTGATCGTATCGTTACTGAGCTTGCTGTATTAGACGTTACTGATGAAGGACTAAAACTGGTTGAATTAGCAGATGGTGTGAGCTTTGACGAACTACAAGAAAAAACACCAGTAAGTATTATTCAGTAAACTTTGTACAGTAAAGTGACTGTCGTAAGACTAATATGTTTTATCCCGCAAATAAATACGCCACTATGATTATAGTGGCGTATTTGTTCAGTTCAGCTTTATAAAAACTAATAATATTTTAGACCATGATAAGGAATATGTATGGCGACCCAATTAGAACAAGATTTGACAGGCAAAGTAGCATTGGTTACTGGCTCTGCAAGTGGTATCGGACGTGACATCGCTGAAACTTATGCAAAAGCAGGTGCAGCGGTTGGTATTGCCGACATTAATTTTGACGCGGCACAAAAGACGGTTGATGCTATTGAAGCTGCTGGTGGACGTGCTCTGGCGATTGCTATGGATGTTACCTCAGAAGATGCGGTAAACGATGGTGTACAACAGCTAGTTGATGCTTTTGGTAGTATTGATATTTTGGTTTCTAATGCTGGTATTCAGATCATTGATCCAATCGATAAAATGGCGTTTAGCGATTGGAAGAAAATGCTTAATATCCACTTAGATGGCGCTTTTTTGACCACTAAAGCCGCGATTAAACACATGTATAAAGGTGATAAAGGCGGCACAGTTATTTATATGGGCTCTGCTCATTCGCATGAGGCCTCATTGTATAAAGCCCCTTATGTAACCGCGAAGCACGGACTACTAGGACTGTGCCGTGTGTTAGCCAAAGAAGGTGCAGCGCATAAGGTACGCTCGCATGTGATTTGCCCAGGATTTGTCAAAACACCATTGGTAGAAAAACAAATCCCAGAACAAGCAGCTGAAAAGGGCATCAGTGAAGAGTCGGTTATTAACGATATCATGCTGGTCAATACCGTAGATAAAGAGTTTACGACAGTAGAAGATATTGCCCAATTGGCGCTATTTTTAGCGGCTTTCCCAACCAATGTATTCACTGGACAATCTATCGTTGCCAGTCATGGTTGGTTTATGAATTAATATATATACAATTTGCATATACCACAACGCCAGACCTACTGGCGTTGTGGTTTTTTTATGAGTCCAATTCAGCTACACTGTCACGATAGAAGGTTTGGCTAATATACTCATTAACGTTATCGGTTGTAATATGCGCAACGAGACGACTTGAGCGATTTGTCAGATCTACCCACTTGTATAGGCCATAATAGTAGCTATGTTTAACTTTATGAAGAAAAAAACCACAAAAACCGAAACGCCTCAGCAGCAGGCAGAGCGTGATAGTGCCGTCGACAAAGTCCTACTTGGATATGAGATAGGTGCCGTCAGTATTGCCACGATGGTCACAGGACTTGAGCGTGATGGCGAAGCACTTACGTTAGACCTGCGTTTGCCAAAAGACAGCAACCCTGAAGCTATCCAGCAGGAGCTTGGGCAGTTGCTACATCCGCATGGTATTACGACGATTCATATGAATGTGCGTCTGCCTGCGCCAGAAAAAGGTTCAGGCTCGAGCTTACCAAAGCAGATGCCAAAGACAACCAATGCGATGGAATCTCAGTCTTCATCTGGCGCTGATAACAATGCTAGTAACACTAACGTTGAGCCACCGATTACGAAAGCTGCACCTACGCAAGCATCGTTGGCCGCGCATCCTCGTATCCGTCATATTATTGTCGTGGCATCAGGTAAAGGCGGTGTTGGTAAATCGACAACGACGGTCAACATCGCACTAGCATTACAGAAGCTTGGCAACCGCGTTGGTGTGCTAGATGCTGATATCTATGGTCCTAGTATGCCAACGATGCTAGGCGTTGCTGATGTGAAGCCGCAATTAGAAAACGAGCAATTCGTACCAGTCGATGCGCATGGTATGGCAATGCTCTCTATCGGTAGCTTGCTCGATGGAGATAATACCCCTGTTGCATGGCGTGGACCGAAGGCAACGGGTGCATTGATGCAGCTATATAATCAAACCAATTGGCCGCAGCTGGACTATCTAGTGATTGATATGCCACCAGGTACGGGTGATATACAGCTGACATTAGCGCAGCGTATTCCAGTCACGGGTGCTGTCATTGTCACGACACCGCAGCATGTTGCCTTGCTCGATGCGCAAAAAGGCGTTGAGATGTTTAACAAGACTAATATTCCTGTGCTTGGTGTGGTTGAAAACATGGCGCTACACACTTGTAGCAATTGTAACCACACCGAAGCGATCTTTGGTACGGGTGGCGGTGAGTTTATCGCTGAGCAGTATCAGGTACCGCTATTGGGTCAGCTACCACTTGCCAGTGGCATTCGTGCACAAGTTGATAAAGGTGTGCCAAGCGTCTTAGCTGATGATGAGTTTGCACAGTATTATCTAGATATTGCCAAAAACATCGAAACCAATATCAATAAATTTGCAAAGCCTGTCGATGATAAGCGGATTTTTTGATAATGGAGAAGTAGCCTAAGCTGGCGACTTTTAAAGTGAATGTATTGTCTAAAAAGAGGGTATTTTGAACTTATCTATTTATCAAAGCCATTTAGACAATACTCCCAAGCAGTATAGAGTCTTACGATTATTTCGCCCGCCGATATACATCATTGAACTCTTAAACAATCAGTTGATTGCCGTTTGCTACTACAAAGATGGTAGTAGCAAACGCTATCAGATTAATGCTGACTTTAGCAATCGCCGAATGGTAATTGCCGATTTTAACAAATTCACAAAGGCTCTCGCTGAGCTGTTAAAAAAGTTTCCAAGACACTTTTTATGGGTAAGTGCGCTTGCATCAATCAATGTTACAGAAACACTAGCAGATGGATTAACCAATATTGAAGTTAAGGTGATAACTGAAGCATTTTTTGTGGGTGCTGTACAGGCAAGAAGAAGGATTTCACATAGCACCGTGAGCTATCAAGGACAGATAGTACCTTTAGAAAAATTTGGCTAGGATGCCGATATCATGAATAAAAGCCACGACAAACCGTATACTGCCGCCAACTTAAAACTGGCAAATCTCGAATATCTTATCCAAAATGGTCAGCCTGTTTTTGGTGTTTCCTCCCAAGTCAAAAGTATCAATTACTTAGATTATTATAGTCATCTCATTTCACAAAAATCCTTACCTAACTGGCGTAAAGAACTAAAAGCCAACCAATTCTGCTTCATTCAGATACTCCAACCCCCGTATCGAGTGTGCCTCGCGCTCGCAACGATTAAGCTTGCGACTAGTGCTTTCGTTTACATTTATAATGAGGATACTCAGCAGCTGGAAGTCTGTGAAGCGCTACAGCCTTTGACGCATCATACGCACTTAGATGGTGATGGTTATCAAGGGCAGATGGCATTTACACATACAAAGCTCAGCGTCACCTTGGATTTTAGTCCTGCTCAGATAAATATTGCGCTCGACAGTCAGTATGTTGCAATAACGGCAGCGTTAGCACGAAGCGCACAACCGTTAGCCATATGTACGCCGACTGGTAGGCGTGGCTGGACGTTTACGCAAAAAGAGCCGTTGACCGCACTATCTGGGCATTTACTCATTAAAGCCAAGTCAAAATTTCATACTGATGCTCCTGATGCTCCTGATGCTCAACCTCAAAAAATAAAATTCACCGATGCTACTATTGCCAATCTAGATTGGACACTCGGCTATATGCGTCATGAGACCAATTGGTTTTGGAGCTGTATCACTAGCTATTTGTCAGATGGCCGTCGCTTTTTGCTCAATCTGTCTATGGGTGTCAATGAGACAGGAGCCAGTGAAAATGCTTGTTGGCTTGATGGGCAGATATTCTATTTACCACCCGTTATGTTTGCTCGTGAGGATTCAAATATTCGATCAAGTCAGCCAGACAGTCTTGAGCCAAGCATAGAAAGTGTAGAAAGTGATGCTAGCGCCACAAAGCCGTGGCGTATTTATCATCAAAATCTCGGGTGGAGCAATGTCGATATTGATTTGAGCTTTACACCGATTACCGTTTATAAAAAGACCGATAATTTTGGTGTGATAGCCAGTATCTTTGAGCAGTGGATAGGTTTTTATAGTGGTGAAATTCGAATAAGAGATGAAGTTATTAGGCTTGATAATGTCATGGGGCTCGCAGAAGATCATTTTGCCAAATGGTAGTTTCTGAGATATAACATGGGGGTAAATGAGATTATTGGCTGTATTCAGTTTTAAGTAGCCGCCCCTCTATAAATCTAGCCGTCAATTCCGTATAATCGTCGCTATTAAATATTTGCTAAGGAACAACAATGTCTATCAAGTCTGACCGCTGGATTCGTAAAATGGCTGAAGAGCACGGCATGATTGAACCGTACGAGCCAGGTCAAGTACGCTTTAATGATGCAGGCGAGCGTTTGGTTAGCTACGGCACCTCAAGCTACGGTTATGATGTGCGCTGTGCTCCTGAATTTAAAGTTTTTACCAACGTACATTCAGTGGTCGTTGATCCTAAAAACTTCGATGATAAAAGCTTTATCGATATCGTTGGTGACGAGTGTATCATTCCACCTAATTCGTTTGCTTTAGCTCGTACTATGGAGTATTTCCGTATTCCGCGTGATGTATTGACTATTTGCCTAGGTAAATCAACGTATGCGCGTTGCGGTATCATCGTCAACGTGACGCCACTTGAGCCAGAGTGGGAAGGGCACGTTACTTTAGAGTTTAGTAATACCACCAATCTGCCAGCCCGTATCTATGCTGGCGAAGGCGTTGCGCAAATGCTGTTTTTCCAAAGCGATGCTGATGATGTCTGTGAGACCAGTTATAAGGATCGTGGTGGTAAATACCAAGGTCAGCGCGGCGTGACACTGCCAAGAACCTAATCAGTAGGTGTCCGTTTAAAAGCTTATCAGTTATAGAAAGTTAATAAGCCTTTAAATAGTTAATAAAAAAGCTAGTCATATTAAATATGGCTAGCTTTTTTATTGTGTTAAAGAGAACTGGTCTAAGGTTCTATTTACTTCCAGAATTTTTATTTTAGGACCTTTAAACCCGCTTTATTATCGCGCTTTGGTTTAGGTGCTTTAGCAGGACTGTTGTTAGACATTGGTGCTGAGTCGTCTTCTGGCTGATAGTTGTCATACTCTTTTGGATCAAAGAACATCCCTTGCGAGTTCTCTTTAGCATAAATCCCCATCACCGCAGTAAGCGGTACCCAGATTTCTTGTGAGACGCCACCGAAGCGCGCGCTAAAATGAATATAGTCATTTTCCATACTCATGTTACCAGTAGCACGGCTGGCGATATTTAATACGATACGACCGTCTTGTACATGCTCGATTGGTATTTGCACATTGTCAGCAGTGGCATCGACCATCAAGTATGGCGTCAGAGCGTTGTCTTCTATCCATTGATATAGTGCGCGTACCATATAAGGGCGGGTAGGTGTAATAGAGGTGGTTTCGCTCATCTAATGATTTCCTATACTAATAATTTTTAATAATGAAAAATATCTTGTTCAGCGACTTATCAAATGACAAATGCTAATTAACGTTTATCTTATTTATACTTTATTTTAGGACAGCTTTTGATACTTGTCTAATCAACGCACGCTTTTTTGGAAGCTACTGCGCTCAAACACTCTCGTTTGATATTCAAACAATGGACGACTAATGGCACGTGGCAGCTCAATACCCATCTCATCTAATCGCCATAATAGTGGTGCTAATAACACGTCACACCAACCGAACTCATCAGCCATAAAATAAGGCTTATGAGCGAACAGGGGTGACAGAGTAATTAATGAATCACTGAGCTGTTTTTTGGCAACGGCAGCCTGCGCTTTATTAAAGCTATCTGGATGCGTCAACAAGCGCTTGCCAAGTACTAACCAATCACGCTGAATGCGCCAAGCCAATTGGCGAAATTGTGCACGCTCTTGCGGTGTCTCAGGGAGCAGTTTATTTGTATGATAGCGCTCCTCAAGATATTCAAAAATGACGTTAATCTCATAAAGCGCAATCTCACGCTGCTGTAATACAGGCAAAGTATGATAAGGGTTTAGCTCAGTCAAATCTTCAGGGCGCTCAGAATGTAAGCGAGACAAATAGTAAGCGAGCTTTTTTTCTTCAAGTAATAGGCGTACCACATGACTGTCGTAGCCGTCATCAGCATACAAAATTAGCTGACTACTTGGAATGTCATTCGCATCAATCATGAAAGCCTAATGTTAATAGTGAAGGTTGTCATCGTAAACAAACTCGCAACGTTTATCAAGGTAGTGTACGTAAACATTAGCGCTGAGTGGCTTATTTTCCGGCATATCTAGTATTTATGCTATATATCAAGGCACAAAAAAGCACTACCGAAGTAGTGCCTTTTTTATTTCTAAAAACTAACTGCTGACTATGACTTATTTGACATCTTTCCAGAATTCTTTATTCAATAAGTAAACTGGGATGAGCAGTACTAATAAGAATAGAATTACAAAGAAACCAATTACTTGACGGTCGTGACGAGCAGGTTCACCCATCCACGCCATAAAGTTAACCAAGTCACCAACTTCAGATTCAAACTCTTCTTGGCTCAACTCTTCTTGCATGTTATGCAATACGTGAGGCATCGCTGCATTGGCCAGTACTAAGTTGTTTGCACCCCAAGGACGGCTTGGATCTTCATAGAACGACAGTAGGTAAGTATATACCCAGTCGTCGCCACGCAGACGTGTCTCAAGTGATAGATCAGGCGGCGCTGCGCCAAACCAAGATGCTTGAATCTCAGGATCGATCTCAGCAGTAATGTGGTCACCGATTTGATCGGTAGTAACCATCAAATACTTTTCAACCAACTCAGGCGGTATCTCTAAATCTTGTGCAATACGCGAGTGACGAACATACTTGGCTGAGTGGCACCCAGCACAGTAGTTCATAAAGATTTTTGCACCGTTTTGTAGCGAGCCCTTATTGGTAAAATCAATAGGGGCAGTACTACAAGCCAAATGCTCATCAACACCTTCAGCATTAGTAAACGTGCCACAACCACTGCCTTCAGCCATTGCTGTACCAGCAGTCAAGGTCAATGCCGCGCCTAAGCCTAGACCAGCTAGGGATTTAATTAGCGTGCTCATTAGTGACCTCCGGTAACGCGTTCTGGTGGCTGTTTACACTTCTCAATGGCAGTATAGAACGGCATCAGTAAGAAGAACAAGAAATATAGAATCGTGAATACACGAGCCATAATAGTCGCAGTTGGCGTTGCAGGTGTTGCACCTAAGTAGCCTAGTACCACAAAGCTAATAGCAAATACAGTTAGTGCAATCTTAGACAAGATACCTTTGTAGCGTATTGAGCGTACAGGTGATCTGTCGAGCCACGGTATCAAGAATAGTACAGCGATGGCCGCACCCATGGCGATGACACCGCCCAGCTTATCAGGAACAGCACGCAAGATAGCGTAGAAAGGCGTGTAGTACCATACTGGTGCAATATGCGCTGGTGTTTTCAGTGAGTTCGCTGTCTCAAAGTTTGGTGGCTCAAGGAAGAAACCGCCGCCTTCTGGGAAGAAGAATACCACTGCAAAGAAACAGATAAAGAATACTACGATACCAACCATGTCATGCACAGTGTAGTACGGATGGAATTCGATACCGTCTAAAGGCACACCATTTTTATCTTTTAGCTTTTTGATGTCGATGCCATCAGGGTTGTTCGAACCCACATGGTGCAACGCCACAATATGCATAAATACTAGGCCCACGAGTACTAATGGAATAGCAACAACGTGTAGAGCAAAGAAACGGTTTAGGGTAATACCAGAGATGATATAGTCACCACGTACCCATTCAGCAAGGCCATCACCAATAACAGGTAATGCTGCAGGTAAGTTCAAGATAACCTGAGCACCCCAGAATGACATGTTGCCCCAAGGTAGTAGGTAACCGAAGAAACCTTCTGCCATAAGTGCGAGGTAGATACCCATACCGATAAGCCAAATAAGCTCACGAGGTTTTTGGTATGAACCATATAGCAAGGCTCTAAACATATGCAGGTATACAACGACGAAAAACGCAGATGCGCCGGTTGAGTGCATATAGCGAATGAGCCAGCCACCTTTTACATCACGCATGATGTATTCAACAGACGCAAATGCCCCTTCGGCACTTGGGTTGTACATCATCGTAAGCCATATACCAGTCACCAATTGGTTGACCAGTACAATCATCGATAGCACGCCAAAGAAGTACCAAAAGTTAAAGTTCTTTGGTGCGTAGTACTTTGACATATGGTATTCATAGGTTTCGGTCGCTGGAAAACGCGCGTCCACCCAATGCATTAACTTTTTACCCATACTCATATTAAGCCTCCCCAACCGTCAAGATGGTACCATCCATACCATATTCTGGAACGGGTAAATTAAGTGGTGCAGGAACGCCGCTATATACGCGACCTGCTAAGTCATATTTTGACCCGTGACACGGACAGAAAAATCCGCCGTACCAATCATTACCACCTAAATCCACCGCGCCCACATCAGGACGGTAGTTTGGTGCACAGCCCAAATGTGTGCAAACGCCTTCGACCACCAATACGGTTGGATCTAAAGAGCGAGTAGGATTTTTGCAATATTCAGGTTGTAGAGACGCATCAGACTCAGGATCGGATAATAGAGGTTTGACTGACTCTAATCCTGCAACCATGTCTGCGGTGCGCTTAACCACATAAATAGGTTTACCACGGTATTTGACGACGATCATTTGTCCATCTTCGATAGAACCAATATCTTGGGTCACTGCAGCCCCTGCAGCCTCAGCTTTAGCGCTTGGGTACCAAGAACGGACAAAAGGTGTCGCCACGGCAGCTACCCCAGCTGCACCAATCGCGGCAGTTGAGGCAATAAGAACTCTACGGCGTTGTACATTAACGCCTTCGGCTTGGCTCATTAATACTTCCTCCAGGTGAATGAAATGGGATTATCCCACACTGGGTTTGTGGCTTAGAAAATATACAATATCAAGCCACTTTAGCTGTGCCTAATTTTGCTAATTGTTGCTATTCTAAGCTATTTCGGTGATAAAATAAATTATTGCGTTAAAAATAAAGCAACCTCAATAGGACATATTAGAAGGTTGAATATGACAATCAAACTAAAACAGTTGGATTATCAACGTTTAACGCTAACTTTGCTTTAACAAGGATTATGATGTGATGACCTTATAAATAATAAGGATTTTCAGCAATAGCGAATGATACTTGAAATTAAGGTAATGTTCACTAACTTTCACCATCTAACTACTTTGTAAGTTGCTGTAAAACAAATATCACCACTCTATATAATAAAGTGGTGATGCCTTCACAATGATTAATAATGTTTTGTCAGACTATCAGAAACTTGTTTATCGAGACCATCCCGAATTCTGTGTAACTGCCGTTTAGATTAAATGCTTGCTGATACGGTCATCAAACATAATCATAAAACGATTCAGAGCAGACGTCCAGTTACGGATTGGCATCGACCACTTTTTG
>NZ_CAJHAL010000035.1:0-29963 GCF_904846365.1 Psychrobacter nivimaris
TCCAAAAAGTGGTCGATGCCCATCCGTAACTGGACGTCTGCTCTGAATCGCTTTATGATTATGTTTGATGATCGTATAAGCAGGCATTTAATCTAAATGGCAGTTACACAGAATCTGGGATGGGCTCCGTCCTCTATAGAGGTAGGCTGCTTTTTATTTGCTTGGTTCTATTGTCCATTATCGAAAATACTACCTTGTATATATTCTCTATTATTAGATGCAATCTGTCCTATGTCACCTTTGCTAAAGGCTCAACCTGAATGGTCTCTAACACTTCTTCTTTGCTAGGCTCTTTTCTATATAAAGGAAAAAAGTCTGAGAGCAGATCACTTTCCGTGAACCAGATATCAGCTACTAACTCTGTATATTTTGCTACGTTGACGATGAGCCTGTAAGTCTTAAATAGTAACTCTTGCGAGCTAAAGCCTTTTTTATACTCATATAAAGAATCTAAATTGGAGCCAACGCCGCCACCAAGATGTAGCACTTCATAACGGTTCTCTCGTCCCCAATTACGAGCGACATGAGTGATAAGTTTAGAAGGTTGTAGATGTGTATAAGCGTTCAGCGTACCGCCAAGATGGAACTGCATAATGCCAGACTCTTGGCAGAGCGTATATATAGAAGACCCAATCGCTTTATCGTCTTGATAGGCAGTTATCAATAGTATTTTTTCTTGAAGGTTTTCAAGCAAATTAAAGAAATAATCATCATCAAAGAAGTAATAATCACTGGCCTTGACGTGTCGCATTGTCTCTTTATAAATGTCTGAAAACACCATCGCGTTCTGCCGAGTTAAGTATTCTGTTTTTGTCACGACATCCATTTTTATGGCTTTTTTGATACCGCGGCGATGTCGATTTTGTGTTTCGCTCCAATGCTCTTCTTCTGACTTACTCAAATCAGACATCAAGGTCAGTCCGTGAGTAAGTGCTTTGCCAACTGTAGGTATCCATTCTTTATTAATAATCGGGTGCAACCGCATAAATAAGGACACGCAGCCTCTCTCGCAAAGAAAAGCTCTTATCTCATCCAGTATGATGTCTAACTCGGCATCGGTGAGGGTTTTGTCCATCAACGGCCCCCCGTAACCATAAGTGGAAGTAGCATCCCAGTGCTCTGAGTCAATGTCTCTAATTATAATGGGTAACAATACTTCCTTGTTTTTATAGTGAGCGATGATGCCTTGAGGTTTGCCTTTATCGATGACAGCTGAGGCCGCAATCCAACCAGATAAGTGGTATATATCAAAATGATGATTTGATACCTTCTTATCCCACTCAGCATCTATCGCTATGTAATCAACTTGTACTGTATCCACGTTGCTGCTCCCTCAGTATTGCGTTATATATTCGTAAATCCGTATATATGAATATAACAACAAAGTATGAAGCCTTCAAGTATATAAAAACCTTTTATGTAAAATAATGAATATATATAATTAGCGTGTAGAAGAATCTATGGGAAATAAAAAAGCAGCCTGCCTCTATAAATGAGGGTAGGCTGCTTTTCTCGTTCTGGTCGAAAGCTATTAGAGAGCTATAAGCTTACAGTTATTTCTTTTCTACTAGCTCGCCATCGATTTGGATAGGAACGTTGGTCGTGATACCGTCAGCGTAAGCGGTCATACCATAAGCGGCGCGATCAAGTGTACCAGTGGCACGGAAACCAACGACTGGCTCTTTAGTAAGAGGGCTATTAGCGATTTTGTTCAACGTGACATCTAAGGTTAGTGGTTTGGTTTGACCAAGCAAAGTGAAGTCACCCGTTACTTTGGCCTGTTGTGGATTGATGAATTTGACCTGAGTAGATTTGAAAGTCATGGTTGGATATTTTGCTACATTAAAAAACTCATCCGTCTTTAGATGCTTGTCACGAGCATCCCAATTGGTGTCGATACTGTCAGTCGCAATGGTAAAGTTCATGCTGGTTTTATCAGGTGTTTTCATATCATAATTCACCATACCCTCGACATCACTAAAATGACCCATGGTGGTTGAAAACCCTAAGTGACTGACAGAAAATCCGACGCGAGTATGTGAGTCGTCTAATTCCCACTGAGTTGGTAGTGCAGCGCTTGCCATGGTAGTAACTGCTAATGCTGAGCCAATAAATAGTGCTTTGGTAGCCGTGCTTATTTTAGTATTTATCATTAAATGATCCTTATTTAATCTAATTGAGTTATGGGTGGTTGAGAAGTAAATGAGTTGCTAGTAGCGATGTTTAAATGAAGTTTGTATCGCGTAGCTGTACCCTTTAAGCATACTATGTATAATTAAGAGCTAAGGTTGTATTTAGTTAGATTATCTACAATAGTAGATATCATTGATTAATTTAACTAACTTTATTACTGTACTATAATCAATCGCTTATCTCAATACCATTACTTTATCATTGACAACTTATCACATATCTCTATCACAACTGCTGCTTGCGTCTAGACTCAAAAACCGTTAAAATCGCGGTTTAATTTTCCCGCTGGGGAAAGGCTAAGCGAACAGAAGGGTGGTGTTGGGTGCTGGAATAAGCCAGTGACGCAGTTGCCATACTTGTAATGTCCTTAGTGCCTCAGTTACGTATGTCATTATTTGTTTGATACATCATCGATGGTGTTGTATTTAGACGTTGTACATACATCGGACCTAGAGAGTATATTATGCGTAAAGATATCCATCCTAATTACCAAGAAGTTTTGTTCCACGACACTAACGCTGACGTGTTCTTTTTGACTCGCTCAACTGCTAAGACTAAAGCGACTCGTGAATACGAAGGTAAAGAATACCCATACTACCCACTTGATATCTCAAGTGCGTCGCATCCATTCTATACTGGTGAGCAACGTAAAACTTCTACTGAAGGTCGTGTTGCAAGCTTCAACAAACGCTTTGGCGCATTTGGTGGCCGTAGCAAGAAAGCTGCAGACGCTGCTGAATAATTTGCACTTATGGTGTAAATATATTTCGTTAAGCAATAAAAAACCGCTGATTATTCAGCGGTTTTTTTATTGGGTTTAATTTTTTATAATCTAAATGATACTCTATCCAGTTTTTTAGCGCTCAAACTCAGTAGTAGATGAGTCCAATAACTGAATAGAATCCAGTAACTGAATAATAGTCTCTACGATTTGCTGCGCCCAATAGCCGTACATCAGACTGCTAGGATGAAATCCATCACTGGCAAACATCGCATTGATATCGATAGCCGAGCCATTTGCATGCTCTTCTAGCATCCGCGTAAAGTCGGTTGCCATATAGGTGACACCATCATGAGCCGCACAGACTTGCTGCAATATCCCATCAAGTACCGATGCTTTTGCACCCACAAAGTTATTGAGCGGAGCAGGTATTGCAGGCATTTGCGCCATCGGCGGCAAACTTAAAAAAACCAATTCTCGTACGCCAAATTTGCGCTGTGCAATATTGATAATGTCTTCAATTTGTTGTTGCCATTTATGCACAGAGACATTGGACGTCGTATCATTGACCCCTACGCTTAGCAACATCACATCGATAGACTGCTCAGGAGCAGGTAAGACATATAACCTGCGTAGAATATCAAAGCTGGTATGACCTGTTGTCGCTTGCAATGACCAATTGAGTCGAGCAAAGTTTGCTTGGATAGCTTTGTTTTGTTCCAGTATCGGTATGAGCTTACCGACCAACGCTTCTTGTTGGGTCTGGCTACCCACGCCTGCTGCTGCTGAATCGCCAACGACCATAAGGTTAAATGTCTTAGCGTCTTGCGTTGATACCTCATTATTCGCTTGAGGCAGCTCAATCATGCCGTGCCTTTCGCCATGTGGTTCAGGCAAGCGAACTGTATCACGTTTGATTTTTCGACCTTGATAGAGGTAGACAGGGGCAAGTAAGACGTCTCTTGCGACCGATGTCAGCTTATTAGTGTCTACCATCCTGCACGTTCCCTAATAGTCGTAAGACTGTCTTCAATTAACAATTTACCGTCGACATAGACATTACGTAATAGATTGTCAGTTGGGTCGCTCATCTCATTTTCTTTTATGGTTGTTAACTGGCCGCTGTCGTCTTTTACCAGTGCCAATCGTCCTTTTTTCGAGCGTTTTGAGCGGCTAGTGACAGGATCTTTATAAATATCCTTCCATGCGCCATCGATAGAGATAGCGCTAGATTTCATCGCCCAACTCATGGTGTCGCGGTTTACTTGCTGCAATAGACCACCGCCCATACCAAACGTCACGTTTTCTATACTGAAGCCTGCTTTGATTACTACATCAATAATTTTACTTAAGCTTTGCGGGCTGATGCCATCACCTTGGATGATACGTACGTAGTCGGGCAGCACTTTATAGCCTTTGCTGTTTACAGTCGTACCGAACTTCACCGCCAAGCGCTCTAACGCTTCACGGACGACTTTGGTAGGCTCGCCACTGTCTGGGCGAATGACCAAGGTGCCGCCCATATTTTTGACTTCGTCTTTTAAGGCGTCACCCCAGATATTGTCGATGGCATTCCATAAATCATAACTATCTGAAACGACCGAAAAGGCTTTGTCTTTACCGCCAAACTGCTCAATCATATTATGAAAAGCAGCAGTCTCGCCATCACGTCCCCATGCTGTCATGGTACTGTGCTCGGCCGCTGGGATAGAGAAAGCAGGCATATCATCGCCCATCTGATACCAGCGACTAGCAGCTATAAGCGCTGTCATCGAGTCAGTACCAGCAAAGTTGACCAAATGCGCTAAGCTACCAAGTGCAACCGTTTCTTGGCTCGATGCACCACGCGCGCCAAAGTCATGCAAGCGAAAAGGCAGGGACTCTGTATTGTCCGCTGATTTCTCTAACGCTTGACGGATAATGTCTTTGCAATAGTGGGAAACACTCGCGACCGTGGATGGGTACCAAATCGCACGCAATAGAGCCGTTTCGATATAGCTGGGTAGCCAGTAAAACTCAGGATCGGTATTGATCACTTGGCAGACTACATTGGACACGGGTACAATACTGCCTTCGGGCACGGCTTGGATGCGCAGTGGCAAGTAGCCGTCGTGTTTTTCAATTAAATGCTCCCAACCAGCACGATTGAAGGTTAGGCCATGCGCTTGAATCACCTTTTCGGCTTCATCGATATCTTGATGAGTAATAGGCGTGCTTAAGTACTCTTTGATGAATGCTTGCAAGCCAAAGAACACCACATCGTAGTCGCCTTTGCGCGCTTCAATGTAGCTTGACAGATACTCACTACTGCTCGGGTATTGCACCCAATGTGAGGTCTTATAGCTGTCACTATTTAAGATTAAATTGTTTAGATTACTGGTATACATCACAGAACTCCTCTGCTTTGAAATGCCGCAGCTGCTTTAATAAAAAAACAGTGGCGGTGGTTGATTGCCGTCTATCGGCATTGGTATCAAATTGTTAATACGATATTTAGTGATAGCTGTTATTGATAATAATTTGCTCAAGTAGCTATTAAAAAAAGCTGCTAAAAAAACGAATAGAAATGAACTACAAGCCAACCATTTTAGTAATAATCGCATAGTGATCTTCAAACATCATCTTCGCATCGAGCTCAGCCAATGGTAACCAAAATGCTTTGGTCGCATCATCGCCACCTTTTACTTTTGGCAGACCTTTTGGATCGTTTTTGAGCTGAAAATAAAACGCTTGAGTAATGGTGCGACCACGCGCTGAGCGATATGGATCGTCAAAGGTATGTTGGCTATGGCAGGAGCCGCGTAATACTGGCTCAGGCACCTTGAGGCGAGTTTCTTCGCGCAGTTCACGAATACAAGCATCAAACAGCGTCTCTTTTGGATTTAGAAATCCACCCGGCAGCGCCCACAGTCCGCGTCCTGGCATACTGCGTCGCTCAACCAGTAGGATGTGTCCCGACTGTACAATCAATGCATCGGCTGTCATAAAGGTAGGCGGGTATGGTGCTGATTCCCACTGTCTTTTGTATTTATCAATAAAGTCTGCTTCTTCATGCAGCTGATGATAGTCTTCAGTTTGTTTGAATGCATCGAGGACGTTACGCGTCGACTCAGGCGTACGCTCAGGTGTCGGCGTGGCACCCATCAGGTAGCTGTCGCGAATCGGCGTGGCTGATAAGTTATGATAATTGGGCACTGACACAGAGTCCCAGTTGGGGAACAATGACAGATAGTACGATGAGCTGTCTTTTGAATGACCAATCAAGCCAATATCCGTCTGCAAGTCACCAGTGACAGATTTTACACCTGCCTGCACATACTGTAGCCAGCGGGTGTCATTGTAGAGCGCATCATCTAAGCCAACACAGTGAATGCGTGCGGCTTCTTCTTCAGAGTAGGCGCCTTTGATCATTGCGGCACGCTCAGCGACGCTAAATGGATTGCGTAAGCTACGTGGCAAGTTGGCTGAGCCGATCAGCATAATCACTTCGTCTGAGCGTTTTAGCGCCTCATCAATGACGGCTTTGTGGCCAGCATGAAACGGCTGAAAGCGACCGATAAAGACTAGATAACGGTAGTGTTTACTGCTTTTCTGATCTAGGTTCTGCTTATCTGACTGTTGCTCTGATAATTCACTCATAGACGCCAACTTCCTACGACTTATTTTTATTGATTAAAAATTGATGACGCTAATACTGACACAGCCTATGACTTGCTGACAAGTACAAAGATGTTTAGGGGTGTGTCATTATCGAAATCGTCCAATAGATATATTTACTTAACTGGCATGCTTTTCTATCCATGCCGTTACTGTTGGCCAAATCTCTGTGGCTGCGTTACGACTGATCATGATGCGACTGTGTGTATAGTCATCTAAATCGCCGTTACTAAGCGAGTACTCTCGAAAGATATTGATTGAATTGTTAAAGCCATCAAAAAACAAACGACAGCCGTGAGTAGGGGATATGAAGGTATCGCCTTTTGCGCTAATGGAATAAACGGGGATGGTAATCTGTGGCATATGCTGTCGATAGTCAATAAAGTCATCGCCAGTACTTTTCTGCTGATTAATGCTTTCGTTCACTTCGTCTATATTCGCTCTACCTTTATCAAAATTAGCCTTTTTTAAAAAGCTGCTTTTAAAGTTTTTACGCAAATTCCAATCGTACCACTGAGTCATCGTATAGTAACTTTCGTTAAAAGGGCCTACCTTTAATTGCTTAGCGGGTATAAAGCCGACCAACCGAGTGACTATCTTGGCCGTAAGGATTTTCGCGTAGCTGGTCGAGTCCTTTACTGCACCAAAAGCTTGGCAGGCAAACATACTGATGCTATTGACCTTATCGATATAGCTTGGGTTTTGAACGAGAAACATGGTCAAACCAACACCGCCACCACTATGAGTAACGCAATGCAGGTTATTGAGCGTTAATTCTTCAAAGAAATAACGAAAAGTCGCTTCATAGTCGTAAGTGGCGACAGTCTCAAAGTTGAATTTTTCTTTCGGTAGTGAGCTATCACCATGTCCGCGCCATTCCATGATGTAGCAATGATGACCAAGCCCTGCAAAATATTCGGCGATTTTTAGGCAAGTTTGCTTGTCAGAAAACGTACCATGCGTCAAAAATATGTTTTGCGGTGTGATGTCAGGCAGGCTGTTTTCTGACGTGTTAGCTATCGTATCTTCTTCTGAATTATCAACTACTTTCCAAACGGCAATTTTCTCATCGTCCTTGGTAGTTACTAGGTGCAACGTCCGTGTCATCATAAAAATAATCCTATCCAAAAAATACTTAATCTTTATACAAGTCGATATTTATACAAGCTGATATTTATACAAGACAATTAAAAGCTACCATGCTCATAACGCTACTGCGCACAATCATTCAAATTAACAATACTACGTCAAAACCAGATGACTTGCTCGGACTAGATGTGAACGGTATGGCATATCGAAAACGCTGAGTGCGCTTGATAAATGGTACCGCTGTCTTTATATAGAGAATAACTTGGCAGCCTACACAATCATTCAGCGTGTTTATCTGTCATGGTTTAAATATTGAATTACTTTGCGACCTGTTAGCATCATTAAAAAAACCAATGACGACCATTTGCCATAGCCTCACTTCAATTCGCAGTAGCGTGGTCGGAATTGATGTGTGATTCAGGTATAATGACTGCTATAGACGGATTAAACTTTATACTCATGTCGACCAATGTCATACAATAATAAATATCAATCATTGTCAGTCTGCATGTCTTATATAAATCGTAAACATTTTAAAAATCCAAATTCACGACACAGTAGCCATAATAGATATAGCGTTTGTGTCATAACGCATAGGAAACATTATGAGTGAGCAAAACCAAGCTGATAACCAACTAGACCAAACTGCTGGCTATGAATCAGCCCTAGATACCGAGCAAGTCGAAGCGAAAAGTAACATTACTATCACTGAGTCAGCTCAAGGCTACTTGGCAGATTTGTTATCTAAGCAAGATACCGATGGTATCGGTGTGCGTATCTTCGTTGAGCATCCTGGTACGCCGCGTGCAGAGTGTTGCATGGCTTATAACCAGCCGGGCGAAGAAGACAGCGCTGATTTGCGTTTTACGTATGAAAACTTCTCTGCCTTTATTGAGGCGGCGTCAGTACCTTATCTAGAAGACGCGGTCATCGACTATAATAAAGACCGTTTCGGTGGTCAGCTGACTTTCCGCGCGCCAAACTCTAAAGTACCTAAAGTAGGCGCTGATGCCAGTGTCGAAGAGCGTATCAACTATGTATTGCAGTCAGAGATTAACCCTGGCTTGGCAGCACATGGCGGTGACGTACAGTTGCTTGAGCTGATTGATGAAGAAGGCATTGGTTTAACCGCTGTATTGAAATTTGGCGGTGGTTGCCAAGGGTGTTCAGCGGTTGATATGACTTTACGCCAAGGTGTTGAAGTACAGTTGAAACAGCAAATTCCAGAGTTGACCCAAGTGGTTGATGAAACTGACCATACTCGTACAGAGAATGCTTACTACAAATAAAAATAAGAGTGGATAAAAGCAAAGTGGCTGCTATAAAGGTGGCTATTATAGCTATGCCTGTTTGGTTTGCTGCTTATGAATATTTGTCATGAAGAGATGAGTATTTTGCTATTCTTTTAATAAAGAAGCTGAGTTATGATGAACTCAGCTTTTTTTATTGCTATGATTTAGCAGACAGTTTTCTAAGGTGGTTTTCGAGCGATACGTCGTCAATAAATCATCTTTTATCAAAATAAAGGAATGTACTATGAGTGATGGATCAGCAGACCAGCAGACAGCCCAGCAATCAGAAACTCCTCAAACAGAAACCCCTCAACGTCTTGAGACCTTAGCGATTCATGCAGGCTATAGTGTAGAGCCAACAACCAAAGCAGTCGCCGTGCCTATTTATCATACCAGTTCATATGCGTTTGATAATACTCAGCATGGTGCAGATCTATTTGATTTAAAAGTCGCAGGCAACATCTATACTCGTATCATGAATCCGACCAACGCGGTGCTAGAAGAACGTGTGGCTGCACTAGAAGGCGGTATTGGTGCGCTTGCCGTAGCTTCTGGTATGGCTGCCATCACTTATGCGATTCAGACCATTTGTGAAGCAGGCGACAATATCGTCGCTGTATCAACGCTATATGGCGGTACTTACAATTTGTTTGCCCATGCTTTGCCGCGTCAAGGTATCGAAGTGCGCTTCTTCGATCATAAAGACCCTGAAGCCATTCGTGACTTGATTGATGATAAAACCAAAATGGTGTTTGCCGAGAGTATCGGTAACCCACTAGGTAATATCGTTGATATTCAAGCGCTCAGTGATGTCGCCCATGAGTACGGCGTACCTGTCGTGATTGATAATACGGTGGCGACGCCAGCGATATGCCGTCCGTTTGAGTTCGGTGCAGATATCGTGGTTCACTCATTGACCAAATATATGAGCGGAACGGGTACGTCAATCGGTGGTGCAATTGTCGATAGTGGCAAGTTTGCTTGGGGTGATTATCCTGAGCGTTTCCCACTATTGAACACGCCAGATCACAGCTATCATGGGGTGAATTTCGTCAAGGATGTAGGCGCGCCAGCCTTTATCGCTCGTGCCCGCGTTGCGCCATTACGTAATACTGGGGCAGCACTCAGCCCGCTCAATGCTTTTGGTATCTTGCAAGGTATGGAGACGCTAAGTCTACGTATGGAGCGTCACGTGCAAAACGCACAAGCCGTTGCAGAATATCTGCGTGATCATGATAAAGTTGCTTGGGTTAAATATGCAGGTCTGTCTGACCATTCTGAGCACGAGCTTGCCAAAAAATACATGAAGGGCACGCCTTCTGCTATTTTGACCTTTGGGGTGAAAGGCGGTCTGGAAGCTGGGGCGCGCTTTATTGATGCGCTGCAACTGATTACTCGTCTGGTAAATATTGGTGATGCGAAGTCACTAGCATGCCATCCAGCGACGACCACGCATCGTCAGTTAAATGAGCAAGAGCTAGAAAATGCAGGCGTTAGTACGGACATGGTACGACTGTCGATTGGTATCGAACATATCGAAGACATTAAAGCCGATCTCGCGCAAGCACTAGCTTCTGCTTAATAACAAGCGCTTATTAAATTGAGCAAACTGTTTAAGCAAGTCTAATATAAAAAAAGCCCATATCGGTTTGATATGGGCTTTTTGTTTTGCGTCCAACAGATGTGTCTAACGATTAAGCAGACAGTACACGCTGCGCGATATCTCGATAATCCTGCGAGGCAAGACGCGGTCCAAACTGCTGAATGACTTGTGCTGATATTTCGCTGGCAAGACGACCGCATTCGGGCAGACTATACTGCTGCGATAATGCATATAAGAAAGCACCAGCGTAGTTATCGCCTGCACCATTGGTATCGATGACATTGGCCACTGCTGGTGTTGCAACGTCATGGACTTCAATTTCTGCTTCGTCATTAGGCTGGTGCGCGATGACTGCACCGTTGGCACCATCAGTGACGACGGCAATTTGGCAATATTCAAGCAGGGCACGCGCCGCTGCTTTGACTTGTTTTTTATCGGTGAATAGCTTGGCTTCTTCGCTATTACAGAATATCACTGCGACTTTGTTGCCGAGCATATTAAGCAAGCCGTCTTTAGCAAATTTTACTACTGCAGGATCAGCAAAGCTCACCGCGATTTTTGCATTATGAATACCGGCTTGTTGACGTAATTGAGTCATCGCTGGTTGGATGCTCTCAGACATCGCTAGATAGCCTTCTATATATAGCCAATCTGCTTGCGTCAACGCGTCAAAATCAACATTGTCAGCGACAATCTCACTTGAAGTACCAAGATAAGTCTGCATGGTGCGTTCGCCATCTTCAGTAACGGCAACCACACATGAGCCGGTCACACCGCCTGCATGGATAGATTTGTCTGAGGTTGCGACACCTGCTTCGTGCAAGTCTCTGATATAAAATGCCCCTTGATCATCATCACCGACGCGGCAAGCATAAAAAGGCTTACCGCCTAAGCTGGCAAAGGTAAACATAGTATTGGCTGCTGATCCGCCGCCTGCTTGTTTTGATGGCTCAATCTCAGCCAGCTTAAAATAAGCCAGTAGTTGCTGCTGCTCTTCAATACCAGCCAGCGTCATATTACCTTTGGTCAGCTCGGTCTCTTCTAGTGCCGCATCTGACAGCACATATTCGTGATCAACCAACGCATTACCTATTGCCATTACATCGTACATTGCTTATCTCTCCTCAATTCATTTATAAACAGTTATCTTTTTATGATTAAAAGCTAGTCAGCTTGCAACTCTAGCAGACGCTGATAAAGCGCATTTTTCTTCACGCCAGTGATATCAGAGGCCAGTGCGGCCGCTTTCTTGACTGATAAATCCTCTAGCAAACGCTGTAGCAATTTATCATGCGTACTGATATCGTCAGTATCTTTTGCCACACCGACGCCAGCGACGACCACGACTATCTCGCCACGTTGCTGGTTGTCATCTGCTTTGACAAACTCAACCAACTCGCCAAGGGTGCTCTTGTGTACCGTTTCAAAGGTTTTAGTTAATTCACGGCAAAAAGTCACTGCGCGGTCTGCACCAAATATCGTTGCCATGTCTTCTAGACTAGCTACGATACGATGCGGCGCTTCATAAAAGATTAAAGTTTCAGTACGTGCGATTAGATCGCTCAGCTGTTTTTGACGACCATGGGTTTTGGCGGGCAAAAACCCAATAAAACTAAATCGATCAGAAGGCAATCCTGCTACTGACAATGCACCAATTGCAGCAGAAGCCCCAACGATAGGTGATACGGTCACGCCAGCTTCATGCGCGGCTTGCACCAGTTGATAACCTGGATCGCTGACTAGAGGTGTACCTGCATCACTAATCAAGGCAACCGAATGACCTTGCTTAATCATTTCGATAATTTTGGGCGTTTGAATGGCGCTATTATGTTCGTGGTAGGCCCATAGCTTATTGTGACCTTTTTGCTTGGCAGTTGTGTCATCATTTTCGATACTACTTTTGACAGGACGAGTCTCTGAGTCTTTTGTCTCGTCACCTTTGCTGCCTTTGGTATCGATGCCAAAATGTGACAGTAGTTTACCTGAGGTGCGGGTGTCTTCGCAGGCAATAATGGCAACCTGCTTTAAGACGTCAATTGCATGCGTTGTCATGTCGGACATATTGCCAATCGGCGTGGCAACGATATAGAGACAAGCTGGCATCGCAGTAGGGGTAGACATGAAAACCTCGGGTCGTTAAAAAGACGTTAGAAAATGATAGTGCGCTAGTATGTACAGTCGTTATCTATGGTTTTTCAGCCAGATAATGGGTGAGGGAACCAATAGATTTTGAGAGTAGAATGCGCAGAAGTGGCTAGTTTAGCATGTTGTGCTATGATAATTCTCAAATGTTAATCAGACCAATTAACCTTATGCCGAACCATAAGCCCTTAATCTTAACCTCACCAAAACAACGCCAAGGCAGCCTGTTTGAGCAGCAGGCGTGTGAGTATTTACAAGCGCAAGGGTTGAGGTTGGTCGCACAAAATTGGCAACAGCCAAAAGTAGGTGAGCTGGATCTGGTCATGATTGAGACAGGTTCAGCATGGTCAACACTAGTATTTATTGAAGTTCGCCAGCGCAAGTCCTCGAATTATGGCGATGCGGCACTCAGCGTGACAGCAAGCAAACAGCGCAAAGTTATTAAGACAGCGCAGTCCTTTTTGCAGCAGTATCCTGAGTATGCTCATTATGATTGCCGCTTTGATGTCATTGCTTACGACACGATGAGTAAGTCAAATTCAAGAAATGAGCAGTTAGACCCTCAACCAGAATGGATTCAAAATGCTTTTATAGCCAGTGCTTGGTAATAGAGTAAATAAGATAGATACTGCCAAGTGAAGCATCTAACCGCATCTGACAAGTAAGGTTCGTTACTAAAAAGCTAACCGCTGATGGCCAAAATTAAGTAAAGTAGCGGTTATAGTCAACTTCCTATAAATCAGATACAGTATTAGCTTATAGCTATGTTTAGCTCGTCACTACTAGAGCGTGTTTTCTTCAAAATAAAGACACGACCTAGATTAAGATTTGTTCAATTTATAAAATTGTCACAACCATGTTCTAAGAGGTAAATAATGACACGGATGCATTTGCGCACTGCTATTTTTGGTTCATCACGCCGTATTACGACTGGCATTATGATTGCTGCCTGCGTTGTCAGTACAGGTTGTGCCACCAACTATCTGACCAACAGTACAGAAGGGACTTATGGTGTGCCAATGACTGAGCGCACGATTCCGCAGCGTCTGCTCGATCGTAGTATTGAACATACTGCCAAAATCAATATATACGGGCTAAAAGAAGACTTGCAGCAAACCAGTCGTATGGGTATCGATAGCTTCAATAGCGAAGTACTGCTCACAGGTGAAGTGCCAACTGAAACGCTCAAAGCAGAAGTAGAAAAAGTCGTTAGCTCTATGCCAGATGTACGCCGTGTCTACAATGAGATGGAAGTGAGTGCGTCAAAAGGGTATAGCTCAACGGTTCATGATGGCTATATCACTTCAAAGCTACTGGCCAAAATAGCCGCCAGCGATGGTGTGAGTGCGTCACAAATCAAAGCCGTTACTAATAATGGTGTGGTCTATATTATGGGCCGTATGACACCCACTCAGCAGAGTCATTTGATTGATATCGCCAATGGCACTGTTGGAGTCACTGAGTTGGTACTGCTGACAACTGTCGTCGACGATAGAGGTATCAAAATAAATAATGATGACATCATGTACGAGAGTAATTTGGCCAATCCTGCAGTAGTGCCAGCTGCCCAAGATACTACTATCAGCACGGCAACGCCTATCGTCATAACGGAAGAAGAGGCCACTACTACGCAGCCGTCTTCAAGCCCTTACATCGACCTTTATCAGAACCAGTAGGCACTCTAGTTCGCCAAGCGATAAATGACGTTAATCACAATAAGCCTAAATAGTGATAACAGTAAAGGCACGAGAAATCTTTGACCAGTGGTTACTATATCAATAGTAAAACGTAGCAGAGTCAGCGTGTTAGTCAATGATACTAATATCAAAACATCATTGGCTAGTGGATGAACCATTATCGCTGTTAGCCTGTTACTACTGATTGATAAATAAATATAATAGGATACTGGTTATGAAGGATGCACAGGCAAATATACAACCAAATAAAGAAACAAGCGTCATTGGTAATATAGGCATACACAATAAACCTGCTCATAAGAAAACACGAACATTGAGATTTGGTGGTGCGGCAATATTGGCATTGGGCAGTATCGCGTTAGCCACGCAAAACGCACAGGCACTATCACCGCTGGCTATCGTCAATGGGATTACTTCTAGTGGTGGCGTTGGGGTGAGTAAGGATATCTTATACGGTGATCAGCCTTCACAAGACCTAGATATCTATTATCCAAAACCGCTAGCACAAGCAATGAAATCTCAAAGTGCTATTAATACTAGCTATCCTATGGTGGTATTTGTCCATGGTGGTTCATGGGAGAGTGGCAATAAAGAACAATATGCATTTGTCGGTCAGAGCTTAGCCAAAGCAGGTTACGTCACCGCAGTGATTAATTACCGTAAAGCACCTGAACACGTCTATCCTGATTATGTCGAAGATGCGGCTCAAGCGATTGCTTGGAGTATTGAAAATGCGACCAGTCTCCATGCTGATCCGTCACGCCTAGCGGTGATGGGGCATTCTGCTGGCGCGTTTAATGCAGTAGCCGCTGTTGCGAACGAAGACTTTTTGGCGCCTTATGGTATCAAGCCAACGGATATTGCAACCGTTATTGGGATTGCGGGTCCTTATAGCTATGATTTCCGTAAGTTCAGTAGTGCAACAGCGTTTGGCCCCGATGCCACGCCTGATCAGGTGATGCCAGATCGTCAGATTAAAGGGGCACAGCCACCATATTTATTATTAACGGCGGAAAAAGACGAAATTGTACATGTGACTAATACAATCAAAATGACAGAAGCATTTAAAAAAGCAGGCGTAACCGTTGAAACGGGCGAAATAGAAGGGGCCAGTCACGCAACCAGTATTGGTGCGATGGCACCGCCACTACGCTGGGTCAATGATGTACGTGCGCAAGTGTCGGCGTACTTGGATAAAACGCTCAAATAGCTTATCACTATGCATGTCGACGACTTTTGACCATTTAATTTATATCACTGTCTTAATGCTCAAACACACTTGAGTAAGACAGTACTGTAAGATATGCAAACTCTTGTTATAATGTCATCACTTTAAATCTATACCCTATTCTAAACTTTAAGGCAGACTATTTTATGAGCATGAACGCTGACGATTTGATCGCATTTTTACAGACTCACTTCCCAGACGCTTTTATTCAAGCTGCCAACCAAGGTAATAAGTTTGACGTACGCGTGGTCGATGCCAGCTTTGAAGGCAAACGCGCGGTTCAGCGTCAGCAAGCAGTATATGCGTTAGTTAATGATAAGATTGCGAGTGGCGATATTCACGCACTCAATATCCAAGCGCTGACGCCTGCTGAGTGGGACGCTCAATCAAAAGGCTAATTAAATAGCTGTCTATATGACTAGATATTACTGAATCGGCCATATGCATGGTTGAAAGTCGTAATTCTGGTTTTCATAATTTTCTATACTCATCGCTAGGTTGTCACCTTTATGGATCAATTTTTAATCACTGGTAGTAGTCGTATCGCAGGGGAAGTCACCATCTCAGGCGCCAAGAATGCCGCTTTGCCGTTACTCGCAGCTATGATATTGGCTGAGACTCCAACGACACTGCATAACGTGCCGTCACTACAAGACGTGCGAACGTTGATTGAATTGATCAGTGGCATGGGTATCAAAATCCAAAAGCAAGACAATACGGTTACGTGTGATACCAAGAGTATTGATAACTTCTATGCCCCGTATGATTTGGTAAAAACCATGCGCGCGTCAATCTTGGTACTCGGGCCGTTACTTGCACGTTTTGGCGAAGCCGAAGTCTCACTACCAGGTGGTTGTGCGATTGGTTCACGCCCTGTCGATCAACACCTAAAAGCTTTTGAAGCGATGGGTGCTGAGATCAGTGTAGAGAATGGCTATGTAAAAGCTCAAGCACCAAAAGGTGGTAAGCTATTAGGCTGTAATTTCTCATTTGATATGATTACCGTCGGCGGTACTGAAAACGTCATCATGGCAGCAGCACTAGCCAAAGGCACCACTGTTTTAGGTAACTGTGCGTTAGAGCCAGAAGTGGTTGATTTGGCCAATATGTTGGTTGCGATGGGTGCCAAAATAAGCGGTATCGGTACGTCAACGATGACCATCGAAGGGGTAGAGCGTTTACACGGCTGTGAGTACTCAGTTGTACCTGACCGTATTGAGACAGGCTCATACCTTGCTGGTGCCTTGATGACACGTGGTGATGTATTGACCAAAAAAACATCTGCTCTATTGCTGACGCCAGTGCTAGAGAAGTTCGAAGACATGGGTGCGGTTATTACGACAGGTGATGACTGGATTCGCGCACAAATGAAAGGCCGTCCGAAGGCGGTTGATATTCGTACCCAGCCACATCCTGGTTTTCCAACGGATATGCAAGCTCAACTAATGGCGATTGCCTGCTTAGCTGACGGTACGAGTACTTTTATCGAAAACATTTTCGAAAACCGCTATATGCATGTACCAGAGCTCAATCGTTTGGGCGCGTCTATTCAGGTTGACGGTCACACTGCCGTAGTACGAGGTGTCGAAAACTTTACTGCAGCACCAGTGATGGCGACGGATTTACGCGCATCTATGTCATTGGTAATGGCAGCGGCGACCGCTGAAGGCGAGAGCCTGATTGACCGTATTTACCACATCGATCGTGGTTATGAGCATGTTGAAGACAAGCTGCGTAGCTTAGGCGTGAACATTGAGCGTATTAATACCAACGCTTAATATTGATTGACTCAATATCGACTGTTACCCATATTACGTTATAAATTAAAAACTCCCCTTTGAGTAGGGGACTGCACATGGACACGATGTCATTATGACTGAGACAAGCAAATCTTTACCAGCCAGCGGTTTATTAAACGAAGTAAACGATGAGTTTTCAGGTCTAACCTTGGCTTTATCAAAAGGCCGCATTTTAGAAGAGACCATGCCACTGTTACGTGCAGCTGGCGTTGATCTTTTAGAAGATCCTGAAGCGTCACGTAAACTTATTTTTCCAACCTCAAATCCAAATGTACGTGTATTGATTTTGCGTGCCAGCGACGTGCCGACCTATGTCGAACATGGCGCTGCTGACTTTGGGGTGGCAGGTAAGGATGTGCTACTTGAGCATGGTGCCAATCATGTTTATGAGCTACTTGATCTACAGATTGCCCAGTGCAAACTGATGACTGCCGGCGTGAAAGATGCACCGCTGCCAAATCGTCGCCTGCGTATCGCGACCAAATATGTCAATGTCGCTCGTGCTTATTTTGCAAGCCAAGGTCAACAGGTTGATGTTATCAAACTTTACGGTTCGATGGAGCTTGCGCCATTGGTCGGCTTGGGTGATTTGATCGTCGATGTGGTCGATACAGGTAACACACTGCGCGCCAATGGGCTTGAAGCACGCGATCATATTTGTGATGTTTCATCACGTCTGATTGTCAATCAAGTGAGCTATAAGCGCAAATTTGCATTACTAGAACCAATCTTAGATAGCTTTAAAAATAGTATCGCCAATAGCTAATTATCCAGTGCAAGTCATTGGTAATATAAAGCATGGTTATACAAATTTTTAAACCAGTTTAGCAGGCTATGAGTGACGTAGCGTGCTAAACTGGTTTTGTTGTCTTAGCTTGCGAAAATATAAAAACATCGTAAAATTCAAATAAGAAGACATCGAATAAGTCGCAATACTCTTACCGTACAAATCTACTTTACTCAGTTCCAAACCGTTCATTTTTAGCACTACTTTATGCTCAGATATAGGATTAGGTCATGCGCCAGTTAAGTACCCAAGATGCCGATTTTGATAGTCAATTAACACAATTGCTTGCCTTTGAAACAGTCAATGATGCTGAACTATTACATACCGTCGACGATATCATCGCCCAAGTACGTGCTGATGGTGATAGCGTCGTATTGGCATTGACTCAGCAGTTTGACCAACATCCAGCAACGTCGATGCAAGAGTTAGAGTTGTCTAAAGAAGCGCTTGCTGAAGCGTTTGCCAATCTTGATGAAAAAGTAAAGATAGCATTGACCACAGCAGCGACTCGGGTACAGACATTCCATGAGCGCCAAGTACAAGAAACATGGCAGTATGAGGATGAGCTAGGCAACCGATTGGGTCAAAAAGTCACACCACTTGATCGCGTTGGGATTTATGTACCAGGCGGTCTGGCTTCTTATCCATCGTCAGTATTGATGAACGCCATTCCTGCTAAGGTAGCTGGCGTCACTGAAGTTATCATGGTTGTACCAGCGCCTAAAGGTGTGCTCAATCCTTTAGTATTGGCAGCGGCTCATTTGGCCCAAGTCGATCGCGTCTTTACTATTGGTGGCGCTCAAGCTGTAGCTGCTTTAGCTTACGGCACTGAAACCATCCCAGCCGTGGACAAAATTACAGGACCAGGCAACAAATATGTCGCCGCAGCCAAACGCGCGGTATTTGGTCAAGTTGGTATTGATATGATTGCTGGACCTTCAGAAGTATTGGTATATGCAGAAGGCGAAGCACAAGATAGAGCGAACTGGCTAGCGATGGATCTATTGTCACAAGCTGAGCATGACCGTATTGCACAAGCTATCTTTGTGACGACTAGCGAAGAGCAGCTCAACGAAGTAGCACTTGAGATAGAAAAAGCGCTGGCTGAACTGCCAAAAGCAGATATCGCGCGTGACTCATTGCAGAACCGCGGTGCACTGATTTTGGTAAAAGATCGTAGCGAAGGTATGGCGCTTATCAATCGTATTGCTCCTGAGCATTTAGAGTTATCTGTTGATAATCCTGACACACTATTGAATGATATTCGTCATGCCGGCGCTATTTTTATGGGTCGTCATACGCCCGAAGCTATTGGGGATTACTGTGCAGGGCCAAATCATGTACTGCCAACATCAGGCACGGCGCGCTTTTCTTCGCCGTTAGGTGTTTACGATTTTCAAAAGAAATCATCCATCATTTATTGCAGTGAATCCGGCAGTAAACCTTTGTCTGAGACAGCTGATATTTTAGCGCAGCGTGAGGACTTAGAAGCCCATGCGCGTTCAGCTCGTTATCGTTATCAGTAATTGATTTTGAATTTTTAGCTTTTACTTTTGATATTTATTTTTAATAGTCTTTGTGGCTAATAGTAGGATAATTTATGAGTGAGTCAAAGATAGACACCAGACTATGGTCGTCTAAAGCGCGCAACTTGTCACCTTATGTTCCAGGTGAGCAGCCGCAACACGACAATCTATGCAAACTAAATACCAATGAAAACCCATTTCCACCCTCGCCAAAAGTAGGGGAGGCTATTGCTAAGGTTTTAGAGCAGCAAGCTGATGAACTACGTTTGTATCCTGCTCCTGAATCTAATGACCTACGTGCTGCATTAGCACAGTCATACAATCTTGATATCAATCAAGTATTTGTTGGTAATGGCTCCGATGAAGTCTTGGCGTTAGTATTTGCGAGCTTCTTTTTAAAAGAGCGTCCGCTGCTATCACCTGATATTGGTTATAGCTTCTATCCTGTATATGCGCAGACGTTCGGTGTAGAGCTTGTACAGATTCCTCTAGAGGAAGACTTTAGCATTGACCCTGATGCTTATCGTCAGCCTTGTAGCGGTATTATCATCGCCAACCCTAATGCGCCAACGGGCTTGCTATTATCACTTGCTGATATTCGCAAACTTGCGAGTGAGCATTCTAATGCGGTCATTGTTATTGATGAAGCGTATATCGATTTTGCTCAGATAGATGAAAGCAATGCAGATGCTCCAGTCTCAGCGGTGAGCTTAATCAATGAGTGTGATAACGTTATCGTGACCCAAACCTTTTCAAAATCACGCTCGCTTGCTGGTTTGCGCGTTGGTATGGCCTTTGGCAATGCATCATTGATTGAAGCACTTACACGGATGAAAAACAGCTTTAACAGCTATCCGCTGGATAAGTTGGCTCAAGCTGGGGCGACTGCGAGTGTATTAGACACTGAATACTTTGAGCAAACCCGTCAGCAAGTCATTGATTTACGTACGTCGCTAACAGCAGAATTGACGACATTGGGCTATAAGGTCCTACCGTCACATGCAAACTTCGTATTCGCTCGTCCAAAAGATGGCAATGCTAGCGATGTAGCGAGTGCGTTACGCGAGCAGGGCATTATCGTTCGCCATTTTGATAAGCCGCGTATTGCAGATTACTTGCGTATTACCATCGGTACAGCAGAGCAGAATGAGCGTTTGATTGATGCTCTAAAAGCCTTGCAAGTCGATGCTAGCGTTGTTGCTGAATAATATTATATTGATAGCTTAATATAGAATGTTGATAGGTACGTCTCTTTATTCATAACGCACACTACTATCGATAAGTCTTAAAAAAGCCTGCTAACGTAACGTTGGCAGGCTTTTTTAATTTCAAATTAGCAATAATATTTGAGTTCGCTATCTTAGGTTTTTTGAGCAAGTACTGATAATAAATTACCTACTTTATCTAAGCATTCTTGGTATTCAGCATCACAATCGGATGCGACCGTAATACCGCCACCTGCCCACAGGTTAACGTGTCTTTCTTTATTACAGTCATCATTCGACAAAGCGTTGGCTTGCAAAGTACGAATGAGCACATTCCATTGACCACTACCATCAAAGTTCATATAACCCATAGTGCCACAGTAGGCACCGCGTGGCGTAGACTCCAACTCAGCGATGATCTCAACGGCGCGTTTTTTTGGTGTGCCAGTAATAGAGCCAGCAGGCAGACTACCAAACAATACAGCCAACGGATGAGTATCAGCTTTTAGCTCAGCAGTAATGGTACTCACCATATGATGCACGTTACTAAAGCTCTCAATTGCAAATAACTGTGGTACTTTCACAGTGCCAATTTTGGCGTATTTGCCCAAATCATTACGCAGTAAATCGACAATCATGACATTTTCGGCACGGTCTTTTTCGCTATTGACCAATTGCTGTTTATAGCGCTCATCTTGCTCGTTAGACGTACCTCGCGGCATGGTTCCCTTGATAGGCTTGGTGCGAATAGAGTGTTTGCCAGTATCAACTTCTCTAGTGAATGTAAAAAATAACTCAGGTGAGCAGCTTAACAATTCAAAATGATTGCTATCTGTGTTAAAGCTGCTGCTTCTATTTAGGTAATCACCATCATTGCTATCAACGCTCATATATCCTGCAAAAGGTGCTTTGGTATTGCGATATAGCGCAGGCAAATAGTCAATAAGCGAAAAGGCTGATTGAACATCGTTATTTTCACGCGCTAAACTGCCAGACCATTTCTGTGTCAGGTTTATCTGATAGCAGTCACCTTGTTGTAGATAGTCTTGTGTGCGATTAAATGCTTGTTGATAATCAAGCTTACTCCATCGCGGACTTAAAACTAGGGGAGTGATGCTTGATGCATCTTTAAACTGTGGTTTATTGAGATATTTATCAGACAGTTTTCGATCCAGTTCGTCTAGGTAAGAGGTAAGAGTCGTTATAAAATTATCGTTTGTCTGATGACCAATACTCTCAGAAGTGTCATCGTTAGTTAGATGAGTCTTTAACGCCCAACCTGTATCAGTATGTGCCGTAGGTGTTAGATAAATATCATAATGTCCCAACGAAGCACACGGCTGCATTGCCAATTCAATCCTATCGGCAGGGCTTAGCTCATGGGCCGCAATATCATAACCAATAAAACCGATTAGCCCATGATAATAACTGGGTTTCGGTCTTTCTTCGTTATTGATATATGAGGTGTCGTGATTAACTTCTTGAGCCTTACTATAAGCGATTAGCTCTTCTTGCCACTCTAGATAGCTCATATAAGCTGTCGTGCCAGCATAACTATGATCATCGCTATTTACATCGGTATCGCGACGCACGCCAGTACTACGAAAACTCTTAATCACCTTGTAAATATTGTGTAAATCACTAGAATCTTGCTCATCATTGGGATATAGAGACCAACTGACTTTTGGGAGTAAACCAATCACGGGTCGACCATTATTATTAAGCCAAATAAGTTGCCAGTTTGCTCTAATATCTTGAGCGAGCAAGTGACGCTGTAGCTGCGGCATCAGCTCTGCAGCAGACAAATCACCAAAACGCCAGCTAGGTTTGCTAGCTGGCGATGGCGCAGAATCTGTCTGCTCAGTTGTATTGTGATTTGATACAAGCATGGGTTAAGCGTCAAACTTTTTGATAATTAGTGTAGCGTTAGTACCACCAAAGCCAAAGCTATTACTCATCAAGGTTTCAAGATTTGCTTCACGCATTTCGGTGACGATATCGAAACCTTCAGCAGCAGGATCTAAGTTGTCAACATTGATACTCGGAGCGATAAAGCCGTCCTGTAGCATTAGTAGACAATAAATAAGCTCTTGTGCACCAACAGCGCCCAAGCTATGGCCTGTCATTGATTTAGTTGAGCTGATAGCAGGTACTTTACTGACGTCATTATCAAATACTTTAGCAATCGCTTTAAGCTCAGTAATATCACCTAGTGGTGTACTAGTACCATGACTATTGATGTAATCGACACTTTCTAGACCCGCTTCGGCCAAGGCTTGTTGCATACAGCGAACAGCACCTTCACCGCTTGGCGCAACCATTTCTGCACCATCAGAGCTGGCACCATAGCCAACGATTTCAGCCAAAATATTGGCACCGCGTGCTTGAGCATGCTCTAGACTCTCTACAACCACCATCGCGCCACCAGCAGCAATCACAAAACCGTCACGGTCTTTGTCATAGGCTCTTGAGGCAAGTTTTGGTGTGTCGTTATACTGAGTACTAACTGCGCCCATGGCATCAAACATACAAGACTGTGTCCAATGCTCAGCTTCACTACCACCAGCCAATATCACATCGGCTTTACCCAATTGGATAAGCTCAGCAGCATGACCGATACAGTGTGTCGAAGTCGCACAAGCAGAGGCGAGCGAGTAGGAGACGCCTTGGATTTTGAGGCCGGTTGCTAAAGCAGCTGATACTGAGCTGCCCATTGTCTTTGGTACTGCCATTGCGCCGACACCGCGTAGACCTTTTTCGCGCATAGCATCGATAGCATTAACAATGTTTTCTGTTGATGCGCCGCCCGAACTTGCCACTACACCCACTCGTGGGTTGTTATTGATAGTATCAAGTGACAGGCCAGAGTGCTCAATCGCATTTAGCGCACTAACATAAGCATAAAGACTGGCGTCACTAAAGAACCGTTTCAGCTTACGATCGATACCACTGGTATCCAGTTCTGATTGATTGATACTACCGCTCACGTGTGATTTAAACTCGTGCTCAGCATAAGAATCGTTAAATGTGATGCCAGACTGACCTTCTTTAAGGGCAGTGGTGACAGTATCTAAATCATGTCCAATACAAGAGACAATCCCTGCTCCAGTAATAACGACGCGGCGCATATGCTATTCCTTATAAGTAACGACTTGCTAGCAGTTGGTTGCAAGAATCGTGGTAAATCTATATATGATGTTTAACTATGAGTTAATTCGAGCATTATAATGAAAAAATAGTCTATGTAGATAACGATAGCATGAATTTAGGTAACGAAATTCTGTTAACGGTCTATCAGAGGCAATATAGATTCAGTGTACAATTATGCTCTCAGTTATGGCACATGATAACGTATCAAGCACTGGAAATCTTTGGACAAGTGTAAAATAACGACAAAATAACACTTATGACTGAGTTTTGAGTAAAGAGATGAGAAGTAAGACTAGCTACTGACTATGGACGGAATTATACTTTAGATACAAAATTTGTGATTCTAATAACATTGTTCGCACTGACACCGGTTACGATAACTGGCTAAAATAATAGATTCGTTATTATTAATAATTAACTATCATATTAAAATACAACTATATTAAAAACCAACTCATCATATTAAGGACATCACGATGGCAAAGCGTAGTACTCTTTCTAAAAGTATCAATACCATTGGCTCTTTTACTCGAAACAATCTAGAGCGTGTAGGGGCTATGATTGATAGCGTAAACGCTAAAACAGGCAAACCGCGTCAATACAAAGCCGTCGACCTAGGCGATGAAGACTACCAACAAGACTTGTTTCGTGAGCAAACGTTGAAGGCGACGCAGCAACTTTTAGGACCACGTTTTGCTACTTATGGTAAATATGCCAAGAAAGTCGTGCCGAATAGCTTTTTTCAATCGACAGTTGATGGCGCATTTGCCCAAGTTGCCAATCTCGCTGCCAACTGGAGTCAACTCGACTTACCTAATGAACATCGCTTTGCTAACATTGCTACCTTAGATGACGAAGAGCGTTATGCGCTAGCTACTGATATTGCTAATCAAAACCGCGCGCTTGCAATGATGGGTGGTTTGACAGGTTTGGCAGGTCTACCAGGTTTGCTAGCTGATACATTGTGGCTATTATTGGTTTCATTACGTACAGTTTATCAGATTGCTGCTGTATATAATAAGCCGCTGACAGGTAAGCAAGGCGTCAAGATGGCGTACGAACTACTATCAAACGCTGATTTGAGCAAAATGCAAGAAAAACAAGCGCTACTAGCTGGTCTAGGTATTGGTAAAGGTTTGCTTGATAATGCTCAAAGCAACGGATTACATAGTGAACTTAAAAATCTCGGTCTAAAAAATAAAAATGTAAATTTCTATGCTGCGCAAATAGACAAAGTCGCAAGCCAAGTAGGTGTAGATTTAGATCAGATCAATTTATCATGGGTTCGTCGTTTTATTCCTGTCACCGCCGTAGCGATCGGCATGCACTATAACAGCCAATTGATTGACGAAGTTATTGGCGTTGCGCAAGCGACTTTTGCACCAGAGGCAAAACTAGCCAATCGTGCCATTACTGATGACAGCAGCAGTGAGGCTAAAGTAGAAAAGGCTAATACTGATGAGGCGAAAAAAGACACAGAGCCCAAAGAAAAAAGCAGTGATCCAGAAAAAGTTACTGATAAGGAAGAAACTAGCAGTAAAAAAGACGCAGACAAGCAAACGTCTGATAAAAAAGCCAAGTAATAAAGATATTATTTGCTAGTTGGGTTATAGCTTTATAAGCGCAATGGTATTTATCTTAGTTTGATTGAGCAACACGACTTGAAAATTAGGATAAATACCACCACTTAGTTACTATCAAGTACCATTTCAATGTTAAACATCTTTTCTTAATGATGCTTGAGCTCGCTTTGTTTACTTTATTTATTACGCTATTTTTCGGCGAAAAATCTATAAAGTGATACAATGAGAGGCTGAATGCATATCTATCAAATGTTGTAAAGCGAAACCATTCATAAGTGGTTGAAATAGCAGCAACAACTCTTTATAATACACTGTCCTAAAAATGGGTGCCCCGAAATCTGCAATTATTGTCAGATAGATGGTGCATTGGCCCATTTTTTTGTTTTATACCAAACGGGAGAAGGATGCCTTATGGCAACAACTAACCAATTGATTCGTAAAGGTCGCAAAACCATCAAGGAAAAGTCAAAAGTTCCTGCGTTGGAAGCGTGCCCACAGCGTCGCGGTGTATGTACTCGTGTATATACTACCACGCCAAAAAAACCTAACTCTGCCATGCGTAAAGTATGTCGTGTACGTTTGACTTCAGGCTATGAAGTATCAAGTTACATCGGCGGCGAAGGTCATAACCTACAAGAGCACAGTGTTGTTCTAATCCGTGGTGGTCGTGTAAAAGATCTACCAGGTGTACGTTATCACACTGTTCGCGGTGCATTAGATTGCGCAGGCGTTAAAGACCGTAAGCAAGGTCGCTCTAAGTACGGTGCTAAGAAGCCTAAAGTTTAATAACTAAACGTTATTAACTAAGCTTTTTGCACTACCCAATAACTGTGCATGGGTTTGGTGTCAGTAGCAATATCGCTTTTATATAAATATATATCTGTGATTTGCTCTCAAAACATACCACCATGCAGTAAGGCTAACTGATAACTCACTGCTATATCCTAATGATAAGTAGTCGATGTTGTGAATGTTAGACACTCCTGAAGATAAGGAAATTTATTATGCCAAGACGTCGCGTCGTTGCTGCCCGTGAGATCCTACCGGATCCTAAGTTTGGTAGCCAAACTGTTGCAAAATTCATCAACCATGTAATGAGTGATGGTAAAAAATCTACTGCTGAGCGTATCGTTTACGGTGCACTTGAGACAGTAAGTGAGAAGCGTAAAGTTGAAGATCCAGTATCTTTCTTCGAAGAAGTGCTAGAAAATGTACGCCCAATGGTAGAAGTAAAAGCTCGCCGCGTTGGCGGTGCAACCTATCAAGTACCAATGGAAGTACGCCCCTCCCGTCGTACTGCATTGGCTATGCGTTGGTTAGCTGAAGCTGCTGCTAAGCGTTCTGAAAAATCAATGGCTTTGCGTTTAGCTGGCGAATTGAATGATGCTGCTGATGGCAAAGGCGCTGCTATGAAAAAGCGTGACGAAGTTCACCGCATGGCAGATGCTAACAAAGCATTCTCTCATTACCGTTTCTAAGCTACTTTTTAATAGTAGCTTGAGATTAGAGGCTCATGCCATTTAATCTTACATTGTTGTTTATTCTATTGATTGCCGCCATCATCATTCGGTCATATATAAATGTTATTTATTGATGACTGTGGTGGCGGACATCTATCCAGATGTCTCTCTTAACAAATACAGTTTTTGCTGGAGAGCATCCCAAATTTGATGCCGCACTATTCTTAGTATTTGCTCTTTTTTTGTCCGTATTAGGCTCAATAATCAGTAAGTAATATTACGAAGCTGAACGCTTTGTCATAGAGTATGAGGTAGAGACACAATACATTATTATATACACGACTTTTCCTAGGAAAACACTATGGCTCGTAAAACTCCCCTAAAACGCTATCGCAATATTGGTATCTCAGCGCACATCGATGCTGGTAAGACAACCACTACAGAGCGTGTTTTATTCTATACCGGTGTTAGCCACAAAATTGGCGAAGTACATGATGGCGCAGCCACTATGGACTGGATGGAGCAAGAACAAGAGCGTGGTATTACTATTACCTCAGCGGCAACAACTTGTTTTTGGTCAGGTATGGCTAAACAGTTTGACGAACACCGTATCAACATCATCGATACCCCAGGTCACGTTGACTTCACGATCGAAGTTGAACGTTCTATGCGTGTACTTGATGGCGCTTGCATGGTTTACTGTGCAGTAGGCGGCGTTCAGCCACAGTCTGAGACCGTATGGCGTCAGGCGAACAAATATAAAGTACCACGTCTTGCATTTGTAAACAAAATGGATCGTGTTGGTGCTGATTTCTATCGTGTTATCGAACAGATCAAAACTCGCTTAGGCGGTAACCCTGTACCATTGGTTATTCCAATCGGTAAAGAAGATGACTTCGAAGGCGTTGTTGATCTAGTGACCATGAAAGCTATCTATTGGGACGAAGCGTCTCAAGGTATGCAGTATGATGAGCGCGAAATCCCAACTGAACTACAAGAAAAAGCAGCAGAATACCGCGAGCATCTTGTAGAAAACGCTGCTGAAGCAAACGAAGAGTTGATGAACGAATACCTAGAAAACGGTGAATTGACTGTAGAACAAATTCACGGTGCTATTCGTCAGTTAACTATCGATAACGAAATTATCCCGCTTCTTTGTGGTACTGCCTTTAAGAACAAAGGTGTACAGAAGATGCTAGATGCCGTTATTCAGTATCTACCTGCACCAATTGACGTACCTGCTATTAAAGGTATTCTTGATGACAAAGACGAAAGCGAAGGCAGCCGTGAAGCATCAGATGAAGCACCTTTCTCAGCACTAGCGTTCAAAATCATGAATGACAAATTCGTTGGTAACTTAACCTTCGTACGTGTTTATTCTGGTGTAATGAAGCAGGGTAGCAGTGTTTATAACCCAGTTAAGATGAAGCGTGAGCGTGTTGGCCGTATCGTACAGATGATGGCAAACTCTCAAGAAGAGCTTGCAGAGATTCGTACTGGTGATATCGCAGCTCTAGTCGGCATGAAAGATGTGACTACTGGTGATACGCTATGTGATGAAGACAACGTGATCACTCTTGAGCGTATGGAATTCCCAGATCCAGTTATCTCTCTAGCTGTTGAACCAAAGACCAAAGCTGACCAAGAAAAAATGTCAATCGCTCTTGGCCGTTTGGCAAAAGAAGATCCATCGTTCCGTGTACACACTGACGAAGAATCTGGTCAGACGATCATCAGTGGTATGGGTGAGCTACATCTAGAGATTCTTGTTGACCGTATGAAGCGTGAATTCAACGTTGAAGCAAACATCGGTGCACCTCAGGTTGCTTATCGTGAGACGATTCGTAACACTGTTGAACAAGAAGGCAAATTCGTACGTCAAACAGGTGGTCGTGGTAAGTTTGGTCACGTTTGGTTACGTCTTGAGCCACTTGATCCAGCTGGCGACACTGAATATGAATTCGCTGAAGAAGTTGTTGGTGGTACTGTACCAAAAGAATTCCACGGTGCTGTTGACAAAGGTATCCAAGAGCGCATGAAAAACGGCGTACTTGCAGGCTACCCAGTAGTTGGCGTAAAAGCGACCTTGTATGATGGTTCTTATCATGACGTTGACTCTGATGAATTGTCATTTAAGATGGCTGGTTCTATGGCCTTCAGAAAAGGTTTCTTAGCAGCTGATCCAGCACTACTTGAGCCAGTAATGAAAGTAGAAGTTGAAACACCTGAAGACTACATGGGCGACATCATGGGCGATCTTAACCGTCGTCGTGGTTTGGTACAGGGTATGGAAGATCTACCTGGCGGTACTAAACAGATTCGTGCTGAAGTACCATTAGCGGAAATGTTTGGTTATGCCACTCAAATGCGCTCTATGTCACAAGGCCGTGCAACTTACTCAATGGAATTCCAAAAGTACGCTGAAATTCCAAAATCAGTTGCTGCTGAAATCATCTCTAAGTTCAACTCTAAAGATGATGACGAGTAAATAAAGCTTACTGAAAGTGACAATATAGAGTACGTCTGTGTATTGTCACTAAAGAATACGCCAATAACTTGTTAAAAGACTTGTTATTGGCCGCGATTTTCTTATAATATCTGCACATTAGTATGTGCAACCTTTTAACAATTATCTTAATGTGGTCAAAATCGTCTTAATTATCATATTTATATGAGTTAAGTCTTGAACCCCAAAAAAAGAGGAAATACCCATGGCAAAGGCCAAGTTTGAACGTAACAAGCCACACGTCAACGTCGGTACAATCGGACACGTTGACCATGGTAAAACAACCCTTACCGCTGCAATCGCAACCGTAGCTGCAATCCCGTAG
>NZ_CAJHAL010000036.1:0-29905 GCF_904846365.1 Psychrobacter nivimaris
GCTATTTTCTTAACGGCTTCTGCTTTAAATTCGTCACTGTAGGTTCTTACTTTCTTGGTCATGGTAAACTCCAGTTAATACGCTTAGTTTACCAAGTTTAGTTGTACGGTTTCTTCAGCATAGCTCATATAGACATTAAAGACCCTGATTGATGTTTATAATATTTAGCCAATAAGTAAACGTGGCTCAGTCATATAAGTACGTTGAGGCAGGGCTATAGGAGAATATAGATTAGGCTTGTTAACTATTGGAATAATGCCGAGATACTGAACGTGACAACTTTGTAGTATAATTTTACTACTATGAATATCGGTATGTTATATCATTGAAACTTCTATGTTATAAATCTAAAAAAATCATAGCAAATGATAAAAAGCGTTATTAATTATACTTTATCTTAAAGTATACCTTGATTTAAATGAATTTTTTATAAATAAGGTTTCTTATGAACATAACGACAAGCCAACCTTCAGAAGATAGAAAAAGGCATGGCGAGCATATTCTTATCCATATGACATATATCGCCAAAAATGTCGATCTAGATTCTGGGATTGAGCTGACTCGCGCACTTGAGTACTGGCGCAGATATTTTGAAGAAAACGATATCGTTTCAGCTTTAGTCATTAGTGAAGGTTATTTCGTTCAAAGTTTTCAAGGAACAAGACCTGCTATCAATACTGCCTTGGAAAAAATACTTGACGAGCATTCAACTATTGTCCCTAATATCGTGAATATAGAGGAAATAGAATCGCGCCAATGGAGTGGGTTTTTAGTTAAGCATCTAACCTCAAGCGTTGAAGATGAAGAGCATGCCCTAAAGAACTTCTCAGCAGGCTCTGATTACAATCCTTATTTAATGAAAAGCTCTCAGATTGAAAGCTTTTTAAAGGCGATATTCGAAAATGCTGAATCCAATTAATTTTTAATGAGTAGCATTTATTTCTTGAATATTTGTCTCTTATAGTTGTTAGTAGGACTTGCCCTAGCTAGAATAGAAAAGCCGTTCATACGTTTGTATAGGCGGCTTTTTGTTGAAAGCAAATTAGCAGTATCGGTGAAGAGTAGTTTCTTAGCAACTGGACAGAATATTGGCGGATGTTCATAAGTGACTATTCATACCTGACTCTTGCAGAACTTAACTAATAAAAACGCCTTGGTGATACCTGTTTTTGTCATGTTATTTTAAGCTATGGATGATAAGAAGCTGATCAATTCCCAAGAGTTTTATTGATTATACTTTATGATAAAGTGTATATTAATTTATATACCTATTATATAAATGGATTTTCTTATGCAAATAATGACAAGTCAAACGTCAGAAAATAGGAAAAGACATGGCGAGCATCTGCTGATTAGCCTAACGTATATCGGTAAAAACATCGAAATGAAAACAGGTATAGAGTTGGCTCGTCTGCTTGAGCAATGGCGAAGGAATAATGAAAAAATTGGTGTAACCTCAGCGCTTGTCGTGAATGACAATTACTTTATTCAAAATATTGAAGGTCCAAGACCTCTTATCAATGAAATACTAGGGCGTGTCTTCATTTCAAAAATGGTGATAAAAATGAGATAAATTGCCGTCAAACAAGAAAAATAGCGCAGATAATATCGGGATATTAACCAGCTATTTGACGCTGTTTGGCAAGATTTAGCCATTTTTAGCCCATTTAGATGACTATCGGGTGAATTGAAGACACGCCCTAGTAAAATTAATCAGTGAGTACTTTTACCTAGTACCCCACCTCAGTGAGATTGAGGAAATAGAAGAACGTAGGTGGGATGGGTTTTTAATAAAATATTTAACATCAAGTGCAGAAGACGAAGCATATACCCTAAAAAGTTTCTCAGCAGGTGCTGACTTTAATCCGTATCTAATGAAAAGTACTCAGATTACAAGCTTCCTGAAAGCGATCTTTGAGGATGCTGTATCTAATAAGTCTTAAATAATTTCTCTATTTTGAGTAGCGTAGAAAAGCCGCCTATACATTGTGTATAGGCGGCTTTTTAAGCTGTTTAATTTTATTAGCTAGATTTTGAACTAGGGTTTCCAAAATTTAACTAGTCAAACTAGCCAATCTCAACACTCGTCACGTTCTGAAAGCCTCTTGGCAGCTGTCCACCACGATTACCGCGAACACCCGTATAGTTAGCCAAATCATTTGGCTTGAGTGTCACATGGCGTTTGCCAGCAGTAATGACAAGGCTGTCTTGCTGACTAAGTGGTGTGATAGCAAGTACTTCCTCACCGTCTTTCAGTTTGATAAGTTTGTTCCCTTTACCGCGAGCTTGTTCAGGCAAATCATCGAGGGCAAATATCAGTAGATACCCTGCATTGGTTGCAACGGCAACATGATCAGGTGTCACGCGTATATTGCTATTTTCACCTTCGGCATTGGCGGCCGTCTCTACTGGTACGTCGATACGTGCAACAGGGAGCAAGCGACTATCAGTTGCTAAGTTAATAACGTTTTTACCAGCTTTTTGGTTGCTATCGAGATTACCAATGGTATTGATAAAACCATAACCTGCTGAGCTGACAAGGATAATGCGTTGCTCGTTATCACCCGTTAGTAGCTGCTCAAAGCTGGCACCTGCTGGCGGCTTTAATACGCTAGTCAATGGATCACCTTGACCACGTGCAGATGCTAAATTATGCGCATCGATACTATAGCTGCGTCCTGTACTGTCGAGTACGTAAATCCTTTCGTTTGATTTGCCGCGCACGTGCGCTTGATAGCTGTCACCTGAGCGGTAACTCATACCAGCAGCATCGACATCATGACCTTTAGCTGCGCGAATCCAACCCGCTTTCGATAAGATGGCAGTGACCGGCTCACTTGGTACGAGGTCTGACTCTTTTAATGCTTGCGCTTCTTCACGCTCTGCTAATGGTGATACACGCTCATTGCCATGTTCTTTCATATCGGCAGTAAGCTCATCGATCATCAAGTTGGTCAAACTGTCTGGATTGTCTAAGTACTCTTGAATGATGGCACGTTCGGCAGCCAGTTCATCTTGCTCGCGGCGCAGCTCAATCTCTTCTAATTTTGCCAACTGACGCAGACGAATATCCAAGATAGCATTAGCTTGAATGTCAGTCAGGTCATAATCCTGCATCAAGGTTGCTTTTGGATCATCCTCTTCACGAATGATGCGAATCACTTCATCGATATTGAGATAGGCGATCAGCAAACCTGCCAGAATGTGCAAGCGCTTATCGATTTTATCAAGGCGGTATTGCAAGCGGCGCGTGACTACTGAACGGCGACAGATGAGCCATTCTTCCAATACTTCTTTTAGGTTTTTGACCTGCGGCTTACCATTTAGACCGATCATATTCATATTGACGCGGTAATTACTCTCTAGGTCTGTACTGGCGAATAGATGACTCATAACACGCTCGACATCGACCCGCGTCGAGCGTAGCTCTAATACAATACGGCAGGCATTCTCGTGATCTGATTCATCATGAATATCAGTGATCCAAGGCAGCTTTTTATCCGTCATGAGCTTGGCTATTTGCTCTTGGATTTTATTGCCTGAGACTTGGTAGGGCAATGCATCAATGATGACGAGATTCTTCTCTTTAGTATCGATATGGAACGTGGCGCGCATCTTATAGCTGCCACGACCAGTCTCGTACATCGCCTGCAAGTCTTTTTTGCTAGTGATGATTTCAGCTGGCGTTGGTAAGTCAGGTGCTGGTATCGATTGCGTGAGCTGCTTCACCGACAGCTCTGGGTTTTTGAGCAAACGAATGGCCGCGCGTACCACTTCATTAAGGTTATGTGGCGGAATATCTGTTGCCATACCAACCGCGATACCTGTCGTACCGTTCAATAAAATATTAGGTAAGCGGGCAGGTAGGGTAGTTGGTTCTTGCATCGTGCCATCAAAGTTATCTTGCCAATCGACTGTACCTTGTCCCAGTTCTGCGAGCAAAGTATTGGCATAAGCTGACATTTTGGCTTCGGTATAACGCATTGCGGCAAAGGATTTCGGATCATCTGGGCTACCCCAGTTACCTTGACCAGTGATGAGTGGATAGCGATAGCTGAACGGTTGAGCCATCAGTACCATTGCCTCATAACAAGCGCTGTCACCATGCGGATGGTATTTACCCAATACATCACCGACCGTACGCGCGGATTTCTTCGCCTTGGCAGAGGACTTTAGCCCAAGCTCGCTCATGGCATAGACGATGCGACGCTGGACAGGTTTTAGACCATCGGCGATATTTGGTAGCGCCCGATCCATGATGACGTACATGGCATAGTTGAGATAGGCCTGCTCAGTGAACTCTGCGACTGAACGAGTATCCATCGGCTCATTGGGAATAATTGGGGCGATCGTATGATCAATAACATCAGACATAAAATAGGATTCACTTATCAGTTTTAATAGGTATAGATAATTGGTTCAAGCATACAAATAGGATAGTGCTATCGTAAAGGATATTGCACCAATTAAAAAGACGTATGTCAGAATATACGACATCTCGTGACGTGCTTAAAACAAGCGCTTATAAAGGCCTTTTATAGTATGGTGATTCATAGCTTTTATAGATCAAGTTAAGTATAGTAAATCTAATATTTGTTTTTTATAGGGTTAATAAATATCTTAATATTTAATCGTTTTTATTTAGGATATTTTATCTACTATTAGTCTAAAGAAAGTAGGTACAGAATAGCTTTAATGCAAAATTAACAACTGAAAGTATGACAGCTAATAGACTAAATAAGACGGCTGCTTTGCCTATTTAAATAGCATTAACCATATATTGACACGGACAAGTCGCTACTGAATTATCTTACAATAAGGAATTTCTGTTATGTCATGTGACCCTTTATCTCAAGTTTCTGCCTCTACAATGCTAAAAAACGAAAGTAAGCACCTAGGGAAAAACACTACTATAAATGTACTATTGATTACTGCTATAACCAGTCTAGGATTGACAGCCTGTAGCCCTTCACAAATGAGCAAAACGCTACCGGCCGAGACAAGCAGCACAGTCAATCAAGATGCAGCAATGGTGTCAGAGTCTATCATGGCGTCACCCAGTGTGAGGTCATCCGTCATCAGCCAACAGATGATGGTACGTTCTGTGGCACAGACAGGTATCGTACGCCCATCACCGAGCATCATAGTCACGCCAGAGGCAAAAGACAACTATCAAAAAAACGCAGCCAATCCTGTACATCGAACTACGGATATGGCGGTATCCACTTTGTCTATCGATACCGATACGGGCAGCTACGCCAATGTGCGCCGCTACCTAAACGAGGGTCAACTACCACCTGTTGGTGCCGTACGGGTAGAGGAATTGATTAATTATTTTAACTATCAATTTGATGATGGCAAACGCTTAGGTAGTGCCCCGTTTGTTGTATCAACTGAGGTAGTGGACTCGCCTTGGGATAGAGCAGATCAGGATAATAAAATCGTCAAAGTTGGTATCAAAGCCGTTGATAGTAGCTGGTCGCAAAAAACAGATAAGCAATCTATGCCACCTGCCAATCTCGTATTTTTAGTAGATGTGTCAGGCTCTATGTCGTCGCGCGATAAGCTACCATTGGCACAGTCTTCGCTTAAGTTGTTGATAGAGCAAATGCGCGCCCAAGACAGTATCAGCATCGTGACCTATTCAGGTAGTACTAGTGTGGCATTGCCTGCGACCAATGGTGACCAAAAAGCAAAAATATTGGCTGCAATCGAGGGATTAAATGCCTCAGGCTCAACCAATGGGGAAGATGCTCTGAAATTGGCCTATAGACAAGCTGAGCAGGGACTGAAAAAGAATGGTATCAATCGAATCATGATGTTAACGGATGGCGATTTTAATGTCGGTATTAGTGACGTCGATGAGATGTTAGATTTGGTCAAGGCCAATCGCGATCGCGGTATCTCTTTGTCTACCGTTGGCTTTGGTCGCGGTAATCTGAATGATCACATGATGGAACAGATGGCGGACAACGGCAATGGTAATTACAGTTATATTGACAGCTTAACTGAAGCAAAAAAAGTCTTTGGGGATGAGTTAGCTGCGACATTTAACACTGTTGCTAAAGATGTAAAAGTCCAAGTTGAGTTTAATCCCGATGTGGTAAGTGAGTGGCGCTTGATTGGTTATGAAAATCGCGTACTGGCTGAAGAAGATTTCAATAATGACAAAATTGATGCAGGTGAGCTTGGGGCAGGTAAGGCGGTTATCGCTTTGTTTGAGGTAACTCCAAAAGGACAAAAAGGGTTATATAGCGATCGCCGTTATGCTGCTAGCAATGCCAGTATTAGTTCGAATAACAAACAGAACTCTAATGAGCTTGGCTATCTAAAAATTCGTTATAAAGCACCGACAGGTGGTAGCTCTAAACTGATTAGCCAACCGATTAATAAAGCTAGCCACGCTTTAAATAAAGCCAGTATCGATACTCAGTTTGCGATGGCAGTAGCAGGGTTCGGTCAACGCTTGACTCAAAGCGATTATATTAATGATTGGCAGTACAGTGATAGCACTAAGCTTGCCAAAAGTAGTATCGCAGATAGATCGAGTAGCGATACTGATGGTACTCGTCGCAACTTTGTGACGTTGACTGAGCTGGCGAGTGCGCTAAAAAATAGCCAATAGTGAACAGATATCGTGTCGGGATAGTCATTATGAAGCAGAAGTCAAGGGTCATATTTTCTAATGGTATGACTGATGTTTTTAATCTAATGTATTGATATATATGGAGATATTTAGCGTCAAGCCTATTTGAGAACTGGTGTAGCAATCTTTTGTATTGAGTACTATGTATAAAGTGTGTATGTTAATGAACAAAGGGCTATTTACCGCTATATTGTTCGCTCAGCACTATACAAATATGTCGCAGCCTTGCTTTTCATCATAGTGATAGGCACGACTCTGACGTTTTGTATATTTATCACACTGTGATTGGCGTGGGTTGACGGTAATGTATTATTACTAGGAGAGAAAAGATTATGGAAAATCAAGGAAACTTAACCCGTCGTGACGATAAAGTTTGGCTAAAAACGTATGAAGAACTTGGTCTGGAGTATGACATTGAATTGCCAGCCGACAATACGTCACTTATCGATATTTTCGAAAAAAGCTTCGCTGAAAATGCTGATAAAACTGCCTATATCTGCATGGGTTCATCGTTAAGCTTCCAAGAAGTAGATTTATACAGCCGTCAAATGGCCGCTTATCTACAGTCATTAGGATTGGTCAAAGGCGATAAAGTTGCGGTCATGATGCCCAACATTTTGCAGTTACCAATCTCTGTCATCGCTGTACTGCGTGCAGGCTTTACCTTAGTCAACGTCAACCCTCTGTACACTACCAGAGAGCTCGAGCATCAATTGACTGATTCAGAAGCCAAAGTGCTAATCATGGTCGAAAACTTTGCCAAAACCTATCAAGACATCGGTCGCAATGTGGTCGATAAAGTCGTGATTACGGGTATGGGCGATTTGATGGGTACGCTCAAAGGCTTTATGGTCAATACGGTCGTCCGCCATGTCAAAAAAATGGTGCCAGACTATAGTATTTCTAATAGCGTTAGTTTCAAAAGTGCATTAAAGCAAGTCACGGCTAGCAAATATAAGCGCCCAACCAATATCACGCTTGATGATATCGCTGTCCTACAGTATACCGGTGGTACGACAGGTGTGGCGAAAGGTGCGATGCTAACGCACAAAAACTTAGTGGCAAACTTAATTCAGTCTAATACCTTTTTGGGCACCGCTTTTGATGATTTCGATCAAAGAGGTGAGCAACCTGTGATTATGACGGCATTGCCGATGTATCATATTTTCTCATTCACCGTATGTGGTATGTTCGGTCTGTATCGCGGTTGTGTGGTGCTATTAGTACCAAACCCACGTGATCTTGATAGCTTGTTAAAAGCATATAAAGCCAATCCACCAGCGTTCTTCCCAGCGGTCAACACGTTGTTTAACGCACTTGCCAATAACGAAGAATTTATAGCGATGGATCATAGCAAGCTGCGTCAGTCGATGGGTGGTGGCATGGCGGTACTGAGCCCAACAGCCGAAAAATGGCGCCAAGTGACAGGTAATATTATTATTCAAGGTTATGGCTTGTCTGAAACATCACCAGTCGCGACCGCTAACCCTAGCAACAGCAAGACATTCACTGGCACTATTGGTGTCCCTATGCCAGCAACCGATGTGGCGATCTTAGATGATGCAGGTAATGAAGTAGCACTTGGTGAGCGCGGTGAGATTAGTGTTCGTGGTCCACAGGTCATGAAAGGTTACTGGAACCGCGAAGATGCTACTGCCGAAGTCATGACAGCAGATGGATTCTTCCGTACTGGTGATATCGGTATCATGGCTGACAACGGATATGTGACCATCGTTGACCGCAAAAAAGACATGATTTTGGTGTCTGGTTTTAACGTCTATCCGAATGAAGTCGAAGAAGTCATGGCTGGACATCCTAAGATTTTAGAATGTGGCGTCATCGGTATCGAAGATGAGAAGAGTGGTGAGATTCCTAAGATCTATGTTGTCCGTAATGATCCTAGCCTGACTACCGAAGAAGTTCTTGAGTACGGTAAAGAGAACCTAACAGGTTATAAACGTCCTCGTCGTGTTGAATTTATTGATGAGCTACCAAAATCGAACGTTGGTAAGATTTTGCGTAAAGATCTACGCGTACTTGAAGAAAAAAACCACGGTTAATTTGCTGATACACGCACCTAGATAGTTGTTTGATAGCTGCGTGTATTGACCAAAGACACATGTGAAAGTGTCGCTCGATTAGATACTGTAGTAAGTAAAGTAGTAACCAAAAATGATAAGGCTGCAACCATGCTGTCTTATCATTTTTTTGTCTTTATCGCTTTTGACATTTGCGGATGACAGCTACTATTAATAGAGAATATCTATTAAAACTGCTATAGTGCCCATCGACGTATTTTTGTTTTTATCCAAAAAATCGTACTAGTTTTACTTAAGACAACTAGTGAAATCATAGTAGTAAATATCATTTTCGACTTGGTCGTGCTAAGTGGTAGTATTATTTATCATAGACCCAGTAACACACTTTAATTTGCAAAGCTTATGAATGATAAACCCGATCATACTTATCTATTTCTTATTCATAAGCTTCTGCTGTCAGCAATAATCATAAAAAATGGTGTTTCCATTAGCATATTCAATGTTTTTAACAGTAACATTTAGGGAAAATTATGACGGATAATATTAATAAAAAAACGACAGATAATAGCGCTGCAACTGATGATAAAGCCAATACTACTAACGACGTTTATCAAAGCAATGCGTTTCCTACTATGCCGACCATCGACAGTGATAGTCCGTGGCTGAGCGCTTATGAGCGCTATAGCATCGATGCTACTATCGAGATGCCAGAAGACAATACCTCTCTACTTGATGTGTTCGAGCGTAATTTTAGCCGTTATGGTCAAAAACCTGCCTATATCTGCATGGGCTCATCGATTACTTTTAAGCAATTAGATCTATATAGCCGACAGATTGCTAGCTATTTGCAGTCAATAGGACTGGTCGCAGGCGATAAAGTTGGGGTAATGATGCCCAACGTCTTGCAGTATCCAGTAGTTGCTTTGGGTATCATTCGTGCAGGGATGGTGTTGGTCAATGTAAACCCTCTATACACCAGCCGTGAGCTGTCACATCAGTTGCATGACAGTGGTGCGAAAGCGCTATTTATCGTTGAAAACTTTGCCAAAACGTATCAAGATGCCGAAGACAAAGGTCAGGTAGAGCATGTAGTCGTGTGTACCATTGGTGATATGCTAGGTACGATTAAAGGAGCTGTGGTCAACCTCGTGGCTCGCCATGTCAAAAAGATGATTCCTGCTTATAGCATACCGAATAGCATGAGTTTTAAGCATGCCTTAAATGCTGAGTCAGCCAGTAAGTACCAGCGCCCTGAGTTGAACTTAAGCGATGTGGCCTTGCTGCAATATACCGGTGGTACGACAGGAGTAGCGAAAGGCGCAATGCTGTCTCATGGTAATCTAGTCGCCAACATGCTACAGGTCAGTGCGCTGATGAACAGTGCATTTGATGATGATATAGATGGTAGAGATGTGATTTTGACCGCACTGCCGCTATATCATGTATTCTCATTTATGGTCTGCGGTATGTGTAGCATGTACCAAGGTTATGCCTCGCTACTCATTCCGAATCCGCGCGATCTTGATGGGCTTATCAAAGAGATGGCTAAATACAAGCCGGCGTTTATCCCTGCCGTGAATACTTTGTTTAACGGCTTAGTACACAAAGATAACTTTGCTGATTTGGACTTTTCTAATCTAAAAGCATCTATCGGCGGCGGTATGTCAGTATTACCTAGCGTAGCGAAGGAATGGCATAAAATCACTGGTCTGCCTATCGTTGAAGGTTACGGCTTGTCTGAGACCTCACCTGTCGTAGCATTTAATCCGATGACTATTGCAGAATTTACCGGAAAAATCGGTATTCCTGCGCCTAGTACCGATATCGTACTCATTGATGATGACGAAAATATAGTAGCCATGGGCGATCGCGGTGAAATCTGCGTAAAAGGTCCACAGGTCATGATTGGTTATCAGAATCGTCCGAAAGAAACTGCTGAATCCTTTACGGCTAGTGGTTACTTAAAAACTGGCGATATCGGCATCATGGACGAAAAAGGCTTTATCAAAATTGTCGATCGCAAAAAAGACATGATTTTGGTGTCTGGTTTTAACGTCTATCCCAACGAAATTGAAGAGGCGATGAGTGAGCATCCAGCAGTCGTAGAATGCGGTGCTATTGGTGTACCGAACGATGATCGCGGCGAAGAGCCAAAGCTGTTTGTGGTTAAAAAAGGCGACGTGACTGAAAAAGAGCTACTAGAATATGGCAAAAAACAACTGACTGGCTATAAGCGCCCACGTCATATACAGTTCGTTGACGAATTACCAAAGTCGAACGTTGGCAAAATCCTACGTAAGGAATTGCGTAAGATGGAAGGGTTAGAATAGTTTATATCTGACATTCTGTTGATAACGGTGGCGTAATGGCAGGAGCGAATCTTGCTATTGCGCCGTTGTCACGTTAGGATATCTTAAGATTTTAGTCGACTACATATCTATCAATGTGTTTACTGACAACTGATAGGTATTTTTATGACACTGCTTTTATAACATTGTACTAGGAATTTTTATGCGTATTGACAATCGTGAGCTTGACCAACTTCGCTCGATCAGCTTTGAGCGCCATTATACGAAGCATGCTGAAGGGTCAGTACTGGTAAGTTTTGGCGATACCAAGGTACTATGTACTGCCAGTGTAGAATCTGGTGTGCCGCGCTGGCTCAAGGGTAAAGGCAAAGGTTGGATCACAGCTGAGTATGGTATGTTGCCACGTGCGACCAACACGCGTAATCAGCGTGAAGCGGCTCGCGGTAAGCAGTCAGGTCGTACGCAAGAGATTCAACGTTTGATCGGTCGTAGCTTACGTGCCATGATTGATCTGAGTAAACTTGGTGAAAACACCATCTATCTAGATTGCGATGTGTTGCAAGCGGATGGCGGTACTCGTACGGCGAGTATCACTGGTGCTGCAATTGCGCTTATCGATGCGCTAGAGAGTATCCAAAAAGCCAAGAAACTCAAAGCAGATCCGCTAATCGGACTGGTTGCTGCGGTTTCTGTTGGTATGAAAGATGGCGAAGCGTATCTTGATCTGAACTACGAAGAAGACTCTAGCTGCGATACCGATTTGAACGTTGTGATGACCCAAAAAGGCGAGTACATTGAGCTACAAGGTACTGCTGAAGAAAAGCCGTTCACTCGTGAACAAGCAGATGCTATGCTGTCGTTAGCTGAAAAAGGCATTGCTGAATTGATTAAAATGCAACAGACGGCGCTTGGTTGGTAGACTAGCGTTTAAATACAACACACTGTCTTTGTTTTTAGTGTCAATAACTGCCTGTTAGCTGCTAATAGGCAGTTTTTTAATAGAAAATATTCGTACATTACTTAATAGGTAACAACACATGCTAAAGCTGACTGATGATGGCGCCAAAATCATCTTACAAGGGCAATCAAATGCTGCTGATAATGGCATGTTTTGGTTTGGTTCTGCATTATTGGTCGGGGCCGTCGCAGTCGCCATGGCGATGAGCCTATTGCCTGAGCGTCTAGCCATCGGTGCGCTTGCCCTGCTTATCATTGGTAGCTTCATTTTTAATAAAAAGCGCCAACAGCATAAAAAAGCCATGAGCGGTATGATTAGCAGTGGCACATTATGGGTAAGGGCTGGCGAGTTGGTCCATGACAATCTAGGTAAGCGTGAGCATATTCATTTAACGGATGGTGATAAGATAACGCTGATTGGCGAGCAATTACAGATTGTCGATAGCAGTGACGTGCGCAAATATCATATTACTGGTTTCGAGAGTGCTCAAGAAGCAAAAGCTGCGAAAGCTATCTTAGAAGGGCAGGCGCTAACGAAACGTCATGTAAATATCAAAATGAAGAGTAATTAGTATCTTTTCTCAATTTTATACTTTATGAAAGCATAGCTATTATCTTTGTGCTATCCAAACTTCTAATTCGAATATCGTTTTAAATTTCACTTAGCGCATCTCCCCAATATTGTCATTCATCAGTATACTTATACCGTCTATCACCTATCGCAGGCGAATAGTGCTTGCAGATTTGTGCGCAAATGGTTTATAAGTAGGATTATAAAGTTCATTCTTACTATTATCGACACTGTCATTGAGATCTGATTGACAAGGAGTTAGTCATGCTGCGTTTGTCTATACCGTCAGTCGCCGCGTCAAGCGGTTTATTACTATTTACCTGCGGCATGGTAGGGCAAGCCCATGCAGATAGTATGAGTATGCTTATCGCTCAGAAATCAGCTCAATCAACGACGAATACATTCTATCGTTATCCTGAGGTAACACGTCAAGCGCCTACAGTCTTACCGGCGTTTTTATCAGGCAGCTATGACAATGTTGATAGCGAGTACCTACCGCTGCTGAGCAATGCAGAGACGCAGAGTAGTATGGCAGCACGTGAGGTGGTCAGTACCGCCCGCAAAATGGCACTTAACGAGCGCACGATTATTCAGGGTGGCTGCTGGGACTATTTAAATGCTGTATTTAATCGGGCAGGGGTATTGCGTAATACCATACACAAAGGCACTTATGCGCAAGGGCCCTATGCTAGTAGCAGCGAGATTGAAGCAGGCGACTGGCTCTATTATATTAACCATGGCTACAATGGCGTCGAGCATAGCGGCCTGTTTGTCGGTTGGGTCGATGAGCATGCCAAGCAAGCATTGATACTGAGCTATGCTGGCGAAAATCGCCGTGAACCAGCTCGTTACCGCGTTTACGATTTAAGTAATGTTTATCAAATTATGCGCCCTAGTGTTTAGTGTTTGATATTTCCAGTTTGACAACATGTTCTATAATTGAATAAAAAAGCGTCCGCAACTCATTGAAGTTACGGACGCTTTTTTGCAGGTTAGATGGTTTTTCTGAACCTAAAACGGTTTTACCACGACTAGAATCACGATAATAACTAAGGCGAAGACAGGCACTTCATTAAACCAGCGCCAAAACTTATGCGTTTTATAATGTGGATTATCGATCAGCTTTTTACGATAAAAGCCGCAAGCACCATGATAGCCTGAGAGTAGCACGACTAAGAGCAATTTAACGTGTAGCCAACCTTGGGTTTTGTACACATCCCAGCCCAGCCCCAACATCCATAGACCAAAGACCCATGTCGCTATCATCGAGGGTGTCATGATGCCGCGATACAGCTTGCGCTCCATAATGGCAAAGCGCTCATGACTGATGCTATCGTCGCTCATCGCATGATAGACGAACAGGCGCGGCAAATAAAATATCGCTGCAAACCAGCAGACCATCGAGATAATGTGCGCGGCTTTAATCCAGTTAAAATAATCTGCCATCATAGTTTCTCTTGCTTAACTTGTATTTTTTAGCGTGGGCTTAATCTGCCAATACAACTTGTGTTTGATGACCATTCATCGCATCCATTACAGGCAGTACTTTAGGCGCTCTTGGTGCGGCAAACTGTTTGGTTAGGCCAAGCTCACGCATGAGTCTGTCGTCACCTGACTGGCTGGCGTTACCAGTAGTAAGAAGCTTGTCACCATAAAAGAATGAGTTAGCACCTGCCATAAATGCCAACGCTTGCTCAGAATCTGACAGGCTTTCGCGGCCAGCAGATAAACGCACGTAGCTAGTCGGGCAGCAAATACGGGCGACCGCAATAGTACGAATCCATTCAAGTACAGACAGTTGACCTTCGGCCAGTACTTTGTCACCAATTGGTGTACCTGCAATAGGCACCAGTAAGTTGACTGGAATTGATTCAGGCGCTTTTGGCATTTTTAGTAGCTCAAGTACCCAATCGATGCGATCATCACGGCTTTCGCCCATACCAACTATATTGCCACTACAGACATTAATGCCAGAGTTACGCACGTTTTCTATCGTATCTAAACGCTCATCATAGCTACGCGTGCTGACGACTTGCTCGTAGTAGCTGCGCGAAGTATCTAGGTTATGGTTGTAGTAATCTAACCCTGCATCGGCCAACTGCGTTGCTTGATTGGTATCAAGCATACCCAGTGTCATACAAGTCTCAAGTCCCAATGCTTTCACTTCTTTGATCAGCTCAACCACATAAGGCATGTCTTTAGAACTTGGGTGTTTCCACGCGGCACCCATGCAGAAGCGCGATGAGCCACTGTTTTTGGCGCGTTTGGCCGCTGCGATGACTTTATCAACTTCTATGCGTTTTTCTGCTTGTAGTTTGGTAGTGTCGCGATGATGACCTGACTGCGAGCAGTAGCCGCAATCTTCGGGGCAGTTGCCCGTTTTGATAGAGAGTAGCGTGCTGATTTGTACTTCATTGGCAGTAAAATGCTTTCTATGGATGGTCTGTGCTTGTAACAGCAAGTCCATCAAAGGTAAATCAAACAGTTGCGCGATTTCTTCACGGCTATACGTGGTGGCAACTTTACTATCAGTTTGAGTTGCGTCTGTGGCTAGACTGGCCAAAAAATCACTGTTGATCGTATCTGGCTGAGTGGCTACATCAGTTGGCTGGGTGGCGTCAGGTTCGGAGATGCTAAGCAATCCTGCCATAAGGTAAGTCCTTTTATAAGAATTAGAGGGTATTAAATAAAACCAATGTTTTTATCTATTGTCATTTATAAGGTAACAAAAAAGGTTGCCGTATAGTATACCGCAACCTTTTTAGAAAATCAGAACACTGCTAGACAGTATGTATAATTGTCACAGTAGCGCATATAAATAGTAACTATACGTTTGGCTATCTAGTTCTATATCATCCATTCTACCAATGCCTATCGCTCAGTGCATCATTCTTTTTATTTGCCAAGTTTGTGCTTGGCGATACCAACCCAATGCTCAGCAAGTTTCTGTGCTTTATAAGCGTAAGGTTTGGCTTTTTGAATATATGGTTTGCACTCTTCTGGGATAGCTGGAACGATATGCTTAGCAAGTTTGTTGAACCACATCATTAAGCTATAGTCGCCTTCAATGCTCAAGTTACCTTCTTGTACAGCAGTCATAAAGGCAGGCAAGCTACCTTTGGTTAGCAGTCTAACGCCAGTCATAGAATCTTTGAAAGTGATGGTCAAATCGGCTTCTTTTGCATGGCCGCTTTGTTGACTGAATTGTCCATTGTCAAAGCTAAAAGAACGGGCGATATCAGACTCAGTACTAGCAAACTCAATCGTAACTTGACGATCAGCGAATAATGCTTTGACATCTTCGTTATCGCTATCAGCTAACATAGACAAACGATAGCCAACAACAGCCAATAAAGCATCTAATGGATCAGATTTGATATCTAATACAGGAACAGTAAACATAGCAGAACTCCTAAAAAAATGAGGCATAAAAATAAAGCGTACTTTATACCAGTTTTTATGACAAATATATAACTGGATTATAAACTATCACAGGGTATCAACTCTTTAGGAGTTAAGTAGAGAGCGTTAAGTATCTTGTAACATTCGATGTCACTGACGTAAGTAAGGTGTTGATATAAAAAACAGAGGTATAAATAGGACGGTTTTAACGGAAACGTGGCTGATAGTTATCATCGTAGACAGGAGTGTGTTCGATATAACGTGCGGCTTCTAGCTCACGTTGCTGGCTAACTGTCTGACTCACGTCATCATAGCGTAATGCCCGATATAGTACCCAAGCTGCCAACGGTAACCAACTGATGCCCATAGCGATGATATAGCGATGCCATGACGATAGCTCCATCAACATAGGGCGACCTGCTAATATATTTTGAATCAATTCAACGGTGAACCAGTAAGCCATACCGCCAAACAAATATAGCAGTAGCCAACGATATGACGACAAAGCTAGCACCATTACTAAACTGGCTAGCAGTCCATAACCAAGCCATGCCGCGCCGCTCCATGCCTCTACACCGATAAAAGAAAATATAGTCATTAACATCATTCATCTCGCTATTCATAAGGTGAATTCCAATAAGACTATTATGAGAGGTTATTGAGTAAAGCTGAAGAGGGTACAGGCGACTTTGCGACAACCGTTGACGTTTGGTTTTTTTGGCTTGTTTTGCGATATTTGATGGCTAGATGTTAGGCTAAGCGCCGTAAGGAGTGGCGCTTATTTTGAGTGATATGGAAATGGTTTTGTTTGCTCGGGAGGGTGTTTATTAGCTAGCAAAGTAAAATAGCAAACAGGATTGACAGTTTGCTAAATACTTAGACTCGATTGGTACGATTACCCCACCAAGATAATAACGAAACTAAGATGGCACCGAGTAGCATAAGTCCTACTGTCGTTGACCACTGTGCGCCAGTAGGGTATTGCCACGGCATGACATTATGAACAGCTTCAGTGTTGAGCGAGCCTAGCGCATCTACTTTCCATGGCCATACTTTTATTAGAGAGCCTGCGATAAAGCCTGTCAGCAATGCCAAAGTAGCTTGGTAATAATGCGACAGTAGCCACTTAAGTGCGCGCGTGAATAACAATAGCCCAGTCGCCATACCCGCAATGACTGTGAAAATGGCACTCAGATTCATCGTGTCGACCGCTTCTAATACCGCGTCGTAAGCACCTAACAAAAGCAAAATAAACGACCCTGATATCCCTGGTAGGATCATGGCACAAATAGCAATTGCCCCTGCAAAAAACAAATACGGTAAGCTAGGCGTGGTCGTAAGCAACGGCATACTACTGATGACTATGGCGGCAATAAGCCCAGTCGCGAACAGTGCGACACGTCCTATATTCCAGCGCTTAATTTCACTAAGTAAGATAAATACCGTTGCGACGACCAATCCAAAAAAGAACGACCAAATAAACAATGGTTGGTTGTCCAATAAATGCTTAATGATACCGGCTAAGGTTGCAAAGCTAGTGGCAATACCCAGTAGCAAACACAATAGAAACGTCGCGTCTACTTGTCGCCAAATCGCCGCGAATCCTTTGATGCCACCTTCTTGTCGAAATATCGTCCAAAGATTGGGGCCGATACTGCCAAGTGCGTTAATCAAGCGCTCGTAAATCCCTGCAATCAGCGCAATAGTGCCGCCAGAGACACCAGGTACGATATCAGCTGCTCCCATAGCCATACCTCTGACGTAGATACCTACCAGCTGCTTTGGACTATCGGTACGTACAGGTGCCGTATCTTGTTCTAGTGGCGTTGGCGCTGACGGCTGAGTTGGCCGTGGAGATTGTGGTGCCGTCATGGGTATTCCTTTATCGTTTAAAAATAAGTGTTATCTGAAAGTAAGCATTAGATAAAAACGGGCGTTAGCTAAACATCAGTGTGCATAGCAGATTTTATTAATGATCGTAACGTATTAGGGCGTGTCTTCCATTCACTTGGTAGTCATCTAAGTGGACCAGAAATGAGCAAAATCTTACCAAACATCGTAAAATAGCTAGTTAATATATCGGTACTATCTACGCTACTTTTCTTGTTTAAGCCACATCCTAAAGCATAAAAGCCAGATTAATGACAAAGCATTAACCTAGCTTATCGAATGGTATAAAGCGTTCTGCAATTACTCAGTAGGCGCTAGTGCTGGATAGCCAAGAGCGTACAGAGTACCTTCAAGCCCGGTCACGTTGATAGCGGCATCAGCACGTGCTTGAACGATTGGTTTGGCATGATAGGCCACACCCAGATCGGCCAATGCCATCATCGGTAAATCATTAGCACCGTCACCGACACAGACCACTTGTGACATCTCAATGCCTAAGCGCTCAGCAGTATGCTCAACGATAGCAGCTTTTTTAGCACCATTGACAATAGGCCATTGTACATGACCAGTAACTTCACCTTCCTCGATATCTAAAGCATTGGCATGTACTTCATCGATACCCAGCTGCTCAGCGATGTAACGAGCAAAATAAGTGAAGCCGCCTGATACTAGCACCGTATGATAGCCCAATGCTTTTAGCGCACTGATCGTTGTGCGCGCACCAGTCGATAACGTTAAGCGGCTACAGATATCATCCAGCACATCAGTAGAAGTACCTTTTAGCAAAGCCACACGCTGAGCAAACGATTCATCAAAATCAATTTCACCGCGCATTGCTGCTTCAGTGATGGCTTCGACTTCTTCACCAATCCCAGCCGTTTTTGCTAGCTCTACGATGACTTCTTGCTCGATCAAGGTTGAATCCATATCGAAGCAGGCAAGTTTGTGCGTCCGTAGCATATGACCGACAGACAAGATATGACAGTCTACGACGTTTATGTTGCCTGTGCTATCTGCACTGCGTGTATTGTTATATTCTTCAGTTAGGTCACGACGCAGGCGAGCGGTCAGCTGATCATCAATAATGTGAGCGGCTGCGGTTTTTTTGCCAGGGTGCATTAGTGTGTCAGTGACTGGTACCAGCAGATAACGGTAGACCTGAGTATGGGTAAAGGGTAGGCGCTGTGCGTATGCTGCTGTAGGCTCTGTATCAGACACCGTGATATTGACGAAGCTAGCGTCAGTATCTTCGGCAACCGTTACTAGATGCCAGCTTGGCTGTTCATCGACCCACGACTGAACGTACTGATGAATATCTAATGCAGATACCTGAGTCGGCAGTACGATGATGAGCGCAAAAACAGGTAGCGACTGTAGCGCATCAAAGTCTTGCAAATTGGTATCTTCGGGTAATAATGCCGCAATAGAATCAACGGCTTGTTGCCATGCTTTGCTGTCTTTTGGTAACGAATAAGATGTATTTTTTGGCATGGCTCAATTGTCCCTTGTATGCTCATATAAGATTAGGAATAATAACAGTTTTACTGGGCAGCGCCTATAGATGACGCGCAAAGTAACAATGATGCTAAAAAACAGATTTTATGGCGTAAGAAGCCATAGAAAATGCAATAAAGTTATTATGATAAATTTATAAAGCGCTCACGCTATAAGGCTTATTATGGTGATATAGTAGATGAGATAAGCTGGCTGTTTATCGACGGTGCTTTCTTATTAACGATGCCTTCGCAAAAGATTGCAAGGCAGAAGATAGCGAAGCTGGCAACAATATTGATGGTGTCGATAGTCGCTAATAATCAGTATCGTTTTACAACTATGTGCGAAGCATAGTTGGCACATATTAAAATTGTTTAAAAATTAGCCAAAAAATGAGCAGTAGCCTCGTTTTTTAATTTCTTCTCTCCAAAAAAGTTTAACATATCATGACGTATTTAGCGCCGCGGCAAGGGTTGTTTGCCATTATTCTTCTGGTTAGTTTTTGTTTGCAGACGCTGTTATTGGTCATTAGTACTGACCAACAGCTGAGCAATAGTCGTGCGTTAAAAGGCGAGCAGATGGTCGCCCAGCTGATTGATGAAGCGAGGTTGTCTTTAGAAAATAAAGACCGTGTGAGTTTAAGCGTTATTGCCAACCGCTATACCAGCGAGCAAGACGTCACACGGATACTGATTAAGGACAACAACGATGATATCTTGGTGCCAGTAGGCAATGCGCCGATGCAGCAAGGCGACACCATTCGTCAAATCGCTACCAATGGCGATGCAGTCATCGGTAGCGTTGCACTGACTCTAAAAGACGTTAGCAAAGGCGAAATTATCGCCATGCAATGGCCGTTTGTTATCGGCACCATGCTGCTACATTTACTGCTTTGGTTGATTTACGGTTACCTCGCTCGTCCGACCAAAGAGCAAATCAATGCATTAAGTCGAGATATCCAAGAGCTGTATCGTGACCAATATAAACCAGTCGATCAACGCGGCTATGACCGTGAACTTGAGCGCCAGTCAGCGTCCCAGTTAGCAGACAGTCAAGTAGCGACTGATAATACAGCTAATGCTACAGATGACGAAGTGACTAATGCGCGCAAATTTAATGTGCATAACGAAGTGAACGAGTATCTTAGAACCCAGCAAAACCAAGAGACAGGTAGCGATACTGACAATCTAGCGAGTGCGAGTGAAGGTAGCGAAATAGCGGATACAGACGGTGTTGCTTCTCAAGTTACCAGCCATACGTCTAAACTGTCTGCCACACGGTCTGTTGATAGCGTCAAAGTTCAAATTGTATTCCATGATGAGTTCAATATGCTTGAACGCCTTGCACCTGCGCAGCGTCTTCCATATCTAGCGCTCTGCACTCAGCTGCTGAATCAAGCCGTGACTGAGTTGCTAAGACAACCATTGCTACTGGGCGTGAGTGCGATGAATGAAGCGCACTTCGAAGACAATGGCGCAAGTGTGGTACTAAAGGCTGACAATAGCCATGCAAAAGTGGCACTCGCAGGCGTAATGCTTGCCAAGCTATACTTAATGCTCAACAAAATTATCCACGATAAGCATATTGAGCTGTCGCGCTTTGCTTTGCCAGCGAAAGCGGGCGTGAGTGATGACGCGCAATCAGAGCCAATGACCCATTTGCTCCAGAGTATCGGCAAAAAAGAGCAGCTATTAATATTATTGCCAAATGCCGGTCTCAAGCAAATCAGCAACCATGTACAAGTACATAACATCATGCGCCCAACCACTGTCTATGAGCGCGAGTGTGCGATATTTGACGGTGCTAACGACTCATTGATTCAGCGTTTGGCTGATGTGCGCAACGCGGTTCTGATGATTGAAGATGAGGACGAGCTACACATTTAATGCCGACTGTATTTGGTCATTTATATTACAATTGTCTGTTGTATAGCCTACTGAACTATCTTAATCGTAGAGTTGGAATGTACCATATTGCGAAAAAGGATTGACAACATTCAATAGAGACTTTATAAGGCATATATATATTGATGTATTCTTAATACCCTTGCCTAAAAATGATAGGAGTTTGTCATGAGTGACGCTGATATTGACGACGATTTTGATGATGATTTTGTCGACGATGATGATGCAAAGATGGTTGAAGAAGCTGAGACGAGCGTACGCACACGTTTAAGTAGTCTTGAAAAACGTCGGCTAATCGATAATTTGCTAGAAGAAAAGCGTTTGGCTAAAGAGTTAAAAGACGATCTAGACGACATAGACAACTTCGATGAAGACGGCGATGATTGGGATGATGACGATTTTTAATTTGTCGGCATCCGTCGTTTCAGTGGACTAAAGTGCTCTAGTGGCTACTTTAACGGCAGTGGCTATTTTAATGACTAAAATTATTCATCCCATCAAACTGGTTGCCTGTTGTTTGCTAATTTTCTAGGTTGCTCGCAACCAGTTCATCTCGATAATACTTACCTGATAGAGGTTGCTTGAGTTTGATTAATTAAGCAGCCTTTAGTCTTAAAATAAGTACTCGTCCTCTTTTATTTAACCGATCGCCCACTGCGATTGATGACATCTATCTGCTAAGGAAAACCAAATTATGAGTAACCAACTAAGTTTTGATGAATTACTAGACTATTTGGACAATCAAGAAAGCCAGTTCGTGCTAGATAGTGTCGCAGCGCATGGTTTTTTGACGGCGACAGTCATCGGTCGTCCATTGCCTAACTGGATGGATGCCCTCTTTGAAGGTCACGTGAGTGAGATTCCAGACAACGTCATCGACGGCATAAAACGCTGGCGCGATTCGATTATGGCTGAGCTAAAAAACGAGACGCCTATTGAATTACCATTTGGTGAAGATGCTGGCAACGAAGAAGTGGCGGTTGATTTCTCTGACGAGTCAGACATCGTTGCTTGGTCAATCGGTTTCGTCGATGCCATGTATGGTGATGAAGCAAGCGACTGGTTTGAAGATCAAGAAACGGCAGAAGACGTGGCTGTGTTAACTTTGCCAATGATCGTACTAAGCGGTATCGATGATGAAGATCCAGAGCTGTCTGAGATGCGTAAAGACGAAGATAAAATGGTACAGATGGCCAATAGCATCGAAGGCAATTTGACTGAATTGTTTTTGTTGTTTCATACCAACGATTAATAATATTAAGAAACAGCGCTGCTAGCAGTGCTGTTTTTGTCTTGTCTATGCTGTATCGCAGCGTCTTGATTTACTATACGTTTTATAAGTCACCGATAAGGTCATCCTATGACTGTGCAACTCTCTAACCTTGAACACTTACCTAACTATCAAATTACCGAGCGCCTAGACGTGGTGTACGGTAGTACCGTGCGTTCAAAGCACGTCGGTAAAGACTTGTTTGCTGGGTTAAAAAACATCGTTGGCGGTGAGCTGACGGCCTATACCGAGCTATTAGAAGAGTCACGTCAAGAAGCAATCGATCGCATGATTGTCAAAGCAGAGGCGTTAGGTGCCGATGCGGTGGTCGGTCTGCGTTTTTCGACTTCTAGTATCGCCCAAGGTGCCTCAGAGCTGTTTGTCTATGGTACGGCGGTCAAGGTCGCGCCGATATCACAGGAGCAATATCAAAACCCACCAAGCGATGGTTACAACCATTCTAGTCAAAATTTGAGTACTCAGACCCAAGTCGCACCTGATGACTTACCGCGTTTCAACCCTTTTGGTTAGTCCTATAATACTAAAAGCTACAATGCTAAAAACTATAATGCTAACTATAATGCTAACTATAATGCTAAAAGCACCGATGCTTTTTATGATGAGAAACGTGCTATGAATGATTCACTCACGCAAGTGCTCATCAACTATGGGCCGTTTGTCTTCTTATTCGCAGCTGGCTGGTTCTTCGGATCGCGTCATGAGCGTCAGCATTTGGCACAGTTAACAGTAGCAGAGCAAGCATTGGGCGATATTACTGTCTCAAGCGAACGTCTATACCGTCCCAAGTTAGCAGCGGGTAGTGAAGGCGAGCTGGTACTTGGTAGTGTCGTCATCGCTCAAGATTATTTCAAAATGATTATCGCTCGCGTATTAAGTGTCTTTGGCAAAAACTTAACCACCTATGAGACTTTGCTAGATCGTGCGCGCCGCGAAGCCATTGTTCGTATGCGGACTGAGGCAAAAGCCAAAGGCTACACGCATATCTATGGGTTACGCCTTGAGGTAACCAATGTCAACCAATTAGGCAGTATGGTCGAAGCCATCGCCTACGGTACAGCGGTTATCAGTATTAACCATATTCACTCTACATCTGCTATAAATCATAAAATCCCCGCCTAAATCATTTCTAGTTTATTTTCAAGTGTAAAAACCTATAATTGACTGACGAGTAGTCAGAAAAATCAAAACCATACACTTTTACAACGATATACTGAATTTTGCCGTTCCGTTATTATTTCGGTTCGTAGTAACCAGTTTTATCAAAAATTGTCGGTTTAAAAAACACGACTGTATGGAAAAGTGTCATATAAAGAGCTGACAACGTCGGTGGCTTTTACCCAAGATATCAGCAGGATTGGCTGATTGAGCATGACGAGGTTGTCATAAACCTGCCCGTGTAAGGGCTCTATCTACAAGGATGTAGTTATGGAAGGTGTTGAGTTAGTCACGTTTATAAATGCAAAAGTCATTCCCATTAGTATCTTTTTGATTATGATGGGAATGGGACTGTCCTTAGTTACCAATGACTTTAAGAGAGTCGTCAAATACCCTAAAGCAGTCGCCATAGGCTTGACCAATCAGCTAATATTTTTACCGCTCGTAGGTTTTGCTTTGGCAACCACCATGTCTCTCGAGCCAGAGTATGCCGTTGGGGTTATGTTGCTGGTACTGTGTCCTGGTGGCACGACATCGAATCTATTTACCTATTTAGCCAAAGGTGACGTCGCACTTTCGGTCACCATGACCGCTATTGCCAGTGTCATTACCGTATTTACCATTCCTATCGTCCTCAGTTTTTCGCTCGTATACTTCATGGGAGCGGGTAGTGAGTTTCAGTTGCCAGTGGTCAAGACCATGGTCAGCCTAATTGCTCTGACTATTTTACCCGTCAGTATTGGTATGTTGATCAAACGTTATGCGCCTAACGCGGCAGACAAGGGACAGGTGATGGTGTCTCGTTTTGGCGTGATATTTTTGAGCTTCTTGGTACTTTTCTTAAGCTATGTGCAACGAGACATTATCGTTGAAGCGTTAATCGCTACTGGCCCTGTGGCATTGATACTGAACGTATCGACGATGGCGCTTGGTTATTACACCAGTAAATGGTTCGGTCTAAATCCTGCACAAAGACGCTCGATTACTATGGAAGTCGGCCTACAAAACAGTACGCTTTCAATGTTTATGGCACTGACGCTATTGGCTAACTATAAGATGTCGATGACGCCAGCCATTTATACGCTAATCATGTTCTTGACCGCTGGTATCATGGTCAGAGTATTTACGGCCCAGCATAATAAAGCCAAAAGAACCGAGATAGAAAACAGTGTATTGGCAGCACGTAGAATGTAAGAGGTTTAAAATAAACGTAGTAACGCACTGTTGCGCCAGTTGAGACAATACTTGGCAAAAATCAACAATGTATGATGCAATAAAAAAAGCCCATAATCCGCTTTGTATAATGAAGCGTGTTATGGGCTTTTATGTTTAGTGCTCGTTTTAACTCAAACCAGCTTTAGCTCAAATCAGTTTTATCTCAAGTCTAGAATCTTCGTCTGTCCATTTTCGCTCTTGCCTCGGCAGCTTGCTCTTTGACTTTTTCAATTTCAAATAAGAACGTACGATTTTTAAGCACCGCGACGAATACCACGCCGCCGACTGTATTGCCCACCAGTACCACGACTAAAAATACCAAGTAGCGCCAGAGACTGACGGTATTGCCATACAGCAGCGCTGAAAATACTTCGATATTGCCCACGATACTATGATGCAAGCCTAAAAACCCAATGCTACCAGTGATAAGCGTCACCAATACGATACGGCTAAGTGTGTCACGTGCGGAGGTCACCAGCCATGCGGCCACGCCCATCATCCAGCCTGCTAGCACGGCGCTGCCAAAGATAACCCACCACTCAAAACCTAAGATATGCTCGGCATAAACATCGATAGCATGGTCTGTAAACAGGTGCATATGCAGTCCTAGACCAATCATTAACGCCGCAAAGATACAGCCGCCAACGATATTACCAGCGATGACGATGCCCCACAGCCGCAGGAGCTTGTGCAGCGGTTCAATTTTATTTAAGACAGGCAAGCTTAAGAGGGAAGTCTGCTCTGTAAATAATAACGACTGACCAATCACTACGATAATAAAGCCGATCGGATACAGCAGTGACGACAGCACCATGGCATAGCGACTTGGTATCACATCATTAAGTAGGGCAAACGCTGATAGAATCATAAAAAAGCTGATACCAATCTCTAGCCCAGCCGTAAAAGCACTGGTAAATAGCGAGCCAAGTGAACGCTCAAAGGTTTCTTTGGCGTGGATAACTTGCTCGACTAAGATGCTGGCGTAGCTTTTCGCTTGGCTTAGATTGTCGTCACTGGCGACCTTTTTGATGGTTTCTTTGTCTTCGTCGCTGATTTCTTCTGGCAGGTCATCATTTTCTAAGTCTTCGGTGGCTTTGATAGGTTCGTCTGCATCACTATCTGAAGTTTCGTTTGCATGACTGTCTGTAGTGTCGTCTGCGTCCTTGTCTACCTCAATGTCTTTAGAAGGGCTGCCGCTTTCTTCTAGCGTATCGTCGCCTTTAGGCACAGGAGTAGTGGTACTCACATTTGTACGCTCATCGTTTGGTCGATTAGCCTGAGAATCATGGTCATGCTCGGTATCTTGGGACACGGTTGGCTCGCTGGTTATAGGCTAATAATTTTGTTGCATAAGTAATCTCTATTATATTTCCCATTCTTTTGATTGCTGTTGTTAATTGATTAACAATTTGAGTAATAAATCGCCTTCAGGCTTTATAAATTGCCTTACCATCTAACAAAATCTGCCTATCTGCGTTAAAATCACACTATCAACTATTTTTCCTGTTTTTATAGCGTTTTGACCACATTCATTATCAACAATAAGATCACCCTATTATGAGCAATCCTAATACCGATACCAGCATTGATAGCAATGCGAAAACCAATCTGACCCAGTCGATCCAAGCGGCGCTAAGCCAATTAGAGAGTGCCTATAATCCTGCGGAAGTTGAAGCAGGCATGTATCAAGGCTGGGAAGAAAGCGGTTATTTTCAGCCGACTTTTGATAAAGACGAGTCGTTTTCTATTGCGCTGCCACCGCCAAACGTCACGGGCTCGCTACACATGGGTCATGGTTTTAACAACGCTATTATGGATGCGCTCACCCGTTATCACCGCATGGATGGCGACAATACGCTGTGGCAGCCAGGTACGGATCATGCGGGTATCGCCACCCAGATGGTCGTTGAGCGTCGTCTGGAAGCGCAAGGTATCAAGCGCCGTGATATGACACGTGCAGATTTCATCGATAAAGTATGGGAATGGAAAGAAGAGTCAGGTGGCAATATCACCAGCCAGATTCGCCGTTTGGGCAGCTCGGTTGACTGGTCGCGTGAGCGCTTTACCATGGATGATGGCTTGTCTAATGCGGTAAAAGAAGTGTTCGTTCGTCTTTTCGATGATGGTTTGATTTATCGTGGTAAGCGTTTGGTCAACTGGGATCCAAAGTTCCAAACCGCATTGTCTGATTTAGAAGTCGAAAACCACGACGAAAAAGGCAGCTTGTGGCATTTCCGCTATCATTTCACCGATACAGACCTAACCACCCAATATGGTAAAAACTATCTGGTCGTCGCAACCACACGTCCTGAGACTTTGCTTGGTGATACCGCTGTCGCCGTTAATCCTAGCGATGAGCGTTATGCGCATTTAGTCGGCAAAACCATTACCTTACCGATTACGGGTCGTGTCGTGCCTATCGTCGCTGATGATTATGTCGAAAAAGACTTCGGTACGGGCTGTGTAAAAATTACTCCAGCGCATGATTTTAATGATTATGAATTGGGTCGTCGCCATAGCTTGCCACTGATTAACATTCTTGATGAGCGCGCTAATATCTTGCCAGCGATGGAAGTCTATCCTGACTTGCAAACACGTGAGCCAGAGCTAGAGACTACGCCTAGCGAGTATGCCGGACTTGAGCGTTTTGCCGCGCGTAAGTTCCTTGTAGAGCAAGCAGGCGAGCAGGGCTGGCTAGAAGATATCGAAGACTATGCGCTAAAAGCCCCGCGTGCTGAGCGTGGCGGCACGATCGTTGAGCCGTGGTTGACCGATCAATGGTATGTCGCGGTCAAAGAGCTTGCCAAGCCTGCGATTGACGCAGTAGAAGACGGCAGCATTGAGTTCGTCCCTGCGCAGTACAAAAACATGTATATGGCGTGGATGACCGATCTACAAGACTGGTGTATCAGCCGTCAGCTGTGGTGGGGTCATCGTATCCCTGCATGGTATGACGATTCGACAGGTGAAATCTATGTCGCTCGTGACGAAGCGGAAGTGCGTAGCAAATACAACCTAAGTGATGATGTAAAACTGCGCCAAGACGATGACGTGCTCGATACGTGGTTCAGCTCTGGTCTATGGACGTTCAGTACGCTTGACTGGGCAGACGTCAACGCTGATCCACGCGTGATGGATACTTTCCACCCAACCAGCGTGCTTGTGACAGGTTTTGATATTATCTTCTTTTGGGTGGCCCGCATGATCATGATGACTATGCATTTCGTGAAAAACGAAGATGGCACGCCGCAAGTACCGTTTAAGACCGTCTATGTGCATGGTCTGGTACGTGATGGCAATGGTCAAAAAATGTCAAAATCAAAAGGCAACGTCTTAGATCCGATTGATCTCATCGACGGTATTGAGCTAGAAGCACTGGTAGAAAAACGCACCAGCAATATGATGAATCCAAAAGACGCGGCCAAAATCGAAAAGCAAACGCGTAAAGAGTTCCCAGAAGGAATCCCAGCCTATGGTACGGATGCACTGCGCTTTACCTTTACCTCGCTTGCCAGTACGGGTCGCGATATCAACTTTGATCTAAAGCGTGTCGAGGGCTATCGTAACTTCTGTAATAAAATTTGGAACGCCAGCCGTTTTGTACTGATGAACTGTGTTGATGGTGACAGCAACGCCAAGCCTATCGACCAAACGGCGAATCCTGATGTATGGGAATTGCCAGAAAAATGGATCATGAGTCGTCTGAACTCTAGTATCAAAGACATTCATCAGCATTTCGCTCAGTATCGTCTCGATATGGTCAGCCAAGATATCTATGAGTTTATCTGGAACGAATACTGTGATTGGTACGTTGAGCTTGCCAAAGCCAGCCTAAATGATGATTCGGTATCGGATACGCGTAAAGCGCAAATCCGCTATGTACTACTGCACGTACTAGAGACTGCGCTACGCTTCACCCATCCAATCATGCCGTATCTGACTGAGCAAGTCTGGCAGACCATCGCGCCGCTACTGGGTCGTAAAAACACCGACAGCATCGTGGTCGCTGACTATCCACAGACCGATGCCAGCCAAATCAGTGAGCAGACTGAAGCGGATATGGCATGGCTACAAGAGCTAATCGCTAGCGTCCGTAACATCCGTGGTGAGATGAAACTGGGTAACGCGGTACGTCTGCCAGTGCTACTACAAAACGTCTCTCAAGATGAAGATGCGCGTCTATCCCGTATCAAAAACCAGTTCAAAGCGCTGGCCAAAGTCGAGAGCTTAGAGATCGTCAAAGAAGGCGATGAGGTGCCACTGTCATCATCAAGTATGGTCGGTCAGCTACGGGTACTCGTACCGATGAAAGGTCTGATCGATCCAACGGCTGAGCTAGCACGTCTGGGTAAGTCATATGATAAGTTGAAAGGTCAAGCCGAAGGTATCGCGCGTAAGCTAGGCAATGAAGGCTTTGTCAGTAAAGCACCTGCGGAAGTAGTCGATGCGGAAAAGGCAAAACTGGCTGAGTTAGAAGGGCAGTTGACCGCGATGACGGCGCAGATGGAGCAATTGAAAGCGTTGTAATTGGCATAGTAATAGTTGTAGTAATAAAAAACGCTGTCACAATTGTGATGGCGTTTTTTATTGTCTACTGGTTAGTTCTCTAACCAATTCTTAGCTCTGATAAATAACTGAATATTTGTGTGCTATTATCCATTGTCTTACGGGGTGCACACTATTAAGTAAAATAAACATGGTGATACCTGCAAAAGATATTGAAAATTAACGATGAGTTATTTAAGAGATATCCTGAGTAAGTTTTTCTTTATATCAATTAGTTAATAACCTTCCAAAAAATAGCCGAAAATAATATAGATAAGGATAATAGGATGAAGCTTACTCACTTTTCTATCACTAACTATAGAAGTATTACAACTGCCCATAAAATTTCGTTGCATAGTACTGACCCCTGCTGTCAATCCCGTAGAACTAAACTTGGGAGATTTTAGTTACGCAGCCTGACGATAAAAGTCAAACCACACCTGTCTTGGCGATTTATAGCCCAAACCCTTTTGAATCCTAGTCTGAT
>NZ_CAJHAL010000037.1:0-27731 GCF_904846365.1 Psychrobacter nivimaris
ATAAGAAGAACTTCCATTTGTTTTTAAAAGAGTGCGAGTTTAGATTCAACTATGGCTCACCATCTAATCAGCTGAAAACCTTGAGAAAATGGTGTGATATTTAATCCTTATCTACTACAGCCCCTAATATTTTATTGCCGATTTTTCTACATCTCTATTTGATCATTCTGCTATCGTGCCATGTCTGTTCAAGATATGGCATAAAAATACGATGCTCATATCTAAAATAAAAACATGATACTCTAATTCTCCAACGGCATGACGCCTCAGTCTAGAGAAAAATATTCATTTTGATAGCATGGGCGATTATAACTGAATAATATACAGACACGAACCCTGTCGTTAGCAAAGTATCGTGTTCTTCTTATGCTGATAATTATACGATGAAAGTAGCGTAAAAAGATCTGTATCAAACGAATAACAACCAGTAGATTAAGCATCGCGTTACAATACGCAACACCCCACAACAATACAAACCGATGTACTGATACTGAAGTAACGTCATTAGGGTATGCTACTGATATGTTGCTAAAAAATGGTGTTGGCTCACAAGATATCTACACATAAATCAATATTTTATGTGACTTTTGTTTTTTTACCGATTAACATATGACCATTAAATAAAGACGAGCGAGTGTAATACTGAATGAATAAACAATCGATATTATCTATAGCTTCTGTGATAGCAAATACTGCCTCAAAAGTTGGGATTGCAGGACTGATAACGTCTGTTGCTATGCTGTCTCAAGCTTCTAATGCTGCGAATAACTCTGGCACTACCATTCCGCTAGACATGTCTGGCATCAATATCACTAAGCACGAAATTGCGGTGATGCAGGTACTATCAGAGATATGCCCACCAATGCTAAATGGTAAGCAAAAACAGCGGTTCTATAAGTCGTACACTGTACAGCTGCATGAGCTAATGCCTTCTCTAGAAGATCCAAAAGCGGCTATTCAATACCTATCTACACAGCAAGACTACCGCCAGATACTACAAGGTATTCGTAGTTGGACGATGGGATTCTCAAAGCAAGAAAACAAAGCACTATGTGAAGATTTGGCAAACGCGGATTATTAGACAACTAGCTAGTTTAATTCAATAACTAGCGTCCTCTGCTTAATGTGTTAATAATATTGGTATCAATGATAATAAAATAAAAGCTATGTACTCTTTATAACATCAATTAAGCAAATATTATCAACTGATTTTCTAGATATCTGTAGCATCAAAGCTTGCTGTCACTTTACTTGTTATTCACAAGCAGTGCAGCAGGCTTTTTTGTGAGCGTTAAATTTTTATTACAGAGACTGGTCAGATGATAGACACAACAAATATATGATAGGCCTTCATTTTTCTTTTCAAACTTGCCTTATTTTTGCATTTATCGATTCCCCATCGGTAGTCATTTTGCTAAGATAAGGCGTTAATTTTATGTCTATTGTGTAGGCGTTACTATTTTCATCGATACATTATTTTAAACACTGCATTTAAGACATGCTGCTTAAAATAATGTATGGAAATAGGTACAAAACATAAGCGATAGATACATTTGGTTCCATGATGCGGTGTAATGATATATGACAGTAAAGCGTGTAAAAAATCAGCTGATACAGCTGGTAGTTGGTGTAAGTATCTCGATGAGTGCAGTAGTGGCAAACGCAGCCATTCAACCACCTGAAATGGACAATACTGCCTATGTGTTGATGGACTATAACACTGGCGAAATTTTGGCTCAAAAGAACGCCAATGAGGCGCTGCCGCCAGCATCTCTGACTAAGATGATGACCAGTTATATCATTGAGCAACGCTTAGCATCAGGCGACCTGAAAGAAGATGAACAGGTATTGATGAGTCCAGACGCATGGTGCCGTGGTAGCAGCAGCCAATCTTGTATGTATGTGCCTGTGAACAAAACCGCCAGCGTCATCGATATGCTACGCGGTATTATTATTCAATCAGGTAATGATGCATCGAAAGCCATGGCTGAACATATTGCTGGTAGCGAAGCCTCATTTGCAATATTGATGAACGAACAAGCACAAAAGATTGGCATGGAGAACTCTAACTTTGTCAATGCTACGGGTATGCCTGATGAAGGTCATTTAGCGTCTGCTTTAGATTTGTCTAAACTTGCTCGTGCTATTATCAAAAACAGCGGCGACTACTATAGTATCTACGCAGAAAAAGAGTTCACTTATAATGGTATTACCCAAGGTAATCGTAATGCTCTGCTGATTACTGACCCAACCGTTGATGGCCTAAAAACTGGCCACACTGATGCGGCAGGCTACTGCTTGGTTGCATCAAGCAACCGTGAAGGCATGCGTCTAATCTCTGTCATTATGGGTACCAAGAGCCAACAAGCTCGCGCCGATCAGTCACGCGAACTACTTAACTGGGGTTTCGGTCACTTTACAACGGTTACCAAGGCGCCTGCTGGACAGTTCGTTAGCAAGCTTCCAGTATGGTTTGGAGAAGCTGACGAGGTAGAACTGGCAACTGGCGACAACTTGCAAATTCTAACCAGCAAAACCCAGAAAAATAAAATCACCACAGTGGTGGATATTCCTGAGAGCTTAGAAGCACCAATCAAAAAAGGTCAGGAAGTTGGTAAAATGATGGCTGTAATCGATGGTAAAGCAGTAGCCTCTGTTCCTATCATCGCAACCAATGATATCGAACAGTCAGGCTTTATGAGCCGTACGTGGGAACATATCGTACGCTGGGTAAAGAATCTTTTCTAAGAGAAACTTTTAAAAAGTAATTTTAGCTAGGGCGTGTCTTCATTTCAAAAATGGTGATAAAAATGAGATAAATTGCCGTCAAACAAGAAAAATAGCGCAGATAATATCGGGATATTAACCAGCTATTTGACGCTGTTTGGCAAGATTTAGCCATTTTTAGCCCATTTAGATGACTATCGGGTGAATTGAAGACACGCCCTAAAAACTGTTTAAAAAAAGACGCCTCAAAATGGGCGTCTTTTTTGTTTTTATGCCTACTTTATTTTAAAAGTGCTTCGATATTGAAAAGTAGAAAATATAAAAAATGCTACCTAATAAAATGAACCTAACTAGGAACACGGATTTGGTAGAACAGCTCTACGTCCAAACCAACCATTGTTTTAATAAGTCGCTTAACGCTTTGTCCTTATAAGTAGCAATATGACAATAGTCAATACCAGCTGCTTTTAAACCATACTCAAAGCTGCCTACATAGCGCGCCCGATGCTGTGGATACCAATATACCAATAACGCACGATGCTCGCTCTTACTGCCCTCATCGCTTTCATACTGACGGATACGTTTGGCTAGCATCGCAGCTTTTTCCGGGAAAACATCTTCACCAAACATCACCATGTCAACTTTCTGCTTACGCATCTCCTCTATGACGAGCTGGTTACCTTGACAACAAATAATCGTAGCCCCTAGATATTCCAGTTCATTTAATAAGGAGCCTGTCTCATGATAGTAATAATAAATAATCGTTAGACCAGACAATAAGCGCTGCTGTTTTGATTGCTGTTGATTGGGCATCGCTATGGTCAGCGTAAACTGTGTACCTACACCAAGCACACTATCAACATCAATCGTAGCACCCATAAGCTGCGCCATTTGTCTAACAATAGGTAAGCCAACCCCTGAGCCTTCGTACTGGCGAGTTTGCGACGAATCTACCTGAAAGAACGGATTAAATATATCGTCTAGGTGTTCCTTATCAATACCAATACCCGTATCTTTTACGCTAATCTGCCAGCGATTACTCTTATTAAAATGTGTCAGTTGCGACGTAATCGTAATTTTTCCGACAGGTGTAAACTTAATCGCATTGTTGAGCAGTATCGATAGTATCTGATGTATTTTTTCTGAATCACCGTACAGGCTATAGTCTATATGATGAATATTACTAATCAGCTCTAACCCTTTTTGCGTAGCCGTACTTTCAAACTTAGCTAATAGGTCAGCGATTAGCTGTAATGGGTTAAACTCATTTTTATGAATTCTTATCTGGCCTTTTTGAATCTGGTTCAACTGTATAATATGATCTAACGACAATACCAATTTATCACTACCACTACTGATAATCTCTACCGCGTCTTTTTGCTCTCTGTTTAGAGCCTCATGATCCAATAGTTGCAAACCACCTACAATTGCATTCAATGATGTTTTTAACTCATGAGAAATCATGCTTTGAAAATTGTGCAATTGCACATCAAGTGACATATCTTTATTGTGTAATTGCTGTTCAAAGGCTGCAAGGGTTTCATAACCTTGCCGTGCTTCTTGTAAACGATTAAATAACACAATTAATGCTTTTTTGATTTGGGTTAGTTCTTGAAAATTGAATTGCTGCGGAATGACTGGCAGTTGCTCTAGATTTGCGTTGTTCATGACAATGGCACAAACATCAGTTAACACTTCAATATCTTTAACTGGCCAATTAAGTTTTCGGAAAATGTAAAAAGCAAAAATAATAATCAGCACAACTGTTGTTAGCCATAACCACAGGATATTTTGGAACCACTGTAAACGTAGCAACTTTACATCTATCGTAATATTAATATAACCAATCAATGTGCTATTTTCGGTAACTGTATCAGTCACCTCATCTGGCGCTGACGATTCGCTCATAATGTTTGATAAAGTCAGTGCTAACTGTTGATTGGAATCGGACTTATTGGACGCGATACTACTGGCATCAAGGTCTTTACTAATCACTGGATAGTTGAAACTGACCGTATGCGCAAATAAAGCATTTTTCCAATCAGCAAGCGACTGGTCTATATCTTCAATTGGCTCAGAAGTTGAATAGAAAACAATACTCTGAATAGTCGGCTCATTCTCTAACAAGATATTGACTTGTTCAGCCACAACATCTGCCCCATCTGCAGTCGATGCGCTAGTCGTTAGTAGCGATGCCAATTGCTGAATATGCTGTTCTTTTTCTTGATAGTGATGCACTAAACCATAAAGAAAAGGCAATAAAAAACCTGCCAGCACTGCCAATACGACAGCTTGTATGACAGAACGCCAGATAAGTACGGGGATGGTTTGAGACGAACGGTTGTTCATATCACTCTACTGAGTCGCGTGCAGCTTTCATTTATAGTACAGGTATTTTAAAGATGTGATAAGTAAAACATTTGAGTATTTTTTGAAACTAAGATAGCTATTTATAAGCCCAAACTATAGCGTATTAATAGAAAAATGTCATCGCGCTATCGAACGCGATGACATTAATCATAAAGCTAAAGATATAACGCCTAAAATACGAGAATTAACGAGGCTTTTTATCTTTGGTAGTAAATTTCTGTGATCTATTACGCTCACGTTGACGCAATTGCTGAGCTTTAGCTTTAGTCGGCGTGTCGCTCTTGTTAGCATATGGATTGTCGTTTTGCTTCAAGATAACGTTAAGCGGTGTGCCTTCTAACTTAAACACTTGACGGAATTGATTCTCTAGATAACGCTGATAGCTCTTAGGAAGCGAACTGGTTTGGTTACCATGAATAACAATAACGGGTGGATTGTGGCCACCAATATGCGCATAACGCAACTTGATACGACGACCAGCAACGGTCGGTGGCGGATTGGCCGTTACCGCATCTTGCAAAATCTGAGTCAAACGGTTGGTTGATACTTCAAACATCGAAGATTTATACGCACGTAAGATAGACGGATATAAATTACCGACGCCTGTACCATGCAATGCTGAAATCAAATGTATTTTTACATAAGGAATAAAGCTAAAACGGCGATCCATTTCAAGCTTGATATAGTCTCTTTGATCTTGCGTTAGACCATCCCATTTATTGATCGCAACGACTAACGCTCGTCCAGCGTCAAGTGCATAACCAATCATATGCAAATCTTGGTCCACGATACCTTCATGAGCATCAATGACAATCACGGTTACGTTAGAATCTTCAATCGCTTGCAAGGTCTTGATGACAGAGAACTTTTCTACTTTTTCATCGATTTTACCGCGGCGACGTACACCAGCGGTGTCAATCAAGACATAGTCTCTGCCTTCACGCTGATAAGGAATATAAATACTGTCGCGTGTCGTGCCTGGCATATCGAATACCACTACTCGATCTTCGCCAAGCAGGCGGTTGACGAGCGTCGATTTACCAACGTTTGGACGACCAATAATGGCGAGCTTCAAGCCTCTTGGTTCTACTATGTTTTCTTGCTCAGGCATATCAGCCGTTAGCACTTCAAGCAAATTGCCCACACCGCGACCATGACTGGCTGCCATCGGATATGGCTCGCCCAATCCTAATGCATAAAACTCAGCAGGTGCTGCATCATGTACGCCATCGACTTTATTGGCAACAACATAGACAGGCTTGCCTAACGTATGCAAAAACTTACCAATTTCAGCATCAGCGCCAATCATACCGGCACGAGCGTCAACGACGAATACAATAATATCTGCTTCATGGATTGCTGTATGCGACTGCTCAGACATATAGTCATCAATATTACCGCTACCATCGTCAGCTTCACCGATACCACCCGTATCTACAACGATAAAAGATTTATCTTCATAAGTTGCATCACCGTACTGACGGTCACGAGTCAATCCTGAAAGGTCAGCGACCAATGCCTGCCGACTTTTTGTGAACTGATTAAATAAGGTGGATTTACCGACGTTTGGACGACCAATTAAGGCGACCACAGGCTTGATACTCATGGGTTACTCTCAGTGAAAGGCACAATGACGGGCAGTACAGTTATTCTTATAACCAGTGACATAACAATAGTAATAGATATGCTGCAATTGACCGTGAATTAAAATGAATGATAGAACAATAGCAAAAATAATAGATGGCTATTTTACGATTAAAAATAGTATATAGGATGGCTTCATAATACCTATTATACATAAATAAGTAGTATATATGGATAGCACATCGGTCGCATAGAGTACGCGAAAGCCTGTGTTTAAACAAGCAATTTACACAAGGCACTAAACGCTGACTAAGCAGCGTTTGTGTTTTATAAATGATAATCAAGAATAGGCTTAAGGGCTATAGTGAAATATTACACTTCGTTGATTATCTATAAGCACCTATCTATATAGTTATTAGCGCACTAACTGCCAGATAGCAACTTGTCCTGACGTACTTTGAGTCATTAAACGGCTACCTTGGACTTGCAAGTTGGTCAACGCACCTTTTGTCTCTACACGACTAACGATGCTACCCGTAGCAGGGTCAAACAAATGCACTACGCCATCAAAATCACCAATGGCAATATAGTTGCCAATCATCACAGGATTGGTAAGATCTCGGTAAGCCAATTCGTCACTTTCCCAGAGTGTCTCGCCACTGTTGCGGTCATAAGCAACTACTTTGCCATCTAAACTGGTAGCGATAACTTGCTGAGTGTTTACCGCCAGTGATTTGAGACTCGCAATTTCATTGACGAACATTACCTGACGCGAGGCCAAATCAATACCTAATAGCTGACCACTATAGCTGATCGCAAATAACTGATTTTTATCTAAGATAGGTTTGCCATCGACATCGCTCATGCGCTCAACTTCACTACTACCAGCACCTACGCCAACACGTCTTGACCATAGCGGAAGACCATTATCGACAGTAATTGCATGCAGGCGACCATCAGCTGTGGCCAAAAGCGCTGTCTCATTGTCTAATAAAGTTGGCGCAGCGCTACCGCGAACGCTGATAGCAGGTACTTGAGTTGCGAACTGCCATACTGATTGTCCGGTTTGTAGTGACAGACCATGTAAGAAACCATCATTTGCTGATAATACCACACGATTATTGGTAATCAGTGCTGGCGTCAAAACCGAACCTGATAACTGCTGCTGCCAGCGTTTTGCACCAGTCGTGCTATCAAACGCCATGACCTTGCCACCACGAGTACTAACGATAGCTGTCTGGCTCAATGCATCTACTGCAACACCGCCGGTGATTTGGTCGTCAACATTGATTGACCATACGCGCTCGCCTGCACTATTAAACCCTGACAGCTCACCACCGCGTGATGCAGTAACGATTTGACCATTGGCATAGCCAACTTGCAAATCTAACGGATCTTTTTTGCTGGCTTTTTTATTGCCAACATCGGTACTGAAAACAGGCTGTAGTACGCTAATCGGCTGAGCGATTTGTACCAATTTTACCGGATCATTAACCACAGGCTTAATACCGCGATTACATCCAATCACTGCCGTGCTCATTACTGCCAGTACGGCCACATGCATGACTGTCTTTCTGATAGTCTTGGTGTTTAACATTTTGCTAGAGCGAATAGATTGAGTCATTGTATGTTCTCACTACAGATAAATTATTATTAATTGGTAAATTGGCCAACCGCAAATTAGTAATCATTAGGTTATATTAAAAAAGAGCTTTGGATGATTACCAACTCTCAATACTATACTACTGACTTAATATCTAGCCTACTGACTTACTGCCCTGCTTCGACAGCGACTTCGTTCGAGGTATCCATCACTAGCGACGGCTCAGGAGCAGATGGCTCTTGAATAAGACTGGTTTGCTCAGCAATCGGCTCAGCCGTGATACCTAAGCTTTCCATCTTTAATGCCAATACTGCACGCGTTTCTTGACGGCTACGTAATAGCTCCCACGCATTGCTATAGGATTTAATCGCTGAATCTTTATTGTCTTGTGCTAAATAAATATCTCCTAGCAGCTCCTGCTGACTTGCTTCAAACGAGCTTGGCATGTCATTGTTTGCTTCTGATAGTGCAGCATCTGTATCACCTGCGGCCAACAGCGTTTTTGCATAGCGTAAACGAGTAATCGCTGCTAGACCAGCATCACCCAAATCGATGGCCAATGCTTTTTTGAATGTCTCAGTCGCTGCTGCAAAGTCATCATTGTCTACTTGCTGACGTGCCTTTATCATTAGCGCTTGCCATGCATAAACCGACTCACCGTGCGTACTGACCAAAGTATCAATATCTTTGTCTAGCTGGCTACGACTTTGGGTAAGTGCTTCTTGAGCCTCTGCTTCTAAATCTGGGTTTTGCGAGGCCAATTTAACCTCTTCGTTTAGCTGCTGAATATCAGCATATTGATCGGCGGCGACGGTATCTACTCGCGCATGGTTGTTTTGCCAGTATGTCCAACCAAAGTAGGCGGCCAGTGCTAACAAAATCGCAGTAACGATATAACTACCATATTGCTTTAGCGCTTGCATGGAGTTATCTGCATTCGGCGAATTAGGTGTCAGAGCCATATATATTTACCTGATAAAATTTACATTAAATTGCTAGTGCGACAAACAAAGCTGATTAGTCAAAAATTGACTAGCGACGAGAAAAGTTATCTTTATTTGATAGCCAATCTTGGGCGACTGTCTTTTGCTCACCGGTCTGCATATCTTTAATACTAATCGTATGATCATCCAGCTCTTGCTGGGCGATGATAACTGTCAATGCCGCGCCTGACTTGTCTGCCTTCTTCATTTGCGCTTTTAGACTCGTGGCACTGGCCATCTTCACTCGTACATCTGGACGACTATGACGTAAGTTCTGTGCATAGCTTATACCAGCACTATATACCTCAGGATGGGCCACAACGAATACATCACAAGCAGGTATATCAGCAATCGGCGCAACCGCTTCTATGAGTAGCAATAAACGCTCAAGCCCCATTGCAAAACCAACACCAGGCTCAGATTTGACTGGTTTACTGCCATCTGTACCGATTGATTTCAATTGCCCGACTAGCCCATCATAACGACCACCCGCACAAACGGTAGCTTGGCTTCCAAGCTTATCTGTTACCCACTCAAATACCGTTTTATTGTAATAATCAAGGCCACGTACTAAGTGCGGATTGATTTCAAAATCGATATTAAGCGCAGTCAGATAGGCTTTGACCTGCTCAAAATGCGCCACACTCTCTTCACCCAAGAAGTCAGCAAGCTTTGGCGCATTTGCCAATACTGCTTGCGTGCTCGCCTCTTTACTATCCAAGATACGTAAAGGGTTAGTCGTTAGGCGGCGTTTGCTGTCTTCGTCTAGCTGGTCTTTTTTATCAGTCAAATAAGTAACCAATGCTTCGCGATAAGCATAGCGCTCATCCAGCTCACCCAAACTGTTTAGTTGCAAACGCATCTCATTGTTAAGACCTAACTCTTGCCACATCAGATGAGTCATAGCAATCAGCTCAGCATCAGCATCTGGTAATGCACTACCAAAGCTCTCGACACCTAACTGATGAAACTGGCGATAGCGGCCTTTTTGCGGACGCTCGTAGCGGAACATCGGACCGATATACCAAAGCTTAGGCGTGTCCCCACGTAGCAAGTTGTGCTCGATAACTGCGCGTACTGCTCCAGCTGTGCCTTCAGGACGTAGCGCTAACGGCGTTGGCGGCTCAGATTTATCAGTAAAGCTGTACATCTCTTTTTCGACGATGTCAGTCGCGCCGCCAATAGCACGGGCAAACAGATCCGTTTGTTCAACGATTGGCAAGCGAATATGCTCGTAACCGTACCTACCAAGTACATCAGCCAATATCGCTTCTAAATGCAGCCACTTTGCTGATTGGTCAGGTAAAATATCATTAAAACCTTTGATAGCTTTGATCATGGTAAGGTCGTATCCTTAAATGTTTAACAGGTATTCTATTATTGTTTTCTATGTACTTAAATAAGCGTTGTATCTAATTGATGCTATGACGATATAGCTTAACGTATCAATCTAATGTATGGCTTATTTTACGCGAATGATTTCATTCTCACGTTTTTTCGCCAACTCTTCTGCATGGGCGCGAACCATACCTTCTATTTCATCGACCAGATTGCCTGTATCAATAAGGTGGCTTTTTTCACCCATACGATAGACCAGTGATCTAGGGGCAGCACCAACGATACCGATATCGGCCTCTTTTGCTTCTCCTGGACCATTGACCTTACAGCCGATCACAGATAGATTCATCGGTTCACGAATATCTTCTAGGCGCGACTCTAACGCTGTCATTACTTTAATCACGTCAAACTCTTGACGCGAGCAACTTGGGCAAGCGATAAAGTTTACGCCGTTCGAGCGAATATTAAGCGATTTTAAGATATCAAAACCAATCTTAATCTCTTCTTCAGGCTCGGCGGCCAATGAGATACGAATGGTATCGCCAATACCATCTAGCAATAATCCACCTAGCGCGATAGCAGATTTAACAGCGCCCGTACGGTAGACACCCGCTTCCGTCACGCCCAAATGTAATGGATTATCAATTTGCGCTGATATTAAACGATAAGCATCCAGTGTCAAAAACACGTTACTGGCTTTGACAGATACTTTGTACTGGTCAAAATTAAGACGCTCTAAAATGTCGATATGGCGCATTGCCGATTCAAGCATTGCCTCGCCAGTTGGCTCAGTATACTTACGCTGTATGTCTTTTTCTAAAGAGCCAGCGTTGACGCCAATACGAATCGGAATATTATGATACTTGGCACAAGCGACTACTTCACGTACTTTGGCATCGCTACCAATGTTACCGGGATTGATACGTAAGCAGTCAGCGCCCGCTTCAGCAACGGCCAAAGCGATTTTATGATCAAAATGCACGTCAGCGATCAAAGGCACGCTTACCAGTTTGCGAATTTCACCAAAGGCTTTGACCGTATCCATCGTTGGCGTTGATACGCGCATCAAATCTGCACCTGCTTCGACACAACGCTCGATTTGAGCGACCGTTGCTGCTACATCACAGGTGTCAGTGTTGGTCATGCTCTGTACGCTAATTGGTGCATCACCACCAACCGCGACATCACCGACATAGATTTTTTTGGTCAGACGACGATTAATAGGCGATGGCATTGACATACATAAATCCTTGAATCAAAAATAGAAAAGCCCTAGGCCTTTGTACATATAATATAAACCAGCTAAATCAGCCTACACATATTCGCTTTATTCAAACACATGGATGCTTCATCCAAACATATGAGTGCTTTATTTAAATTTGGCGCTTATGCAACTGACTATGGTGCCAATTCAAAAGTAGCTTGCTTATCTGTTGCATACGTATCTAACGCAACTGGTTGTTGATTGAGCATCAAGCTAACATTGTCGATATTATCAATCTGCACATTAAACGGTGGCATACCTGACAAGTCATAATTACCTGCAGACTGAGAACCATTTATCAGACTGTTTCCAGAAGCATCCGTGATACTAACCACAGCGTCGCTTGTCAATACAAGGTTTAGGTTAGCAGTCGTTGCAGCATCACCTAGATTCAATGCAGAGCCAGAAGCACCAACGCCACTTGCATCACTATTGATGGCGGCACCTTGCGCTTGCTCTATCGCTGACATGTCTTCAACAGCTGATACAGGCTCTTGTGTGTTTTCTTTGCTAGCGTTACTCACCATACGGAATAGGAACACCGCCAAGATAATCAATCCGATAACGCCTACGATCAATAGCGGGTTAAAGCGGATGCGGTTGTGAGTATCACGCTGCAAAGTCCCCATTGGGCGCAGCGGCGTATCGATATTGCTGGCTGATTTGGCCTTCAACTCATTAGGATAGGCAGCATCGAAGCTACTAGCGATTTTTGCTGAATCTAAGCCCAAATATTTGGCATAATTAATCGCAAAACCACGAGCAAATGCAGCCTGTGGTAGCTCAGCGAAGTTTTCGCTCTCTAATGCTTCTAGATGACGCTTTAGAATGAACAGCTCAGCCGCCGCTGCTTCTAAAGTTACTTGCTTGTTTTTACGGGCTTGCTGCAACACGGCACCAAATGATCCCTGAGCGTTAGATTGAGTGTTAGATGATGGGGTAATCATTTCCATGGTGCCTCTGGATTGTTAAGCCAAGTCTTAAGTTGTTTTGCTTCATCACTTAGCGGATAAGCGGATAAAAGCTGCTGTGCCAATTGCTGGCGCGTTGTTATATTACTTTGTGCTGCTGCAAGCTTGATACCTTGTAAGAGCAAGCGCGGGCTAATACCCTGCCCCTGCACCAATATCAGCGTCTCATCATACAGTCTCTGAGCCTGCGGTACACGCTGTTGGTTGAGCAATAAATCTACCAGTTCGATATGAGCAATAATACTATTACGATTGCCATCAAGTGCCCGTAAAAATGCTTTTGAAGCAGCACTATTATCATCTAACTGTAGATAAGTACGACCTAGGTTTTCTAGCGCGCCAATACGGCCTTCATAGCCTAGCGTCGCCCCTGCAATCTCAAACTGTTCTGCTGCTTCACGGTAACGCTTTGTCTGTGACAGATACACGCCATAATTATTGTGTGCTTGTACAAAGTCTTTATCTAGCGCGATTGCTTTTTTGAAGTATTCATCAGCTTTGGCTAGGTTGATACGGCTGCCTTCTTGCTGCAACAGAACGCCCATCATATCATAGGCTGGCGCATAACGGCTATCGGCAGCAAAGGCTTTTTCAAGCTGCTGCTGCGCGGTATCTAGCTCATTTTTTCGGATGTATTGCGCGGCAAGTGAGGTACGCACACGGGCGATTTCCTGCTGATCTAAATTGCGATCATTGCTAGCACGCGTAGATGTTTGATAAGGAGAGTTACCTAGCAAATCATTAGTCGGGGTGGTCTGACAGCCACTTAATACAAGAACGCCAAACACTGCCAACAGGACTGCACGCTTTGGCAAAGCGGTTTGGGCAGCACTGATACTCGAATGCTTATAAAACTTAGAAAATGATTTTTGATATTTGAACTGACAAGAATTTTTAGAAGTCATCATAGCCGCCATCATAAAACTGGGATTCAATGCGTTCGATCTTCGAGGCCTCAGTTTAATAGATTTAACCCCGATAAGTACAATTTAGTTGTTATTAATTGCCGCGTTCTGCAATCTTGACAGTCATTGCTACATTTTCTTACCATTGCGACAGACAAAAGACAGCTAAAACGCTATACCAGTCATATATAACGCTTATTCTCTCAAAGACTACTAAACACTTTCACGATCTTTGATACTTTGCTGCCATGCGGCTGAGCGTCTAGTACGATCGGCCACTTGTCCAACCAATTGGCCACAAGCAGCATCGATGTCATCACCACGTGTTTGACGAATCGTACAAACAAAACCTGCTTCGCTCAATATATTACTAAACGCATGAATACGGTTGTTGCTTGATTTATCATACGGTGCATGTGGGAATGGGTTGAACGGAATAAGGTTAATCTTACTTGGTAACCCTTCTAATAGCGCAACCAACTGATGGGCATGCTCATTGCTATCATTGACGCCATCAAGCATCACATACTCGATTGTAACGTGTTTCTTATGACGTGGATTGACATCATAAACATAGTTTTTTGCCGCTGCAATCAGCTCTTCTAATGGATATTTCTTGTTAATTGGTACTAACTCATTACGCAGCTCATCATTTGGCGCATGCAGGGAAATGGCCAATGCCACGTCGATGTCTTGCGCTAACTGATACATTTTCGGGACGACACCAGAAGTCGATAACGTGACGCGACGCTTTGATAATCCATAAGCATGGTCGCTTAGCATCAACTCCATTGAGCCTACGACAGGCTTGTAGTTCAATAGCGGCTCACCCATGCCCATCATCACCACGTTGGTGACGTTATTTTCCCATAGGCTATGATCAACGTTTTCTAAACTTTCATTTTCATCTGTCATATATGACGCATTAGCGACCCATAACTGACCGATAATTTCAGCCGCACTTAAGTCACGCTCAAACCCTTGCTTGCCCGTACTACAGAAGCTACAGTCTAGTGCACAGCCTACTTGCGAAGACACGCATAATGTCTTACGGCCATTTAACTTGCTATCATCTGCAGGGATAAGCACCGTCTCAACCAATGAGCCACCAGTGACTTCAAATACCCACTTACGCGTACCATCATCACTATATTGACGATGAATCACTTTGGGCGGTACTACACAAGCATTAAGCGATAACTTATCTCGTAATGACTTACTCAAATTGGTCATTTGCTCAAAATCTGTCACGCCATGCTGATAAATCCATTTAATCACTTGAGTTGAGCGGAATGGTTTTTCGCCAATACTCTTGAAGTAATCAGCCAGTTGCGCTTGCGTCATACCCAATAGATTGGTTTTAGCATGTGCCTCATCTACTAGCTTGATGCTATCAGTAATCTTAGCAGGTACGTGCTGAGTAGGTGCTTGAACAGTTGACATAATAGGTAACCTTTTTGCAGAAGCTTAGATAAGCGGTGCAATTATTTATATGGGCTTTGCCATACATACATGGGTGCATGAGCAATCCGCTATGAGCGCAGTTTTTCGAATTAATGAAAACATGCTGATAAGGGATTGATAACGCTAAGTAAAATCAATAATGAGGCAAGTCATTAAGAATTTCAATGAATAATATAATTATAGAACTCTAAAGCGGATACAAGGCAGCCGACTGCATATTGTACAAGTAGTACATCTAAGGAGGGTAACGCCCTAGCAGTTTAGTAATTATTGGACTATAGGATTATTATAATAGCTAAAACGGCCTATACCCATAAGATATAAGCCGTCTCGCAAACCAATTATAAACAATAAATGCTGTAAATAATTCGTCTATAGTCAATCAAGTATAAAACTCATACAGGTAAGATCAGTCTAAATCGTAGCTGTCTTATTATAGCAGTTACCTCAAACAAATCGAATGCCGTAAAAGCTTATAGCTGGTTTACTATATTAGCGTGTACGTGCACAAACTTCATCATCGCTGAAGAAGTAGCTGATTTCACGTGCTGCTGATTCAGCTGAATCTGAACCATGTACTGCGTTTTCGTCGATGCTGCTAGCGAAGTCAGCACGGATAGTGCCTTCAGCAGCTTCTTTTGGGTTAGTTGCACCCATGATTTCACGATGCTGAGCGATAGCGTTTTCGCCTTCTAGTACTGATACCAATACTGGACCTGACATCATGAAAGATTTTAGGTCGTTGTAAAATGGACGCTCAGCGTGCTCAGCATAAAAACCGCCTGCTTTTTCATCATCAAGTTGTAGCATTTTAGCTGCAACAATTTTTAGACCAGCTTGTTCGAAACGGCTATAGATAGCGCCAATGTGGTTGCCAGCAACTGCGTCAGGTTTGATGATAGATAAAGTACGTTCGTTAGCCATGAGAAGCTCCTAATAAATGATAAATTCAATAAAATATGAAAAATTAATGCGTTGTTTTAGCTTTAGCCACAATGTTGACTTGGACTGTTTTACACAACTCATGGTATATCAGTGTATAACCATAAGCGCCAACATCGGATTGCTGCCTATTATAATGATTAAGGCCATAAATGATAGGGTTAATTTATGACCATACCTTGCATAAAAGTAAATTTATAACAGTATCTTACTTACATCCAAGTTAAGTACTCATCAACAACAGATGCATGAGCTATCGACTTACTTACCTTATCGCTACTCATATTTATCACTTATAGCTACCAGACTGATTTTATAGAGTATTTATATCATTATTAATGATTAGAAAACCCTCAACACACCTTGCTAAGAGTTTTGCTAATACATACTACCAATCAAAACATTTAATCATCTAAGCGACTGTCTCGACAACTACCTGCATTGCATTCACGCACACGTTCATTCAAAAAATTAACTCGATTAGCTGTCTTATTGGTGGCACAGCTCATATTGACAAAGAAACCATCACCATCGTTATAACTACATTGGTCGTTGCGCTCGCGCATCCACGCTAATTGTCCGCGTTTAAGCGTGGCTTTTTGCTGTTTGTTTAGGAGTTTACTCAATTTACTGTAAGAGTTGTTAAGCTCTTTATCTGCTTCTAAGTATACTTTCGTCAGGCAATATAGCCCATCAAAGTCATTGTTTGGTTTGTCACAGTTTTCTGCACCCCAAGCAAACATAGGCAACATGAAAGCTGCGGATGTAACTATTGCTATAGAGGTATTGCGAATCGTGGATTTAAGCGTATTCGTTGTCATAGCAAATTCCTTTTTGTATGTTGATAAAACCAAATCCGTCTATAATATCTTACACTTAATTAAGCCAAAATAATGTCAGTATATCCATTATTTATGATATTTTTAGATGACATTATAGCTAGTAGCCCTATACTCTTACACTGTTGAAGATCAAGGTAATCAATCAATTTCTTGAAGTAGCACACATAAAAAACCCCAACGCTCAGCATTGGGGTTTTTATTAATACTAAAAACTATTTAATCAAGTTTGTAATAAAAACTAAGCGTCGTACGGATCACGCAGTACGATCGTTTCTTCGCGATCAGGACCAGTTGAGATAATATCAACTGGGCAACCAATCAATGCTTCAATACGCTTGATATATTTTTTAGCGTTTTCTGGAAGCTCATCATAGTTAGTGATACCAACGGTAGACTCGCTCCAGCCTTGCATTGTTTCATACTTAGGCGTGACTGACTCGTAGAATTCAGCATCATGCGCGCCTGCACACTCAGTTTCAGGTAGGTTATAACCCACACCGATTAGCAGTTCTTCAAGACCATCTAGTACGTCAAGCTTGGTCAAGCAAATACCTGACATAGAGTTAAGTACTACTGCACGGCGTAATGCTTCAGCATCGAACCAACCACAGCGACGTGCACGGCCAGTCGTTGCACCAAATTCATGACCAACTTTGGCTAAATGAGCACCAACATCATCGAACAATTCAGTTGGGAACGGACCACTACCAACGCGCGTAGTGTACGCTTTGGTGATACCAAGCACATAGTCTAAATACAATGGACCGATACCTGTACCCGTTGATACACCACCAGCAGTTACACTTGAGCTGGTTACAAACGGATAAGTACCATGGTCGATATCAAGCAGCGTGCCTTGAGCACCTTCAAACATTAGGTTTTTGCCAGCCAGACGTAATTGATTTAGGTCTTCAGTTACATCAGTAACCATACCTTTAATCTCTTCTTTCCACTCTTTACAAAGCTTAAGTGTCTCATCAAAATCAATCGCTTCAACTTTATAATACTCAGTCAATTGGAAGTTATGGTATTCGATTAGGTTACGTAGTTTTTCTTCTAGATCTTCACGGAACAAATCAGCAAGTTTAATCGCACGACGTGCTACTTTGTCTTCGTATGCAGGACCGATACCGCGACCTGTTGTACCGATTTTACCAGAACCACGCTTGGCTTCACGAGCTTGGTCAAGTGCCACGTGATAAGGCATGATAAGTGGGCAATTAGGAGAGATACGTAGACGCTCACGTACTGGTACGTTGTTGTCTTCTAGCTCTTTCATTTCCTTTAGTAGTGCGTCAGGTGCTAACACCACGCCATTACCGATAAAGCAAGTGACGCCTTCACGCAAGATACCTGATGGAATCAAATGCAAGACAGTGGTTTTGCCATCGACAACCAACGTGTGACCAGCATTATGACCGCCTTGGAAGCGGGCTACTGCTGAGGCTTTTTCGGTAAGTAAATCAACGATTTTACCCTTACCTTCGTCGCCCCATTGGCTACCCAAAACTACAACATTCTTACCCATGATCAATCCTTACCTTTATGTATTGAGGTGTGTGCAATAAAAGCTGAAAATTAAAATGATTTTCTTAGCTATATCTTTTTATCTCAGTGATTTATGAAATAGAAACACTGAGATATCTAACGAATAATTTTGCGTTCTCATAATCTGTACTGAATAATTTTGGCTGCGTGCGCCATTCAATAGCCTACTATCAGACAGTTAAATAGTCTGTAGCTGCCACTGACTGTCGTCGGACATGCTCAAACGATGCGTAATATCACTTGGACTGTCCTGTGCATCTAATGGCATAGTGACGCGATAGCCTTGCTGACGTAGACTCTCTACTTGTTGCAGTAGCGTCTGCATCTCATCTGTATTGGCATTAGACAAAGCGGCAAAATCAACCAAGACAACGGTTGGCGCATCTAATTGTGTATGAGCCAACAATCGGCTGACATCCATACTAAAGCCCGTGGCCGCGCGTAACGCTTGCGTCTGGCTTTGCATACCATCAAAACGACCACCACGTACGAGTGGCTGAGTTTCGCTATTGATATAACCATTGAAGACGATGCCAGTATGATAGTGATAACCTGATAGCTCAGTCACATCGATACTGACTGGGCACTGCCATTGGTCTTGTAGATAGTTTTTCAAACGCTGTAGCTCATCAATTGCCGTCGCGATTTGGCTGTCTTGCTGCGCCGCACCTGATAATTTGGCTAATAGGTTTGCGATATCGTGACCAAAGCGTGCCAGCACATAAAAATCATCACCCATTGGCAAAGCACGGCAAACACGTTTGAGCTCTGGTAGGTTTTTATTGGCATATAAATACATCAATTGCTCAGTATCACTGTCTGATAACTCAGCCAATTCAGCCAAACGTTTGAATATCGCTACATGACCCAAATCGATATGAAGCGCTGCACTCATATTGAGTTTATTTACCATCGTAAATAGCACATCTATCAGCTCAATATCTGCCGCTAGTGATGCACAGCCAAATATCTCAGCACCTAACTGTAGCGGCGTACGTGAGCCAAATAGACCTGATGGCAAGGTATGAATCACATCACCAACGTAACAATAACGCGCAATACCCGTACCGCCATGATGCGCATCTATACGCAAAATCTGCGGGGTAATATCAGCGCGTACGCCCATTAGGCGACCGGTCAACTGATCGATAATCTTAAAGGTTTGGCGTTTCAGATCTTCTGACGCATCACTTAGCAAGGACTCAGTAAACTCGATCATCGGTGGGCAAACCAGCTGATAACCATGAGTAATAAGCTGCTCGATTAACTGATGTCTAAGCACTTCTTGCTTATGCGCATCTTCAAACAGGACATCAACCACCCCATCAGGCAATAGCCAACTATTGGCAACATCACTGCCAAAGTTACTCAAATATGGCATGCGATTGGGTGCAGCACTGTTTTCAGCAGGCTGAGACACTGTTTCGTTGGTAGAATTTGGCTGGGCAGGTTTTGCAGAATCAGAACTAACAGACACAATAAATCCTTGTTTGGCGTATCGCTTACCAAAAACGCGGTACTGATGCGGTACTTAAAGGGTGATTTGCTTGGTATTGACGCTGTGTATGTTTATTTTTAACGCGCAACATCATTGACCCAATTATTTATAAACAAACCAGGTAACCGCAAAAGGGTGAATAATAAGTATAATTTAGAATGATAAGACGAGTATCTTTATGCGCTAAAAAATTGCGACAAATAATCAAGGCACTTTATGCTTTAGTTTAGCATAGCACTCAAGGTTCGCCTAGTGACAATTAGCCACAATCACTATCTAATTACAGTTCAATTGCTGCTTATTAGCTTAGCAGATGTAACGGTCATCGTTGATGTATTTGGCTCAATATTGGGCAAATAGCCGAGAGGTTTATTTTTTGTTAACCATAAGATAATGAGCGCGATTACGGCAGCGTCATCAACACCGACTCATGATACACTAACACATATTTTTATCTCGGAAGCCTTATGTCATCTGATTACCACCCAAGCCCTGCCATCAACCAAACCAATGTCTTAGGCACCGCACTTGCCAGCTGTTGTTTCGATCCAATCACTGGCTATTATCGCAATGGTTTTTGCCATACTGGCAACCATGATGTCGGTCAACATACCGTCTGTGCCAAGATGACCAGCGAGTTTTTAAACTTCTCTGCCAGTCGCGGTAACGACCTGATTACCCCACTACCTGAATACAATTTTCCTGGTCTCAAACCTGGTGACTATTGGTGCATCTGTGCGCTACGTTGGGTTGAAGCATTGGACTTCGATATTGCACCACAAATAAAGCTAGAAGCGTGTCACGAGAGCCTATTGGCATTGGTAGATATCGATACGCTAAAAAGCTATGCCCTATAGTTAGTATTGGCACACGATAAAATCGTAGCAGCGTTCACAACATATTTGGATTATTGAAGTTTTTTATTATATGACAGGAAAGTATATGGAAAATGATAATAATCAATTGATTAAAAAAACGGCTCATATAGCGCCTGATTCCAATATGAATCATATCTATGCCAATATGAGTGACAAGCATCTCTATTTGGACGATGATGATAGCTATATTTATGGTGATGTGGATGCCACCACTGAAGACACTATCGAGACCATGACGGTCTACGATCCTGACTCTGAACGCTATGAAGATATTGATTCATCAAGCGCAGGTGAAGTGGTCAATTGCTACGCTTACTCACGTAAAACAGGTGAGAACCTTAATAGAGTGGCGCTCAATGATGTGAGTCGTACGCTAGGGAACAATGGTCAATTTATTTGGCTTGGGCTATATGATCCAAGCTTAGAAACCATGGTCAAAGTAAAAGAAGCCTTTGACCTACATGAGCTAGCGATTGAAGATGCCTTTGCTGATCATCAACGTGCCAAGGTCGAAAACTACGATAATGACATGGTCTTTGTGGTGCTACGTACGGCCAAGCTAGAAGACAATGTCATTCGTTATGGTACTACTGCGATATTTATGGGTAAAAACTACCTGATTACAATTCGTAATGGTCCGTCAAACTCCTACGCGCCAGTACGTGAGCATTGCCATCGTCGCCCCGAAAAGCTACGCATGGGGCCTATCTTTGTATTGCACGCTATCCTCGATTTTATCGTTGATAACTATATGCCGATTACCGATCGATTGGGCCGTTACTTGCGCGAGCAAGAACGCTATGTATTTACCTCTGAGTTTGATAAAGGCACGCTAAAAAATCTTTACGAGCTTAAATCGCAACTGGTACATATGCGCGCCATTATTTTACCTGTGCAAGACATCTGTAGCTTTTTTATCAATCATAAAAAAAGTGAGATTATCTCTGGATTTTCTCAAGCCGCTAAGCCTTACTTTCGCGATGTTAACGATCACCTATTGCACTCCCTAGATGCTATTAATGGTCTAAATGAGATGCTAAGCGTGGTCATGAATACCTATATGGCGATGGTCAATATGGGTCAGAATGAAGTGGTACGTAAGCTCGCTGCATGGGCAGGTATTCTGGCAGTGCCGACAGCTATCGCTGGTATCTATGGCATGAACTTTGACTTTATGCCTGAGCTGCACTGGAAGTATTCTTACCTTGTTATTATGGCCATTATTATCGCCTTATGTAGCTATTTGTACTACAATTTCAAAAGATTGAAATGGTTGTAATGCCAAATGCCATCCGTAAAAAAAGAGCAACCACTGGTCGCTCCTTTTTTATGTTGCTATCTTTTTGTATTGCTATCTAATTATTCACGGCGATGCTTAGTATGGCTATCAGGCGCTTGAGCATTATCAGGCAACAATGCTTTAACCGTTAGGTTTGCATGCTGCTTATCAAGATTATCCTCTGGACGACCAAACGTTTTTGCTGTCCAAGTTAACACTACAATAGAGCCGCTTAGTAGCATGATGGCCACAGAAATTGTCGCTAGCAGCCATAAATGAAAATAGTCTGAAACTGCCTGTACATCAACCACCAAATGTCGTGATAAGGCCGTTATGGCAATAAATATCAAAAACTGTACTGGCAGACGGTGGGTTTTAAAGTAGATACCTATCATGGCCAGTAGCTCAAGATAAATAAACAACATCAATATGTCTTTTAGATCCGCTGAGCCTTTTTGGATAATACCAATGAACTCTTTTCCTGCGGTCCAAACGACAACCACACTGATTAGAAATAAAATAACGTAATGACAGACATCGACAAACTCTCTACCAATACCTTGTAGTCGCTCATGAACACCTACGTTTTTTTTAGCCATGTTTAGGTCCTATCAACTGAAATGTGGTTGATTTAGCCTGAGTCTATGTTACCTCAGGCCCCTTATATATCGGCAATCAGTATTCGTATGACTATCTTTTTAGCCGTTATTCAAACCTGCTGACTTTTCAGCAGCATCGACCGTTTGGCGAATAAGCGTGTTGATAGTCATTGGGCCAACGCCGCCTGGTACTGGCGTATAAGCGCTGGCAATATTTTCCATGCCTTGCATTTCGATATCACCAACACCACCATCATCTGTCGGATGGAACCCTGCATCAATGACAACTGCTCTTGCTTTGATCCATTCCGCTTTAATCAGCTCAGGTACACCTACGGCACCAACCACGATATCTGCACGCTTAATATGTGCTGCCAAATCTTGAGTTCTTGAATGGCAGATAGTCACTGTACAGTTAGCATTCAATAGCATCATTGCCATTGGCTTACCTAAGATAGCACTACGCCCTACGACCACTGCTTCTTTACCTGATAGCTCGATATTATGATGCTCTAATAAGTGCATGATGCCCTGCGGTGTGCATGAGCCATAAGCTGACTGCTGCATCGCCATACGACCAAAACCAAGACAAGTCACACCATCGACGTCTTTTGCTAAGTCAATCTGCTCAAAACAAGCACGCTCATCAATATGCTCAGGAACCGGATGCTGTAGCAAAATGCCGTGTACATCTGGATTGCTATTTAACTCATCTATCTTTGCCATGAGCTGCTCAGTGGTCGTAGCACTTGGCATCTCAACGCGTATAGAATCCATGCCAACACGCTTACAGGCGTTGCCTTTCATACGAACATAAGTGGCAGAGGCTGGATCGTCACCAACCAATATCGTCGCTAAGCTTGGGGTGCGGCCAGTCTTTTCCTTAATCGTATCTACGCGCGTGCGCAGATCCTGTTCTATTTGTTTGGCAAGTGCTTTGCCGTCCAAAACGGTAGCGGATTCTTGGGCAGTAGACATAGTAACTCCAATAGAGGGTACGATATAAAAAAATAAAGACAGCGCGCGCAAATACTTTGCATGCCTGTCCTTTGGTTCGTCAATCTTTGACTAAGAGTAATATTGTACCTGTGTACGCTACAAAATCCTAGCGTAAGATAAAGCCTGCACACTGATAATTTTTTATAATAAGTCAATTAAACAGCATTGCTTATATATAGGCAAATGTATCTTGTGCTTTCAATAAAAATAGCGTCGACTGAGGGATGAATTTCTAAAAATAATCATTTATTGCCATTTTATTCGACCATCGAATCAAACACGCTATCGATCGCCTGTATTGTCAGTTTAATTTCAGCAGCCGTAAGCGTAGGATGCACTAGAAACATCAGACTACTCTCACCTAGCTGCTTTGCCATTGGCAATCTAACACTTGGACGCAACCCTGTATTATCAAAGGCCTTCTCCAAATAGACTTCTGACGCAGATCCAGAGAAGCAAGGCACACCTTGATTGTTAATTGCTTCAATAATACGGTCACGTGTCCAACCAGTAGGTAGATTATCGGACTGCACATAGACATATAATTTATAGTAAGCATGGTTAGCATTTGAGAACTGCGCTAAATGCTCTAGTCTCGGCACACAAAGGTAGCCTTTGGACTCCCATTTGCTACAGGCCTCTAGTATGGCTTGCGCATTAGCAGTCCGTTTGGCTGTCCACTCACTCATTTTTTCCAGTTGAATACGCCCTAAAACGCCTTGCATCTCAGTCATACGCCAATTGGTGCCAAAGCTTTCATGCAGCCAGTTGTAGCCAGGTGATTGCTCCGTTTCATAGACTGCAGCATAGCTCTTACCATGATCCTTATACGCCCACATTTTTCGCCATAGCAGTTCGCTATCAGTGGTGACCATACCACCCTCACCTCCTGTGGTCATAATCTTATCTTGGCAAAAACTCCATGCCCCAACATGACCAATACTGCCCACGCTTCGCCCTTTATATCGTGCGCCATGAGCTTGCGCGCAGTCTTCAATAACATATAAGTCATGCTCATTTGCCAGTGCCATAATGCTGTCCATATCACATGGCCAGCCAGCCAGATGGACGCACACGATACCTTTGGTTTTATCACTCAGTACAGCTGTGATGCTCTCAGCGGTGATATTGCCAGTTGCTTCATCGACATCTGCAAATATGGGCGTCGAACCTGCATTGACGATTGATGAAATACTGGCAATAAAGGTACGCGGTGTGACAATGACCTCATCATCTGTACCTATATCGAGTGCTTGTAACGCGACATCCAATGCCAAGGTGCCATTACCCAACGCTATTGCGTATTTACTACCTGTCCAGTCAGCAAACTCTCGCTCAAACTGACGACATTCTTCGCCTGTCCAATAATTGACTTTGTTAGATAGTAGCACTCGACTGACAGCATCAGCCTCATGTTGCGTAAATTTTGGCCAAGGTGAAAAAGGGGTATTTAGCATATGTTCCTCTATGGTACTTATGTCTAATGTTGTGTCACGCTCTACGATAAACTGCTCACTATGTTATTAACCTTTTTATCTATCATGATTTGCTTCATGCGCAGCTTTTTTAATTAGCTGTATTGATATCAGCAAAGAGTACTTTTAAAGCATTTCTTCATTAATACTATTGCCCATGAATTTACTCATAGTTGCTTCGCCCTTAGCACTGATACCATCTTTAACAATAACTTTTTTTACCGTTTTAAATAAAATCTTGATATCCAACCACAGCGACTGATTGTCCACATACCATGTATCAAGTGCAAACCTTTCATCCCATCCAATAGCATTGCGACCATTGACTTGAGCATACCCTGTAATACCTGGGCGGACGTCGTGTCGGCGCGCTTGTTCATCATTATATAAGGGTAGATACTCCATCAATAATGGTCGCGGGCCCACTAGACTCATATCGCCCTTTATGACATTCCAAAGCTCGGGCAACTCATCAAGGCTGGTGTTACGCAGCGCTTTACCAAACGATGTCAATCGCGCGCCATCTTCCAAAGGATTGCCATCTGCATCTATATCATCCTTCATTGAGCGAAACTTTATCATCTCAAATGGCTTGCCATACAGACCTGGACGAATCTGACGAAATAGAACAGGCGCGCCAAGATTTTTACTCACATTGTATGCAGTTGCAGCATAGACAGGAGACAGTACTACTAACGCTGTCGTTGCACCTACAATGTCAAATAGTCGTTTTATCATTTATAAACCCAACATATTTATTAGTCGTTTATTGACTTTATCTGCATCAAATTTCTCTTGTGCTAGCTTGTAGCTTTCATCACCCATCTCTTTAATCTGTTCAGGATGTTCTATAAAGTAAATCATCTTTTCTGCCAAAGCTTTCGGGTTCCATTTTTCTACTAAAAACCCATTTACTCCATCAATAACCGTCTCACGGCAACCAGGTACATCAGTAGTTATAATAGGTCTTCCAATTGCCATCGCTTCCTGAGTGCTGCGCGGCACACCTTCACGATAATAAGATGGAAGAACAAATACGCTAGATTTTGTTATCCAGTCTGAAACATTATTAACATGACCTGGATACTCTATAATACTCGCCTTTATAACTTGTCTTAGTTCTACTTCTGTCAACGCACCTAGAGCTACTTTATCTATTGCTCCTAACACAACAAACCTTGCCTGTGGATATATATTTTTTACAATTTTAGCAGCGGCTATATAATCATGAATACCCTTTTCTGCTAATAATCTTGCTATGAAAATAAATACTGGGTTTTTAGGGTAGTTGTTTGAATAACTATAGTCATCAAGGTTTAAACCAATCCCCCCTAAAACCTCTACTTTTCTAACTTTTATTGAGTATTCTTCCAATAGGTCATTTGGATCATCTGGGTTAAGAAAGATGAGAGTATCTAACCTTGGTAAAGAAATTCTATACAACGCTATTTGTATTTGCTTTATTAATTGCGTTCTTTTTATCAAGCCTTTGGGCTGCTTAGTAAAGGTATACCCTAATCCCTCAAGCATACCTATTACCTTAGGTACTTTAGCCCATCTAGCTGCCAAAGTACCAAATATTACTGGTTTAGAAAAATAAGAAAATACTAAATCCGGTGCTATAGCTTTAATTTTATTTGTTAAGAGATATGTTGATATTACATCTACCAAAGGGTTTAAACCACCTCGCTTTTGCTCATAAGTGACTGGTATGGCACCTAACAACTTAATTTTTTCTAGTTCAGAATTTGTATATTCTGACGTGAACGCATAAACAATATGATTTTTCTGAATCAGTACCTTTATCAGGTCAGCACGGAAACCCAAAAAACTAGAAGCTACCGTACCAATAATAATAATAATCATCTAGAATAATCCTATTCTTTTTATTTCTGAATAACTTTCATCATAATCACTAATATCTTGGTCTCTACAATCATCACACCTACTTTTGAGTAAAATACTCATGAGATTAAAAAAATCTAAATATTTCACTACTAGTTTTTTTAACCTAAACCTCCTAATTATTTTATTTTTTCTACTAACAGACACTATACCTTTATAATTACTATTAATGATTTCCATTTGCATATCATAACCTTGAATCATTTTTTTTACAGTTACATTCTCAACAACTCTGTACCAATATAAAGGTTGTTCAACAACTAAATAATTTAAGTCATTATTTTTTGCAGCTTGTAACCATAAATCGAAATCTTCTGCCAAAATTCTACTTTCATCATAATTATTTCTTATATACCAACTTTTACGTGCTAATAGCGAAGCATGTAACAGATTAGTCACTCCCTCTAGAATCATTTTTGCATTCATTTGGTATAGTCAATCCACAATAAAACTGGAACAGCCCATATCCTGAAACAGTTTAGGCAGATTATTCTCCATCCACCCTTGTCGTAGAAACTTTGCTTGCGCCCATTTCTTTTCAATAGGGTTCAGATCAG
>NZ_CAJHAL010000038.1:0-25144 GCF_904846365.1 Psychrobacter nivimaris
CTAACCCCCTTTGCTGACGACAATAGCGCGATGGCCCCACCTGATCCCTTCCCGAACTCAGAAGTGAAACATCGTAGCGCCAATGGTAGTGTGGTTCGCCCATGTGAGAGTAGGTCATCGTCAGCTCTCTATACCTAGATAAAGCCCCCTTTGCTAACCCAAAGGGGGCTTTTCTTTGTGTGCGGTTTGGTGACGGATCTACTGATTTCAGTCTAATTTATTCTAGCAAGCGTATTGCAGTATTGATTATAGAAAAACTTGAAGGTATGCTATTTTTTATTGAAAGCGCTTCTAACTTGTAAAAAACACTGTATTAAAGACAAAGCCGTCATTAGACTAATAAGGAAGTATGCGTGTCAATTTGGTTACTAGTTCTAATATCATTTTTGTATATTACTATTGGCGGGGCTTTCGCCTTCGGGTTTCTTTTCTATATATGTGCAGAAAATAGCCCAAGCTTAACCAAAGTTGAGAATAATGTTCTCTTTGCCTTGTTGATTGGATATGCAGCTTCACTTGTAATCAGTGTTGCAATGGCTGTTTATTTTTACGTATTTGCTACTAGCGATTTATATTATTGGTGTTTCGCCATACCGTGGGGACTACTGATTCTACTATTAGGTTATTGGGCATATATTTTAGCGAAATTTAACGCATTTTGAGGATACTGTTGGCATGTCTGGCCTGATTAATTACTTCTTAAAATAATTCACCTATCTCAGGTATCTCTTCAAAATCAAATCCTAACTGCTCATCCTTACGCTGCCGCATCTGCTCGATACGCAGCTTACGACCTGCAATAAGCCGTAGCACCTCGCGTTGCTGCTCTGTCGTCATCTCATGCCATAACTGGCGCTCCGTTCGACTACGCAGGCAACCAAAGCAATAACCTTTCTTATTGCTTTGACAAAGACCAATACATGGGTTGGCAATCTCGAACAGCTCAAACTGTTGATTCATGACTCCTCCATAATGACTACCGTCATTCCTTTGACCTGTATAAAATCACTGTACAACATTATTATGTCGCAAATACTGACTAATAGTGTGCCATTTTATTGTTATTATTTCCGTCTAGCGGGTGCTATGCTTAGCTTTGATAGCCTTTATAAGATAATCATAACAAAATTAATAAGTGAGATGATACGTGAACTTGATTTATATCCATGGATTGGACAGTGATGCCAACTCGACCAAAGGGATGTTGTTAGAAAAATATTGCCAGCTTCATCATACTGATACTAATGTGCTGCGTCCTGATTTAAATAAGACCCCTGCACAAGTGTGTGAGCAGTTACTGTCTTTAGTCAAATCACTAAATAATAGTGAAGATAGAAAATCAGCAGATAAGCAGACTGAGTTATCAAATACGGTATTAATCGGAAGCTCGCTAGGTGGGTATTTTTCTACTTTGATAAGCAATCAGATAGGTTGCCCAGTTTTACTGCTTAATCCTAGTACTCAGCCCCATATCACTTTACAGCGTTTCTCTAATCAATCAGTATCAAATCAAGATAACTTAAATGAGTCATCTACTAGCAAAGTCCTGCATACGACAGCGGGTGGCTGGAGTATTATGCCTGCAGATTTACAGTGGTTTTCAGATAATCAGCTGTTATCAGTAAATTATCCTGATAAAGTTGCTGTACTGCTAAAAGAGGGCGACGAGCTGTTAAATTCTGAATTGTCTAAAGCTTTTTATCAAGGTAAGGGCGCATCGGTAACGGTGCAAGAGGGTGGCGATCATCGGTTCAGTGACTTTGATGAGCAGTTGCCCATGGTGATGAATATCTTACAGAGTTTAGTACAGCCTTAAATAGACGACATTATATGACGTAAGCGATGGAGTATTAACGTTAACGTCGCTATTTTTCGTTATAATGGTTTAATAGAATTAAACGCACGCGAACAGTTAAGGATGCATTTGTGAGTCAATATAATGCGCAATCGTTAGAAGTTTTAGAAGGTCTTGAGCCAGTCCGTCGTCGTCCAGGTATGTATACCGATACCACGCGCCCGAACCATTTGGCGCAAGAGGTCATTGATAACTCAGTTGATGAAGCGTTAGCTGGTTATGCTAAAACCATCAAGGTGCAATTGCATAGTGATGGATCGTTGTCTGTCGAAGATGACGGGCGCGGTATGCCAACTGATATTCACCCTGAGTTTGGTCAATCTGGTATTGAGCTGATTTTGACCCGCTTGCATGCAGGTGGAAAGTTTTCGACCTCTAATTACGAAGTGTCAGGTGGTCTGCACGGTGTGGGTATTTCCGTTGTTAATGCGCTATCAACCCGCGTTGAGGTTACGGTATGGCGTGATAGCACACAGTTTGATATGGCATTTGAAAATGGTGCACCAGTTACGCCATTGACGGAAGCAGTCAGCTCAAACAAACGCAAACGTGGCACAAGAGTGCACTTTTGGGCTGATGGTAGTTTCTTCGATACGCCCAAATTTAATGTAAAACAGCTCAAGCATAATTTAAAAGCAAAGGCTGTTTTGGCCGCTGGACTGACGATTGAATTCACTGACGATATCAATGATGAAAAGGTCGTTTGGCAGTTTACGGATGGGGTAGTCGAGTATCTAAGCGAACAACTAGATGGTTTGGAAACATTGCCTGAAGCGCCGTTTTATTATAATTACGATGCGAAAGCGGGCGAACGAGCGGCTATTACTTTTGCCTTGTCTTGGTTGCCTGATGGTGGTACGCCGATTCAAGAAAGCTATGTGAACTTGATTCCGACAGCTCAGGGCGGTACGCACGTCAACGGACTACGCACGGGCATTTTAGAAGCTCTGCGTGAATTCTGCGATATTCATAATTTGCTACCACGTAGTGTGAAGCTAACTGCAGAAGATGTCTGGGACGGGGTGAACTATATTCTGTCTCTTAAGTTCTCTGAGCCACAGTTTTCTGGACAGACCAAAGAGCGCTTATCTAGTCGAGAAGCTGCGGGCGCTGTACAGACATTGGCAAAAGATGCCTTTAGCCTATGGTTAAACCAGCATGCGGAAATGGGCACGCAAATCGCTGAATTGGCAATTAATAAAGCTGGACGTCGTCTAAAATCTGCCAAAAAAGTCGCTCGTAAGAAGATTACGCAGGGCCCAGCATTGCCTGGTAAATTGGCAGACTGCCGTGGTGATTTGCGTGATGGCGCTGAGTTGTTCTTAGTAGAGGGTGACTCTGCGGGTGGTAGTGCTAAGCAAGCAAGAGATCGTCATTATCAGGCAATCCTACCTCTGCGTGGCAAAATCTTAAATACGTGGGAAGTATCATCAGATACGGTGCTATCAAGCCAAGAGATTCATGATATTGCCATTGCTATCGGTGTTGATCCTGCCTCTGATGATTTGTCCGAGCTACGTTACGACAAGATATGTATCTTAGCGGATGCTGACTCTGATGGACTGCACATTGCGACATTGATCTGCGCACTGTTTGTGAAGCATTTCCCTTCACTAGTGGATGCGGGTCATTTATTTGTGGCCATGCCGCCATTGTACCGAGTTGATGTGGGTAAAGAAGTTCACTATGCATTGGATGAGCCAGAGCTTGCACATATCTTGGCTAACGTACCGGGTAATAAAAAAGCCCAGATTACACGCTTTAAAGGGCTTGGTGAAATGAGTGCTGAGCAATTACGTGAGACGACGATGAGCCGTGATACACGCCGCTTAGTACAGTTAGATATGGATGACATGGTACTGACCAATAGCGTGATGGATATGCTACTGGCTAAGAAGCGTGCCTCTGATCGCAAGTCGTGGCTTGAGAGCAAAGGTGATTTGGCCGATATTTCTTAAGAGGCAGCAGTGAATTTAAAGAAATATGTGTGCAAAATATCGAAATAGATCATTACTTATATTTATGGCTGAACGATCTATCACATAATAAAAGCACGCTAAATTTAGCCTAGCCACAAAGGCTTAATGGTATTATGTCAGTACCTTTCATTACATTGTGCTGTCATGATACCGAAGATTTTTAACCGTTCTAAGTCTGTTGCTTCTAAACCTGCGCGCTCCAAAGTGCTCCCAAAACTTAGCAAAAAGCATTTGGGAGACAAGGTTCCAAAGCGTGGCAACAAGTTTGCGCCTGTTATTGCATCCGCACTGTTAAAGGCGTCAGGTTGGCGTACGGTAGGCGAGATTCCAAATATCTCACAAGCTGTAGTGCTTGCGCTGCCACATACTTCTAATGTGGATGGTATTTATGCGATTCCAAGTCTTTTTGCATTAGACATTAAAATCAGCATTATGGGCAAGCACACGCTATTTAAAGTGCCTGTGTTTGCACAGTTATTAAATTGGATAGGGGTTATTCCTATCGATCGTGGCAACAAAGGCTCTGTGCTGCAAGCCAGTATTGATAAGTTCAAAACTGGTGAACCATTATTTTTAGGATTATCACCAGAGGGAACACGGCAATATACTGAGTCGTGGAAGACAGGCTTTTATTATTTAGCGGTGGGTGCTGGTGTACCGATTTTGCCAGTAGCGATGGACTACAATACTAAAGAAATACGGTTTATGTCGCTGGTTTATCCTACAGGTGATATCGAAGCAGATTTACCAAAAATATATTCTCAGTATAAAGGGGTGCTACCAAGACACCTTGAGCGTTTGTCGAAGCCACTACAAGACATAAATAATACAGCTGAATAAGCTAGATAGTATAAATATTAGTTCAATTAGTTAAGTTGAAATCATTGGTTGTATGACAGGTACGAAAACTCAAAGCTGTCTACAACTAAGTTCTAATGATTGTTATTGGAAAAGCCCCTGATATGATGGTATCAGGGGCTTTTTTTGAATAATATTTAGATACCTATCAGCTTAACAATTTAGAACTGTGGCTGTCCGTTAGAGGCACTAACACCGCCATCGACAGGTAGGTTTACACCAGTAATCATAGAGGCGTCATCGCTCGCTAGGAAGGTAATGGCGGCGGCGATATCCTCTGGAGCTGCCAAACGTCCAAGCGGGCAGCGAGCTAAGAATTTATCTGTCTTAGACTCATTATCTTGAATAGCCGTGGTCATATCGGTCTTGGTGACGCTTGGGTTTACTGCGTTCACACGAACACCATCTGAACCATGATCTAACGCCAACGTACGGGTTAGATTGGTTACACCCGCTTTAGCAGCATTATAGGCAGCCATATTCCAGTCACCACCCACACCCGAGAGCGATGAAATATTGACGATATTACCCTTTGATGTAATCAGGTGAGGCATAGCAGCTTGCGAGACGTAAAAAGTCCCATTTAGATTCACATCGATAGCAGAGCGCCAATCATCAGCAGATAGTTCTGTGATTTTACCTTGAGTGGCTTTACCTGCATTGTTTATCAAGATATCAATCTTGCCGAATTTGTCGATAGCGCGCTCAACCATTTCTTGTACTTGGCTTTGAACACTGATATCGCATGTAATAATGAGATAATTATCGGTGTGAATCCAAGTACGATCTTGCGGCAACTCTTTTGCAGTTTCTTCTAGTGTTTCCGCTGTACGTCCTACTAAAACCACGCTAGCGCCTTCTTCGGCAAAACGAATGGCAGTTGCACGGCCGATACCAGAACCTGCACCCGTTACAACGACGGTCTTTTCTTTAAAACGCTTCATAATGTTTAATCCTTATTATTATATAATAGTCATTAAAAATTCGATGATTAAAATTTCAATGACTACGGTTTCGATAAATACAACTAAGTACAGTTTGTCATCCATAAACTTGCACGCAAGCAATACTGCTTTGTTATCATCATAACAAGTGATCGCTTTGAAAGCGACTGTCTCTGATAGTGCTTATGTAGCATAATTTTGCATCATTCAGATATTTGTAATACGTGACAATCATGTTGTTATTATTACGAGCTGACATGTGCGATATTCACCATAAAATAATAGAAGGTTGGAACTTGTGTCCCATTCGATTACTACTATGCCCGACTGGGGCTACCTGACGACCGAGCTAGTCAGTTATTTACAAGCAGACGCTATGGCAGTGACTTTAGCAGGCATGCATACGATTGAGCATGAATACAATGCTCAGTATATCGCTCGTCACTATCAATATCAGTTGCCACTTGGCAAGCTACAGTTGTTGGAGCTGACACTGTATTTACCCTATGATACAGAGTCAGTTGATATTGAGGCTGTACGTATGACTGCGGTAAAGTCAGCACTTACGTGGTACAAGTCATTATCGTCTCAAAATGAAGAAAATGCCTTAGCTGGTTATGAAGCTATGATTTTTGACATTCAGCTTGTTGGAGGAAGTAGCAGTTTTAATCAAGATGATAACGGTGACAGTGCGAACCATTCAAACAGTGCTCTACAACGGCTTAAACATAATTTTGGGGTTCGTTACTTTTTAGAAGACTTAGTTGTCGACATGAGCGAAAGCATGCAGCAGCTGCAAGTCTTTAGCTGGGATGACTGGTACTCGATAGCAGCAGTACGCACCCCATGTGAATTATGGCGTTTCTTAGCTTATCATTTAGAACAGCTGCAGCAGTCGGCCGTAAATCATATTCCAAGTTTCGAGTCAGAAGACGCTTTGGTTGAGCGTTTTTTGCAAAGTCCAGACCTGTTTGCTCCTGCTATTGTAGTAGACAATGCGCTCATCAAAAACAAAGTACAAGACGAACCTAACTCAGCACTGGTCGCCATCACACTTGCCTACAAAAACCAAAGTTCAACTGCTCAAATGTACCATCAGCATATGATACAAGCAGCCACGATATGGTCTCAGCTAAGTATGCAGATGATAGATACGTATGGTAAAAAGCACGCAGCTAATAATGACGACCAAACAGGAATACCGCTCGCTCACTGGCAACAACAACTCCTAGATGAGTCTTTGTTTTCACGTCACGAGCTTATCCGTACGCTATATAGACACCCTAAACAAAGCGCAGCGCTGCAAAAAGATGGCTATGTGGTACATCAACATTCTTATGAAAGTTTGGGACGACATTATGTACTGGTGTTTTATGGTCACGAGTCTAAAGGGCCTAATAGTAAAGCCGCTGTCCAACCAAAGCTAGCAAAGATCGCACAGGACGTTGCCACACGTTTGCCAATTATTGAGCTTCATCATGTAGTCGTGCTTGGTATCGACTTTATCACTGAGAATAATGAGAATTTTTTCGATATTGATTTGTGGATTCAGCCAGTTGATGCGATGACTCAAAGGGAGCGCCAACTTACTAAGCAAATGCAGAAACTAAAACAACAAGAATTAGATAAGAAAAATACACCACTTGCTAATAGCATGGAAGGTGGTAAACCTGCGAAGGCGCAAAAAGAGAAGCTACCTCAAGTACAGATGAGCTTAACGATTCCAGCGCGCAAAGATAAGCAGTAGATAGACGTAGTTAGCTTTCTACCCGTTTATTAATAAGAAGAACCACAGATTTATTAATTACTTACTGACATAAAAAAGACAGCCTCGGCTGTCTTTTTCGTATCTAAACTAAACAATCAAAAAATACTTATTTATTGATATCGTCATTGAGACCGCTACCAGGAAGTACGTCATCGCTGTTGTAAATGTCATTAGTATCAACACGTGGTGTATCAACTACATCGGTACGTAAATCAGTGGTAGGGGTGCTAGCAGCAGATGGTGTGTTTTCATGAACTGAATCAGCAACTTTTTCTTGAGTTGATGAACTTGGCTGTAGCGCAGATTTTGCTTTCGCTTCAGTACGCTCATGATCCATCTTATCCTGCATTTTACGTAGGAAGCGAGCTGCAGCTTCTTGACCACCAAGACCAAATGATAGAGCAAAGGCAACGGCTACTGCACCTAGTGTTAGACCAAATGCTAGGTTAACGATTGAATCAGCAATACCCATCGCTTTTAGACCCATTGCTAATACTAGGCCCATGATCAATACACGTACGATGTTTGCTAGGAATTGTGAACCTTGCTCAGAACGTTCAACCACACCTGCAATAATATTGGCAAGCCAGAATCCGATAAATAGGATAATTGCGCCTAGGATGATGTTTGCACCGAATGCGATAAACATCGTGATAATAGCTGAGATAGGCTCGAAACCTAACAAATCAGCAGCTGCAATAGCAGCGAATAGCATAGCAAAGAAGATAATCGCATAACCAACTAGGTCAGAGACTCTCTTATCACCCATAGCCTCTTGTAGACCAACTTTCGCAGGTAATTGATTGATTTGAGTGTTCTCAATCAGACCTTTGATGATGTTGGCAACCATACGTACAACATAGTAAGTTACTACTAGGATAGCGACTGCCATAAAGATGTTTGGCAATGCTTCCATAATTTTGTTAAGCATATTGGTCGCAGGGCGAGCAATCACTTCGATTTTTAGTGCATTTAGAGCAGCAATAATGGTTGGAATAATAACCACTAAAAATGCTAATGAACCTGCAATATTAGGTAAGCTGTTTTGCTCACTTAAACCTGCTTTTGACGCCAATTCTTGTACATTAAAAGTAGAAACAAGGTTGGTTACGATGCCGCGTACGACTTTGGCAATGATATAACCAACGACGAAGACCACACCAGCAATCAAGATATTAGGGATGAAGCTAAAGATTTTGTCGACCATGTTAGTTAATGGAGCGAACAAGCCATCAAGCTCTAATTGACCAAGTACCATGGTCAACACAACCAATAAGATGAACCAGTAAACCATATCAGCAATCGTACTGCTCATTGGTTTTACACCAGCTTGTGCACTTAAACGCTCATCCATAGAGGTTTTTGCGAGTGCAGCGTTGATCGCTGTGCGTGCAACAGTAGCCACGACCCAACCGATCACACCAAGTGCGATAGCGCCGATAAGATTAGGGATAAATGCCAACACTTGATTAACCATATTTGCGAATGGTGCTGAGATAGAGTTTAAGTTTAATTGGCTAAGTGCGCCTGAGATAGCAATGATGAAAATAAACCAGAAAACAATTTTGGAGATGATACCTTCAAGGTCGTAGGTCTTACCAGTTGAAGAGTTCATACGCTGATTGAGATTAACTTTAGAGAGTACGCCGCGTACCAGTGCTGCGATACCAAGGGCTACTAGCCAACCAATAACGAATATCAAAATAGCACCAATGATGGAGCCGATAGGTCCACCAAGATAGCCGTTAAAAGATGTGTACATTGGGTTCATCTTATCCTCCTTGAAGCATCTTATATAACTCGCCAAAAACAATGTTCATACAGCGATTAGTGAGCAAGACATACAGATGGTTGTCATAAATAGTATTTTTAGAATCAGTTATATAGAGATATTATCGTTTTTGAGCATAAATTATTATCAGCAGTATCTCTTATTTATATTACAGTGACTTCGCTATCGTTATCTGCTTATTTTTGATAAAAATTAACGCTCGGTTACTTATCTCCTTAACTAAATCAGCTTAGCTGATGTATTGATGGATTTAAAGACAGAAAGCTTTACCTGTTACTATATTTGTGTGATAACTTGTTATTATGATAAAAAATATTAACATAGACTATACATTGGCCCGATAATTTCGTGCAAAGCGTGGTTCCCAAAACTAAGATTTGTTATTATAGAGGAATGTGACATCTCGCCACTATTCTTACAATTAGAGAGTACTTTATGAAAAAAATCACTACTTTAGGCGTTAGTGCACTTGCTAGCGCTATGTTGTTAGTAACAGGCTGTAGCACCAACAATGGCAATCAAGAAACAGCCGCTCAAAGCGTTTCCATTACTGAACAAAGCTCAGCTAGTGAAAAAGTAGGTTATAGCTTAGGTTTCATGATGGCAGAAGGCAATAAAGACGCTGTCAAAGATCTAGACCTAAATACTTTTGAAAAAGGCTTCCGTGATGGCTACGAAGGCAATGAATCAGCATTGACCCAAGAGCAGATGCAACAAGTATTGATGGACTATCAAAAAGAGCAAGAAGAGCAGTTTGTTAAAGACATGGAAACCAAAGCGACAGAAAATAAAGCCGCTGGTACTGCGTTCTTAGCAGAAAACGCTAAAAAAGAAGGCGTGAAGCAAACAGAGTCTGGTTTACAGTATAAAGTTATCAAAGCAGGTACTGGTAAATCACCAAAAGCAACTGACGTGGTTGAAGTAAACTACGAAGGTAAATTGCTTGATGGCACGGTATTTGACAGCTCTTATGAGCGCGGTGAGCCAATCGAGTTCCCACTAAACCAAGTAATCGCTGGCTGGACTGAAGGTCTACAGTTGATGAAAGAAGGCGGAAAATACGAGTTCTATATCCCATCAGACATCGCGTATGGCGAAGCGGGTAACGCTGGTATCGAGCCAAACAGCACCCTTATCTTTACTGTTGAGCTATTAAAAGTAAAATAAGTGATGGTGTGTCAAAAAGTATGCTGATTAAAATTTGAACAATTTTTGAAGCCTTGAAAGCCCTATAGAATCAGAGAACTTAGCATAGATTTCGTATTGACTTTTATCGCCAGCATACTTTTTAGAACACCACCAAATAAGTATCTAAAGCAAATATTGTTTAGGTACTTAACCTAAAAAAGCCTTCATATAATTATGAAGGCTTTTTTTACGACTAATATTTTACCTCAGATTGATATCGAGCTTACAAAGCAAATATCAAGTTGGCGATAAATTATAGATTCTTTTGAAAGACTTTAGAGTTACGGCCATTATGGTATTTCTCTAAACGTGCTTCAGGTAAAGCGCTGGCTTCAACTTCAGCGAAGCCTTGCTCAACGAACCAATGCGCGGTACGAGTAGTCAAAACAAAAAGCTTATACAAACCATGACTGCGCGCTTGCTGCTCTAGAAACGCTAACAAATCTGCACCGCGGCTACCACTACGATACTCAGGACGTACGGCAACACAGGCAACTTCCGCTGACTCTGAATCTAGCGTATGCAATGCTGCACAGCCCAAAATCATACCATCACGTTCAATCACACTATAGTTATCAATCTCTTGTTCTAAGCGCTCGCGTGAACGACTGACCAAGATGCCTTGCTCTTCTAGAGGTGACAGCAGCTCAATCAGACCAACCACGTCATCTATATTGGCACGGCGAATTTCTTCATAAGGGTCGTGGCTAATCAACGTACCAGAACCATCACGCGTGAATAGCTCTTCTAGTAGCGCGCCGTTTTTGGCATACGAGATAATATGCGTGCGATGCACACCTTGACGACAGGCCAAACTTGCACAGTTCAAGAAATAATTGATTTCGCAATTTAAATCACGGTCACGTAAGAAGCGATCAACTTCGTTTGGAATCATTTCACGTAATAAACGATCATCGTCGTTGATACCCGCTTCTTCACCTAAGAATATAAGCTTGTCAGCACCCAGTGCTACGGCAGCGCTTAGGGCAACATCTTCCGCCAATAAGTTAAATACTTCGCCAGTCGCAGAGTAGCCCATCGAGCCTAGTACAACGATATGGTCGTGAAGCAGGTTATTTTTGATGGCTTCCACATCGATAGAACGCACTTCACCCGTCATTTGGTAATCAATACCTTCACGGATACCGTATGGACGCGCTGTCACAAAATTACCCGATATCGCATCGATACGTGAACCATACATCGGAGAGTTGGCCAGTCCCATTGATAGCTGAGCTTCAATCTGTAAACGAATAGCGCCAACGGCTTGTAAGATAGATGGCATCGCTACACGTGGCGTAATACGGATGTCTTGATGTAGCGGCGATTCAATGTTAGCGTCTTTTAAGTTCTTTTCGATTTGCGGTCGTGCCCCGTGTACCAGTACCAGCTTGATACCCAAGCTATGCAACAAGGCAAAATCATGAATAAGTGTGCTGAAGTTCGCATGGTTGACCGCTTCACCACCAAACATGATCACGAAAGTTTTGCCGCGATGGGTATTAATGTAGGGTGCAGAGTTACGGAACCAATGGACGTATTCAGGGTTGATCTGGGGCATGGAGCTAGTAGTCATAATGGGAGCAGTAGTCGTTAGAATAAGAAAAGGGGCGCAGCAAAAAAATGCCTAACGCTAAAGATTTACCATAGCAAAAAACGCGGTTATGAGCTATCTTTTATTTCAGCTGTATTCAAGCATTCTGATTGCCAATCGCTGATATACACAACCTCAACACTGGGTTAATGTACGTACAAATGCTTTTTGTTATGCTAAGCGCTATTGCTTTACAGATGCTGAGCGAAGATAATCAGGTTAGATAAATGAGTTCGTGTGTTTCATAGATTGCATGAACTATTTCACAGCGATATCTTATATACATCGCAATGCTTTTTATCTGTTGAACAAATTATAAAAATAACTTAAGTTGCACCATCTGTGTTTTACCGATATATCAACCAGGGATAATGAAAATCATGAAAAAAAGTAACCAGTTTGCTAGCCCGTTCAGTGCTTGGAGCGGCCACCGCTTATTTCACGTTGTTGCCGGTACGCTCATCGGTGCGATGGTCGTTACACAAGCCTCAGCAATGCTGCCAACACCAGAGCAAGCGGTTGATAGCTCAATGGCTATTCAGACAAATGCTAACAAGAGCAACAACTCAAGTGCTCAAGCCGTCAACAGCAGAATTACAGCGTCATTGGTTAGTGTTGATGCCAATGGTCAAGAAGTGCTTGTCCCTGTAGATACCAATACTCGTTTGCAGTCAGGTAATGTATTGGAGTATCAAGGGTACTTTACCAATACCAATGCAGATCGCGTCCGTAAAATGACTGTTACGATGAGCATTCCAGAGCAGGTAGAACTACTAAAAACGGTTGCTCCTGAATTCCCATATGGCAGTGTAGATGGCAATAACTTTGCTCGTATGCCATTACGTACCAAAGTAGATAATCAACTACAAGATGTCGCGCTTAAATACTATAAAGCGGTACGTTGGGACCTAGAAGGCGTAGGCCTAAATGATACCGTCGCTGTAAAATATCGCGCACGCGTTAAATAGTCCTGAGTTTTTGGATTAGAATTTAGCCAGCATTGATGTAGTTAGCACTGAAAACTATCCATTTAGTGCTGAAAGCTATCAATAAAAAAGCACCACAGTTTATAGCTGCGGTGCTTTTTTATGGTGTGTTAGGACGTTTGATAATTTTGCTGATAAGTAAGTAAAAGTACTCAATTACAGCGTGGTATATTGGCTACTAGATTTCTCTTGGATAAGTTGTTTGATAGCATTGATTTGTGGCGTTGTAGCTTGAGCGCCTGCTTGTATTAGACTGCGTCGCTGCCTAGTATCTATTGAACTGTTACGACCGATATTAGGAGTAATAACAATATCCGCTCGATTCCGCTCACTCTGACTTGATGCGGAGCGCTTAGCAGTCAGGTTGGTAGCTAGAATATTGGTTTCGAGAAATCCCCAAAAGTCACTCAATGAGTTCATAGTCGGTATTTGATTATTAGTATTATCACTGCCTTGAGCTCCCGTCACGTCTACAGCAATGACAATATCCGCACCCAAGTCATAGGCGCTATCTACTGGTACTAAGCTGACCACACCGCCATCGACATATTTTTTACCGACCTTTTCAGGAATGCGCGGGGCAATAAAAATATTGGGCACGCTACAGGACGCTTGTACGGCAAGCCCAGCATCGCCAGTGGTAAAGATCGCTTTCTTCAGAGTGTGTTTTTCTGCTGCGATTGCCGCAAAAGCAATAGGGAAATCCTCTATGGCTCGCGCATTCACTTTGCTATTGATAAAGTTTTTTAACTTAATACCTTCGATAAAACCTTGATTGGACAAGGTAAAGTCTGTGAGCTGGCTATCAGTAGTGGTCAATGCCAATTGCTCAAGCTGTGCCGGCGTGTAACCACTGGCGTATAAGCTACCAATCAAGCTACCCACACTCGTCCCGACCACCAATGTTGGTTTGATACCGTTTTCTTCTAGCGCTTTAATGACGCCCACATGAGCAAACCCTTTCGCACCGCCGCCACCCAAAACCAGTGCGACAGTAGGTGCCTTAATAACAGGCTCTGGTGTGGCAGGAGTAGTCGATGGCAACGTGCTACAGGCATTAATATACAAACCGAGAACGGTTATTAAGCCCAACCTCAGTAGTTTTAGATTATGACGAATTAGGTTGTGACGAAACTGATGAGGCAAAATAGAAACAAGCATAGAAAAACACCTTATGAAATTGCCATCATTCAAAAAATCAGACATCAGTTATTGGTATGATGAGGAGAAGCGGTTTATCTATAGTAGATGGACTGTATAGATGCTATTTTACTAAATAGCCTAGCATAAGCAATTGTATTGTCAGCTATAATGAAATGAGTCGATGTTTTTATACGTACTATCGTTATCGCTATTTTATGGCATAAGCCATTATATGCGGTCTATTAAAAATGCTCGATTTAACATACAAAAATTAAAAATAATATTGTTAGGATCTTTAATGCCAATATCGGAGAGTCATGCCTCAGCCAACTCATTAGATCACTTTAGATCTGATATGCCGCTGTCAGCACTAGATATGCCAGTGTCTGCGCTAGCAGGTGTAGGGGTAAAAGTCGCAGAGCAGTTAGCGCAATTGAATATCAAGCGGATATTCGATTTGCTATTACATTTGCCTCGTGATTATGAGGATCGTAGTCGACTGGTATCAATCGCCGATGTAGAGCATGGACAGTCAGCGCTAATTACTGGTCATATCGTCCATGTCGATACCAAGCGCAGTGGGATGACTGTGACGGTGGACGATGATACGGGTACGATATCGTTGCGGTTTTTTAAGGTCTATCGTGGTCTGGTACAGACCATGAATTTGGGAACGCGCTTGCAGCTGTTTGGTGAGGTCAGAGTCAGCCGTTACGGTAAGCAGATACATCATCCTGAATATCAAGTTATCACTGACAATACAGTCATGACTGATACGGGATTGCAGCCTATTTACCCTACTGTCAAAGGCTTACATCAAAACAAGCTGCGCACTTTAATTAAGATGGCATTGCAAACGGTTCGGAGCCAAGGTTTGCCGATGACATTGTTTACGGCTGAAGATTTTGCAGTTGTATCCGATTTGCCATTAGTGCCTTTTGAGCCATCTAAATCAGCGATGTCAGAGGCCGAATATACCGAAGATATTTTTTCGACGTTAGCACGCAGCGTGCCTGACAATGTGACTAGCAATGCGATTGGCAATAGAGTATATAAACCCAATCCTTCTACCTATCAGGCAGATAATGACATACATAACGTCGCTGCCAGTATTGCTCAGCACAATGTCTATAATTTAACGATATTTGAAGCATTGGTACTGCTGCATACGCCGCCTACTTATACCAGCGCGTCTCAGCAATACAAACTATTCACTCAACTCAGTGCCCGTACGCATGCTGCCTGCCAGCGCTTGATTATTGAAGAGTTGACTGCGCATCAACTCAGTTTGCTATATCGTCGCCAGCAGCTACATCAGCATAAAGCGCCCAAATGCACTATCAACAGTCCTCTTGCTGACAAGCTGTTTGCTGCATTGCCTTTTGATCTAACGGGTGCGCAAAAAAGAGTGATGAAAGACATCACTGCAGATATGGCGACCTCAATTCCGATGCTACGACTGGTACAGGGTGATGTGGGTGCTGGCAAGACATTGGTTGCAGCAGGGGCGGCAGGCTATGCGCTCGATAGTGGCTGGCAGGTCGCGGTAATGGCACCGACTGAGATTTTGGCAGAGCAGCATCTACTGAATTTTAAGCAATGGTTTGAGCCATTAGGTATTGGTGTCGGTTGGCTTGCCGGTAAGCAAACGGCCAAACAGCGCCGCGAAGCGTTGGAAGCAGTCGCAGAAAATACTGTGCAAGTGGTGGTCGGTACTCATGCATTGTTTCAGGAGCAAGTTCAGTTCGCTAAGTTAGGTTTAGTGATTATTGATGAGCAACATCGTTTTGGTGTTGAGCAACGCATGGCATTGACTAATAAAGGCGTCGCTAATAGTACCCCGCACCAGCTAATCATGACCGCGACACCGATTCCAAGAACCTTAGCAATGAGTGTCTATGGCGATATGGATACCTCAATCATTGATGAATTGCCACCGGGGCGTACCCCAATTACGACGGTAACCATCGATCGTAATCGACGCGATGAAGTCATAGAACGTATTGCGATTAATTGCGAAGCGGGCAGGCAAGCGTATTGGGTATGTTCACTGGTAGAGGCATCTAGCGTATTGGATGCGCAGGCAGCCGAAGCCACTTATGAGGACTTAAATGAACGTCTAGATATTCGTATTGGACTGGTGCATGGCAAGATGAAGTCTGCTGATAAGCAAGCCATTATGCAGGAGTTCAAAGCAGGTAATTTGGACTTGTTGATTGCGACGACTGTCATCGAGGTAGGGGTCGATGTACCCAATGCGTCATTGATGGTTATCGAAAATGCGGAGCGTTTGGGACTATCACAATTGCATCAGCTGCGCGGGCGAGTCGGACGTGGCTCGACCAAAAGCTTCTGTGTACTGTTATATCAAAAGCCACTATCGGAGACAGGTACTGAGCGACTAAACGTCCTACGCGATAGTACCGATGGCTTCGTCATTGCTCAAAAGGACTTAGAGCTACGTGGGCCAGGAGAGCTGTTAGGCAAACGTCAAACGGGTAATGTCGGCTACTATCTGGCTGATCTAATTCGTGATGAGCAATTATTTGCTATTGCTCAGCGATTAGCGAAGCATTTGATAGCAGACCCTGCGCGAAAAGCAGATGTTAGTCAATTGATTCATCGCTGGATGCCTGAGGCAAGTCGCTATACCAATGCTTAGTGTTTATACCCAGTGTCTAGTAATCAGTGTTTAGTGTTTAGTATCGGTATCGGTAAATAGGTTCAGTGCGTCATTGAACTTAGCTCTGGATATAATCAAACAGTATGGCCACAACGTTAACATTATTTATAGACGATACTCCATCCATAGTCAGTCGTTGAATACAACAGATATTCAGCGACTGACTATACGCGCTCTTATTGCTTTAAATAGGTCGATATGCCTTTAATATTGCACAGATATTCGATCTAAGTTTCAATTAAATTTATGAACGCTAGACACTATATATAAAAATAAGATGATGACTAAATATATGCTATTCTCGATAATTTGATGAACTATTATAATAATAAACAGTGCTTTAGAGAACATCGTAATACTCTCTGTAAGTAACGCTCATAGCCCTACATCAGGCTATCCAAACATTGCTTCGATTGCGTGCCACTTTTTATTATTGCTGTGACTGATTGATATTTTTAGTCATTCTATAGCGAGTATTTCAATATTGACTGTACCTACAGAGAGTTATCATGAGCGATTTTGAAGAAACCCATTCTAAGCCAGCAGCCGAAGCTGAGTTGCCGCCATATCGTCAAACTGACACTTTATCTCAAAGACCATCTGCAAAACCACCAATATGGTTGTGGCCCGTGTTGGCAGCCGTGCTAGTGATAGGGGTGCTGCTTGGCAAGTATTGGGGCAATGATAGTAATGCAGCTACAGATGAGTCAGCAACTTCTAATTCTGTCGCAAACGATCAGGCAACTGGTAGCGATGCCAGTATTGAGCAATCAGTACTCTCAGTAGAAACAGTCAGTCCAAGCCAAGATGATATCGGCAGCACGCTCAGTGCCGATGGAACCATCAATGCTAAGGATACTGCGAACGTCAGTGCAAAAGTCAATGGTGTGGCTATCGAGCGTATTTTGGTCGAAGAAGGCGACCGCGTCAGAGCAGGTCAAGTCTTAGCCGTGTTCGATACTGATGCTATGGAGCAGCAAGTGCTACAGGCGCAAGCAGATGTCGCAGAAGCGGAAGCCACCCTGGCCAATGCCAGCGCTGATGCTGCACGTGTGCTGCCATTGATCGATATCGATGCCATCAGCAAACAAGAAGCCGATCGTTACCGTACCTCGAAAGTACGTGCCAGAGCTTCTTTGCAAGCATCCAAAGCCCGTTTGAGCAATCAGCGTTTGACATTAGAGAACGCAAAAGTTGTCGCTCCTGTCAGCGGTATTATTAGTGAAAAAATGGTAGAAGTTGGGCAGGTGGCAGGCGGGGATCCGTTATTTACGATTATCAAAGGCGGCATTTTGGAATGGCGAGCAGATATAGATCCTAAGCTTGTCGGTGATATAAACGTCGGTACGCCTGTACAAGTCAGTCTACCGGGTGGTGATACAGTGATGGGGCAAGTAAACCGCATCGCACCAACCGCAGACAACAACCGCCAAATTACGATTTATGCCAGCCTAGCTGCCAACTCAAAGGTACGTGCAGGCATGTATCAAACAGGCGAATTCCTATTGGGAAGTACCAGTACGCAAACGATTCCTAATAGCGCTGTGGTCAGCAATGATGGTTATGATTATGTGATGCTCGTTACTGAGTCGACTACTCGAGACGATCGATCGATGGGACGTATCAAGCAGCAGCGAGTAACATTGGGTGAGCGATTGGGCGAGAGCGTAGCAGTGTTAGAGCCTTTGCCAAATGACAGTCGTATCGTAAAACAGGGCGGTAGCTTCTTAAATGATGGTGACCTAGTGCGTGTTGTTGATGGTGTAACCCAAACCAGTAAGCCAGTGCAGGCACAGCCATGAGCTTAAACGTCTCCGCTTATTCGATTAAAAACCCGCTCGTTGCTATCTTACTGTTTGTACTGCTGACGTTGGGCGGCATTTACGGTTTCATGAAAATGAAAGTCCAGCAGTTTCCAGACATAGATTTGCCAGCAGTGGTAGTCACGGTGACGCTACCAGGTGCTGCGCCTTCACAACTCGAAAACGATATCGCCAAAAAGATCGAAAATAAACTGACCAGTATCGAAGGCGTGAGTCATATTCGCACCACGCTACAGACGGGTGCGGCGACCATTGCCACCGAATTTACCTTAGAAAAAGATATTCAAGAAGCGGTAGACGATGTACGGTCAGCAGTCGGCGAGGTACGTGGTGATCTACCAGCTGCAGCCAACGATCCTATCATTACCAAAGTATCTACCGCAGGGTTTCCAGTGGTTACGTACTCTGTCGCTGCTGAAAATATGAGCGTGGAAGATCTATCTTGGTTTGTCGATGATACCGTTACCAAGCGGCTATCTGATATACCAGGCGTTAGTACCGTGAGCCGTGTTGGCGGGTTGCAGCGTGAAATCACGGTTGCTGCCGACCCAATTGCGTTAAGTGGTCTAAAGTTTTCTATTTTGCAATTATCGCAGCAAATCGCTGGTATCCAGCAGGATAGCTCTGGCGGGGAAGCAGAAGTTGGCAATACGACTCAGACCATCCGTGTTCTCGGTGCTGTTGAGCGAGCAAATGAGCTAAACGATTTGCAAGTGGCTGTCCCTACAGGAGGCACACAAGCTTTAGGTCGTATGGCAAAAATCACTGACGGCGCAGCAGATCCAAGCTCGATTGCTAAGCTAGATGGTAAAACAGTGGTAGCATTTAACATCACTCGATCGCGCGGTGCCAGTGAAGTCGATGTGATGGAACTGGTTGATGAAGAGCTTGCTAAACTGACAGCTGATGTCAGTAATATCAGTATTGAAAAAGTCTATGACCGAGCCACACCCATTGCAGAAGATTATGAAGCCTCATTAAGAATGCTCATCGAAGGTGGGCTGTTGGCTGTAGTGGTAGTCTTCCTGTTTTTGCGCAATATTCGAGCGACTATCGTTGCCGCGGTCGCTTTGCCGTTATCAGTCATTCCAACCTTTTTGGGTATGTATCTGTTTGGCTTTAGTCTTAATATCATCTCATTACTGGCATTGTCGTTGGTCATTGGGGTGTTGGTCGATGATGCAATCGTTGAAGTCGAAAACATCATACGCCATCTACGCATGGGTAAAACACCTTATGAAGCGGCGATGGAAGCCGCTGATGAAATCGGTCTCGCCGTCGTCGCCACCACTTTTACTTTGATTGCGGTGTTTTTACCAACAGCCTTTATGGGCGGTATCGTTGGACAGTTTTTCCGTCAGTTTGGTTGGACGGCTGCCTTATCAATTTTTGCCTCGCTGATGGTAGCGCGCCTGATTACCCCTATGATGGCAGCTTATATCTTACGACCTGAGAAAAAGCACGTCGAAAAACAAAGCGCGATGATGAAGTACTATCTTAAGATTGTGTCTTGGACCCTACATCATCGCTGGATAACCATGGGTGCAACACTTGTTTTATTTGTGGCATCGCTAGCTTTGGTTAAGCTGCTACCTACGTCATTTATCCCTGATAATGATATTGATCAAACTCGAGTGGCTATTGAGCTGACACCTGATGTATCGTTGGCGGATACTGAGCGCGTGGCAGCGCTAGCAAGTGCTCGTATTTTGGCCATGCCTGAGGTGACCAACATCTTTACCTCAGTGGGAGAGGCGCAGGCGTCGATGGGTGCATCGGATGGTGGTGGCGGTAAGGCTGAAAACATCGCTGGCTTGGATATCGTACTTGTCCCGCGTGCAGAACGAGGCACCAAGCAAGAGATAGAGCGCAAAATTAGTAAGCTGATGACAGAAGTGCCAGGAGCACGGTTTACTGTCGGGCTATCGAGTGGTGGTGAAAGTGGCTATAACTTTTCATTAACCAGTACCAACCCGCAACTGCTTGAACAAACTGCACAAAAAATCATGTCTGAGATTCGAGGGCTGCCAAGTGCAGGCGCTGTGACCAGTGATCGCAGTTTGCCTCGTCAAGAGCTAACAGTAACGCCAGATAGGTTAGCAATGGCGGATAAAGGGGTCACGACGCAAGATATCGCTACAACTTTACGTGTGGCGACTGTAGGCGACTACGAGCAGCAATTGTCCAAGCTTAATCTTGATACGCGCCAAGTACCAATCGTCGTACGTTTACCTGACGTGGCTAAGCAAAATGTTAGCCAACTAGAAGGTTTGTACGTGCCGAGTACTATGCCTGCCGGTCAAGGCGTGCGCGTCGGTGAGGTTGCTACGCTAGACTTTGGCACTGGACCTGCGCAGATTAGCAGACTGGATCGAGAGCGTGCTATTAGTATCACGGTACAGCCTGCGAGTGGCGAGCTTGGCGATTTGGTACAAGCGGTCAAAGCAGTGCCGACCATGCAACAATTGCCGCCTTCGATTACCATCATCGATCAAGGCCAAGCCGAAAACATGGCCGACCTCTTTAGTGGCTTTATCATTGCGATGTCCGTCGGTGTGGTTTGTATTTTAGGCGTACTGATTTTACTGTTTGGACGTTTATTGCAGCCCTTTACCATTCTGATGGCGCTACCTCTGTCGATCGGTGGGGCGTTTGTCGGCTTGGTTATTACTAATAGTAGCTTATCGATGCCTTCGATGATTGGCTTTATTATGCTTATGGGTATTGCGACTAAAAACTCAATCCTGTTGGTCGATTACGCGTTGATTGCCCAGCGCCGAGGGCTGGCGCGTTTTGAGGCTATCGTAGATGCATGTCGTAAGCGTGCACGGCCTATTATCATGACGACCATCGCGATGGGTGCAGGCATGCTGCCATTGGTATTTGGTTGGGGTGATGCAGATCCTACCTTTAGGCGACCGATGGCAGCAGCGGTACTGGGTGGTCTGGTAACCTCTACGCTATTGAGCTTGGTTGTTATTCCTGTCGTCTATACCTTGATGGATGATTTATCTGGATGGTTTGCTAAGTGGCTAGCTCCACATGGTAAACCTAGTGACTTCTAATAGTCACTTCTCATAGAGAGCCAAATAGTGAGCCAAATAGTGAGCCAAATAGCTAACCAAATAGTTAGCTAAGACACGACACAATAATAGCAATCTGGAAAACGATGTATGATTAACATGCTCTCAATTAGGTCATACACTCGTCAGACTAGAGGACATTCTCATGACTTTCATCAGATTGTTTTGCCCTTGCGAGGTGCAATAAATATCGAAGTTGGGAGCTATACTGGAAAAGTTATCCCAAGCGAATGTGTTGTGGTTAAGACAAATGAAAAGCACTACTTTAGCGCTGAAGAGAATGCAAAGTTTATCGTTGTAGATACAGATCTGTTGCCAGAAAATGTGTTTCATTCATCACAAATTGTCTTTTCTATAAGTTCGCCATTGTTGGCATTTTTGGAGTTTTCAGAAAGTCAGTTAAGGTATCAAATCAATCCTGAAGTTGAGAGACTGATGTTTGATACCTTTTATAAGCTTCTAGAACAACAAAATCTATTTGTGCAATACGACGCTCGAATTAGAGAAGTCGTCGCATATATTCACCACAATTTTTCTAACAACCTTTCTGTTGAAGTATTGGCGGATATCTCTTGTCTCAGTGCCACACAGTTTAAAAAGAACTTCAAATCGCAAACAAACCAGACCGTCACTGAGTACATCACAAAGATCAGAATGCAAAAGGCGCAAGCTTTGTTACTGCATACTGATTCACCTATCGCTATCATAGCCGAACTGGTTGGTTATACGGATGTTAGCGCTTTTAGCCGCCGCTTTTCTAAATATTTCGGTATTGCCCCTTCCAAATTAAAACACGTCTAACCAGACATGCAAACCGTCTAATCTACACAAATAGTAGTCTATAACTCTCTATAATAATGTTATTCATTATAACGTTAGAGGTAGCTGCTATGCTGCAGAATAAATCTAGTCTAAGTGCTATTTTATGTGTGATAGCTGCCAGTGTCCTTTGGGGAACGACAGGTACAGCCTCTGCTTTTATACCTGACGTTAGTCCATTAGCCGTTGGTGCGTTTTCGATGGGGGTAGGCGGTGTATTGCTAGTATTGAATGCTAAGAATAATTTACTAAGCGATAGACAGAAACTACTTTCTAAACCCAGTCTCTTATTTATCGGTAGCCTATGCGTTGCTATCTATCCTTTGGCTTTTTATTCCTCTATGAGATTGGCTGGTGTCGCTATTGGTACAGTGATCTCAATTGCCAGTGCACCATTTTTCACTTTTATCATGGAGCGTCTGATTAGCAATAAAAGAGTCACTAGTCGATGGGTGGTAAGTTTTATATTTGGTGTGGTTGGCGTCATTTTGCTAACCTTGGGAAAAACCCAATATTTGGATATAAACGCACAAGCAAATAATCGAATACTAGGCGTGTTGTTAGGGTTAGTTGCAGGATTGACCTATGCCACATACTCATGGACAGCACGTCAGATGATAGAGAACGGGGTAAACTCGAAATCAGCGATGGCAAGCATGTTTGGTCTGTCGGCGATCTTATTGTTGCCATCATTATTATTAACAGGGGAAAACCTGTTTTTGGATGCAAAACATATAAGCGTTGCCCTATATTTGGCAATTGCGCCGATGTTCTTTGGTTATTTACTTTTTGGTCAAGCGTTGAGAGTGATTGAGGCGAGCAAAGCGACGCTTATTACGTTATTAGAACCTATTGTAGCCACTATATTGGCTATCATTATAATCGGTGAAACATTCTCTCCTATCGGCTGGCTAGGAATGTCACTCATGATAATCTGTCTCTTGCTGCAAGTAATAAAGACGCCAAAACTGACAGGTTATCGAGGAAGGCGTGCACTGTACAAGTAACAAAGCAATATAAGTAACAAAGCAATATTTCTGACGATAAGCAGTATTTTTGATGAGTTACTGCCTATTAAGTATGACTCTTTGTATGACGTTAGTCTAAAACTGGTAAGTTGAATGGATTAGTTGGGTTAGTCTTTTCTATAGTCTGTCCAATCAAATTAATTGAAGAAATTGTTTATATCTTATAGCACTATTTTAATTTTACTAATAGGTGAGTAGCTGCTAGAACGATAAACCAATCTCTACAAACTAATCTTTAAAAAACTAAAAAACTAAAAAACTAAAAAACTAAAAAACTAAAAAATAAGGAATAACTATGATTAATGCATACGCAGCAAAAGAAAAAGGTGGCAAGTTTGAGCCTTATGAATATGACCCAGGTGCTTTAGGCGATCACGAAGTAGAAATCGAAGTACATAGCTGCGGCATTTGCCATAGTGATTTATCGATGTGGCAAAACGAATGGGGTATGACTCAATATCCGTTTGTCGGTGGGCATGAGGTTGCAGGTAAAGTCCTCAATAAAGGCAAGTACGTCAAGCATCTAGAGTTGGGCGATAAAGTCGGACTTGGCTGGCATAAAGGATACTGTAACGTTTGTGATCTATGTATCGATGGAGACCACAACTTATGCCCTGAGCAAGAAGGTACGATCATTGGTAATCATGGCGGCTTTGCAGATAAGGTGCGCGCAAAAGATACTAGCGTCATCAAGATACCTGAAGGGCTTGATTTTAACGCGGTAGGACCACTGTTATGTGGCGGTGTCACAGTGTTTAACCCACTTATGCAGTACGACATCAAACCAACTTCTAGAGTGGCTGTGATTGGTATTGGTGGTTTGGGTCATTTGGCATTGCAGTTTGCCAATGCATGGGGCTGTGAAGTGACGGCATTTACCAGTGAATCAAAAATGGAAGAAGCAAAAGAGATGGGCGCTCACCATTCACTAAACTCAAGAGATGATAGCGAAATTGAAAAAGCCGCAGGTTCTTTCGATCTAATCATCTCAACAGTGAACGTTGATATGAACTGGGATGTCGTGATCAAGGCGCTAAGACCAAAGGGTAAGCTACATTTTGTTGGACTGTTAGAAGCGCCACTAGAGATATCGGCTGCGCCAATGATTATGGCTCAGAACAGTCTATCAGGCTCGCCAGTTGGTTCACCAGCGACGCTGCGTAAAATGCTAGATTTTGCTGCTCGCCATAATATTCAGCCGGTTACTGAAACTTATAAAATGTCTGAGATTAATGAAGCGTTTGAGCGACTAGAGAGTGGTAATGCTCGCTATAGAGTGGTGCTAGAAAGAGACTAAACGTCTCTATAGGCGGCTAAATGTAGCCACTAAATAAGAATAATAATAGTGATACTCTAATTAATAGATAGAGTATCACTATTTTTTTGTATCATAATTCTACTTTTCACCAGTTTCTAAAATATGAGAATTATTTGGAGCTAGGTCTAAGTATTTTTATTCAATTTTTGCTCAGACAATTGAGACCATCCCGAATTCTGTGTAACTGCCGTTTAGATTAAATGCTTGCTGATACGGTCATCAAACATAATCATAAAACGATTCAGAGCAGACGTCCAGTTACGGATTGGCATCGACCACTTTT
>NZ_CAJHAL010000039.1:0-22238 GCF_904846365.1 Psychrobacter nivimaris
TGTCATCGAAGCTGTTCATGCTACCAGCCATTTGCTCGGCCAGTTTTTTAATGTCAGATTGAGTAGTCATTGCTTATTCTCCTGTTAATGGATTATAAGCAGTTACACAGTTTTTAGGAAACTCCCCGGGGCGGTTCAGTTTAGTAAGCGCACTATTAGAGAATACCTTGAGTATTAGAACTGACTTTTATCTATTGGCATAGTCTGTAAATTGCCATCAACTACCTGATATAGCGTAACCGTATATCCTGATATTTGATTGCCTGTATCGGTAAAGTTAAAAGTTTCATCAGCTTGAAAAAAGCTTTCTCTACCAAAGTACACATCGTTCTGTTCACCATACCATGTATCACCTGATGTGTATTTAATTAGGTAACCTCCCAAAGGTACTTCTACAGAGATTGTATCTCCGCCATGAATGTACATAGTCATTGTATGATCACGATTAGCTATACTTTCTAACTTAACATAATAATCTGACCCTGGCTCAGTTTTTATTTCTAGTGGAGCTATTGAATCCTGACCTCCAAGTCTTTCTTCATAAACACCGCTTGATGGTCTTGATGCAGGCTGAGCTTCTACGATCTTAGATTCTTGTTGGATGCTGTTTGAGCTGTTGTTACCTTCGCAACCAACAAGTAGTGAAACAACTAATAATGCAATTAAAATTTTCATCTTTTACCTATAAGAAAGGATAGTAATAAAACATATTAGAGATGCCTAACCGTCTCTTACCATCTAATTTTAAAGAAATGATCTAATATAGTTAAGTTCTTATAGAATCGATACAGCGCATATTATAGAGTAGCTTGATTAAGTTATTCTCCATCCATCCTTGGGGTAGAGACTTAGCTTGTGCCCACTTCTTTTCCTCCTAGGCTTCTAACCAACTTAGGATCTATACCTTTTTTTTGACTTTAAGATACAAGGGGCTCCTATTTAATACAATTGGTTATGTGTCATCTTTAAGTTTGAAGAGCAGAGTTATGATAGTCTAATCCCGTCATGCCTTGCTGCCTTTACCTGACTCAAATGAACGGCCTCCGATATAGTCGAGGTGGCTCAATTATATTCCACCATATTTTCTGTTAAATTCTGCGTCACTCATTAGTAGTAATATAACAAACTCAATGAATGCAATGATTGCAGGGATAAAAGTCCAACAGAATAGTAAATAAATAATACCCATTCCAATTTGACCCAGATAAAACTTGTGTATTCCAAGGCCACCAAGGAAAAAAGCTAATACAGCTGCTATTACTTTATTTTTACCATTCTGTGCTGATACAAATCCGTTTGACACTGCCATCTGCCTAACGCCACACTTAGGACAAATCTCAGCTTTCACGTTGATATTAGCTGCACAATCGCTACAAAACTTTTCGTTTTCATTTTTAAATCTTTGAGCAGCTACGTTGTTCATAAATACATTCCCTAAATAAAAAGATAGTTCTTTATTGTCATAGATTATAAAAAAATTCAAAAACTATTTTTACGTCAATACACTCTAAAAACGAATGCGAAAAATTAAGTCATTGACCATTTTATACTGGTGTTTTTGTTAGTTATTCTTAAAAAATTCTTTCAAAAATATAAATATCCAATTAATGACTATCTCTTAGCTCAGCAATTTTAGGGCGCTGAAAATTACTGAGTCGAGTTTAAGTATCAGTTAAAGGATAAGAAATATTCTATTTTTATATAATGTTGACTTGTCAATACTTAACTTTAAGTTGCTGGAAAATTACATTTTGTTAATATTATGCACTTTTGTTGAAAAATAGCAACTAGTACTACTGAACTTATTAATTCAAATAATTATAAAACAAATATCGGGGAACTGTAGTAAAAAATACTTTAATCAAGTAGAATTGCACGATATCTATGTACGGATCGAGTAATTTAAGGTCGCAAAATTGTTTCAAAAGTTACAGCTGCACAGGTCAACCGAAATAATAGGGTTTTTTTGCCCTTGAGATTGTAGTTCGATAATAGTTGTTATTACTCAACTTTTAATATGAATTTTTCGCACCAGATTGCAACATATAACTATTAGCAACTTTATCTACCAGCTGCCACGTAATCTCTACTCGTTTATTGCATAACTTACTATTTGACGATATTTATCGTCTCGAGGATTTCATGAATAAGTCAGTAATAAAAACCATTTTGATCACTGGTGTTATTGTCGCTATTGTAAGCGGCTTGATGATTTTAGAGATGAATGAGTTAGCGCCTGCATTTAAGCAGACTGGCCAATTAGCTTTTTATGTCGCTATTACTTTTATATCTATTTTTATCAGCGTAGTTTTTGCAGCGATACTGTTTCATCGCAATCGGCGTAATCCTCGCATTACAGTCAAGCGCGCCAAGCTGGTTTATGCCGGTTATGCCGCTGGTATTGCTGCGCTACTCTTTATATTGCCAAACTTTTTGCTTAAAAAGTCAGCTGCTTCATGTATCAAGCCAAATATCTATGCCGTGATATCAGATCCTTTGAATATAAAAGTCTGTATGAATATTAAGTCAGTGTTATTTACTAAGTTTTTACCTTTCACCACGCCGCTATTTTTGGGTAACCTGATAGTGAGTGCCTTAGTCGTTATGATGATGAGCATACTTATTTATCTACTGGTCACTGCTAAATTCTTATACGGCAATAATAGATAGCTATGATTGATAGGCTAGGCACATTATAAGTGAGCCACTGCTATCAATACGGCTTTTGCGCCAAAAAGCATCCGTATCATTCTTTTATCTGATAAAAATATTATATTGTCTAAATTTAGCAGGAGTTTGCCGTGTCAAATGTACTTATTGGGGTTGGTGGTTCAGGTCAGCATATTATTCACGCCTATTTGCGCGTGTTAGCATTAGGCAACGCCGGAGCGGTAGAGGTTCCTCACGTTTATATTATCGATGCTGATGCACAATCGCAACAGATTGCTAATCGCCGTAGCCAGCTAGTACCCGATATCCAAAGTCTGCATGAGTATCTACGCCATAGAGGCATCGATAATAAAACTCGAGAGGCTAATTTTGATATTATTCGCCCTTATAGCCAGAGTCTATCTTCTAGTAGTGAATTGACTGTCAAAAACGTACTATTGGCACAAAAGAGTAAGACGACGGAGGAGATTCAAGCCTTTTTTTATGAGAAGGACTTAAACATCAAAGTCTCAGAGGGTATGCATGCCAATCCAAAAGTAGGCTCAACTATTTTTGGTGAAAAGCTTGGACGAGTACTTGATGGTAGTGGCAAAGTAAATACGGCTAATAAGGCGCTTCTCCAGCAAGAGTTCTTATCGTTATTTGATGATGATGTGACAGGTATTAATACGGCAGGTTGTAATATTGTCATCGTCGGCTCAGTATTTGGCGGTACAGGTAGTGGTATTATTCCGACTTTGGCGCGAACCTTTAATGAGATTATTAATAGTTCAGGATCAGGCAGTACTGTCAATTTGGCTACGGTTGCCACGCTTCCTTGGTTCCAGCTAAAACCGGGTGAAGATGGCTCGACGGGAAGCGCGTTTGATACAGGTAAATTAAAACGTAATACTGCTTTTGCGCTGCGAAACTTCCAACATGAGTTGCAGTCTAATAGTAATAATGCCGTTAGCTCTATTTTTATTCAGTCAGGAAGTATGTGGCAAGGTATTCAGCGGCCAAGTGCCGGCGATTTTGACCAACCTGAACATACGCACGTGGTCAACTTATTAGCCGCAAATGCAGTACAGCATAGCTTTGCGCGTCACTTTGCGCCAAATGAGCTATATATGCCGATGACTCAGCTGTCTCATGAGATACGCCAAGGTCAGTTTCATCCGCATACTTCGGCAGCTCTACAATTTAAGGATTTCTCAAAAGACCAAGACGTTGCCAGTCTTTGGATGTTGTTGATTAAAAACGCTTTAAGCATCCTAGTGATGCAAGCCTTTATAGAAGTGCTTAATGGCTACTCTGAGGGTAGCATTAATCATACGGTATTAGGGGATTCAGCCGCGCAGTATGATACGGTTCATAAGCTGCTCGAAGAGATTAGCCAGCGCTTTGGTGTGAGCCATGAGAGCAAAAAAGCATGGTTCGGCCTGAAATCTGTGACTTTTGTACCCAAGGTCGTCGCAACAAATCTAAAAGATGCCTTAGCTTTTGAGCAAAAAGAATATCAGAGTAGCTTAACTTGGTTGTCTAAGCATGATTATGATAATAATAATGCCTCAGGTATTATTCCTGCATTTAGGGCATATCATAATATTAGTAGCGCTGACAATGCCAATTCATTATGGTCAAAACTGGTTGGCGCAAACGATCAGACAGGCTTTGAAAAAGATGAGCTGTGGCAATCGTGCGCGATGAAAGTCTTAGAAAAAACCATTCTTAATGACCAAGGTGGCATTGATACCACACTGCAAGCTAAGATTAATACTATTGTTGATCAAGGCGGCACGGATGCGAGTAAGTACGCTCAATTGGCTAGCAATATTGGCAGCTTAGTATTCAAAAACCTTAATAAATACGTTAGACCTTCAGAAGAGTTTGGTGAGACCTTTGCAGATTATCGTAATAATGATAATACCGCTCAATCCATCAGCCAAGTCCAATTACAGATGCAACAACAAAAAGGTAATATTGCTCATTACGGTGCGATGGATTGGGACTTGCAGTTAGCAGGGGATGTAGCTGCCTTGGATATTATGGATATAGAACATCCTAAGACACTGCGTTGGTTGGATGCCTTGTCGCCTACATCAACGACTGCCAATCTTATCAATACGATTCAGTTAGATGAGAGTATTGCGCAAGGTGTCCCTAATATCTTGGCGGCATTTTTATTACAGAAGTGGCGACTACAGATTCAAAGTGATATTACTGTCTCGCAGTTATTAGAGCAAAATCAAACCGACTATTACAAGATAGTAGCTAATAAATTCCAAAGTACCGATCAGGGTTTGTATTTATATGCTCAGCGTGTGATTGAAGCGGCGTTTTGGTTACTTATTAGCGGCTCGACAGAGGTGATTTATACTAGTATTGCACTAGACGATAATAATGCCTATCACCGTTGGCTCAAGCGTGAGCTTTTGACCCAAAATTGGTCAGACAGTGAGCTTGGTATGATAGTGACTAATGACTCAGAGCGCACACCATTATTTTTATGGAACGGCTATTACTGGTGCTTGGCGGCAAACAACACCGCTCAAGAGTACTTTGCTGGCTTGCTACAAAGCATGCAACTACCAAGTCTGCGTTACCGATATGCTGATCTGTTTTCACGCAAAACAAGCGGCGATAAAAATAAAATCAGCTCGTTAGATAAGTTCTTTGCCGGGCAGTTAAGTGTGCTAAAGACAAGACTAAAAAATAGCCCAAGCGCTAATAAAAATGCCCATGAAAACTTATTGTTAACGGCTTTGACAGGTATCTTGACTGACTTGCCGCCACCAGCGCCACCGAGTGTCGTTGAGCCTATGAATCCTGCGCTCAACTTAGGCTGTCGTAATGTTGTGACACTTAGCGAGATAGGTACTTCTAAGTCTGTAGTCAAAACCAGTAGCTATTTAATTAAAAATCCGCAAGTGGTCATGTTAGATAAACTGCCAGACAATAACGGTAACGTGGTCAATATTGAGCAATTTTTACCCGTCAAAAAAGAATATTGGTTGGACTCTGAAGTAATCGCTCATTTATCTGACAATAGTGAGGCTGTCCATACCCGAGTCAAATTCAATGGTGAAAGCAATAATGAGTGCTCAGTACAATATACTAAACTATATGTGCCAGATCTAGGCTGGATGGAATTTCCCTATGGAAATGATAGTAATCAAACCACTATTGCGATCACTCCTTATGATTTAGCATTTGGTGTTGGCGTTTGGCCGAATTTTAAAGTTGAAGGTTGGCGATACTACTTTATCACTGTGGATATCGAAAAGCGTAACGTCTATGAAGATTTAGCCAACAAGCTTCACACTACTTTAGGCTCAGATAAAATGACCGTCACGGTCTATTCTCAAGACTTAACAGAATCTAAAGTGTTTGGCTTTGATGCTATTCCCTTAAAAGTTGACTTTGTCCCTGCCATCATAGAGCTGTCTTGTGGCGATACTGTCATTGCGACTCAGCCAGTTATATTGAATGATAATCTAAAGTCAGGCAGTAGCCATATTAGATGTATTGGTTTGGATTTTGGTACGTCTAATACCTGTATGGCAAAAGCACATAAAGACCAAGGACAAGTGAAGCGCGAAAACCTGAATCTTGCCAATACTGCTGAGGAACCTAGAATGGAATGGTTGGTCTATTCAGAAGCCGATGATATCAAAGGTCAAGAAGAATGGCTAAAAAACCGCAGCGCATATTACTTACAGCGCCAAGCGAATGTAAGCAAGGGTGCCAGTTATACCATCCCTAGCGAGGTTTTATTAGGCTTAAGTAATCGTACCAACCCTGATGGTAGTAATCAGACTGACGTGCAGCTAAAGGCTATGAAGGAAGGTGCTGATAAAGGCAAAGTGCTTATCAACGGTCTTAACCTGAATGCACCTATTTTTACCCCTTTATGTAGTGACTTTTTAGGGGTTTCAAACTCAGATGATGAGCGTATTAGGTTCTTTAATAGCTTGCTTGAGACCAATGACATTCAGCGTATTTATGGCAATATTAAGTGGCCACAAGAGACGAGCGGCAGTGATTACCCTTTATCTAGTAGACTGCGCTCGATATATATCGAGCAGATGTTGATTGGGGTATTTGCCCGCTTAAGGTTCTCTGGGGTTACGGATATGGACTATGTATATGTCACGCGCCCTGATGCCTTTATGTTTGAAAACACTACCTTTGCCAATACTTACGCACGTGATATGAAAACCATATTGGCCAAGTTAGCAGATAGTACGGGAGTTGCTATTAAAGAGCCTGAGGTTATAGAAGTATCCGAGACCGAAGCAGCGCTACAGATGTCGATGATTAATCCCAATGAGTCTTATGTCATTATTGATATGGGCGGTGGCACGACAGACATTGATATTGAGCTGTCATATGAGGACTATGATAAGGCGATACAGCGCTTAAAATACTCAAGCAGTATTAAATGGGCAGGGAATGATTTATTAAATGCCATGCTTACGCCAACAAATAGCCCGATTCGCAAGTTCTTAGAGCATAAAATAGACATGAAGTCAGAAGGTGACAATGCAGCATATTATGAGACTTTGTTAGCGTCAGTTATGAAGCTCCAAATTCGTAATGGTATTCGTATCGTTGATGAGCTGCCAAGTGATCCAGGTGAGGTCGCAAAAGTCGCAGAGATGTTCTTTGAGAGTATTTATGAATACATATTTGTAAAAATAAAGCTATTGCTACAGCAGGCAGGCTTTAAATCTATCGATCAGTTAAAGAATCAAAGACTAAATATAGTGCTGCAAGGTAATGGCTTTAAGCTGAGTGACTACTTTAGCCATGACACTCACCCACATCCTACTATTAGCCAAGGTCATTATGCACCAAGAGTCTGGGAGACAGTCTTTGCTGACTTTATGGGTTGGGATGAGATAGAGCTTAATGTTAGCTATAGTGAAAACAGCAAAGAAAGTATGATTCGTGATGGTGCGGGTGGTATTGCAGATCAAATGTATGATAATGAAGACAGTAGTCCTTTAGAACATCCTAAAATGCTCTATCCGCCTAATATGTTTGATAAGAATACTACAGATAGCCCAATATTGGTTGATTACGATAAAGACGTGAGCGTTCCGCGTCTTAATGACAATCTACTCGATAAAGAAAACTTACTGCCAGTGTTAGAAACACTCTTTCCTTATACCGAAAGGTATTGGAATACTGATGTCGAAAAAGTAGCGTACCTGTTTATCAATAATAAATACGGCAATAAGAATTTTTATGATGTCAATGCCATGTATTTGAATGGGTCAGGTAGCGGTACGGATCGCTGGACTTTCAATTTAGCAATGATGCAGAAGTTACAGGGTAACTAGGAATAGTGTTATGAAAAACAATATTGGTAACTCTGAGGGTGTTATGCTAAAAAATTTGGTAAAAACTAAGGTTGTTATCTCGCTTAGCTTGGGCGCATTATTATTGCCTTTATCAGCTATAGCAGAAACAAATGAGCTGCCAACAGAAACTTATGCAGAAAATATTACTGATAGCTCTAAAAGTAAGGTTAATGAACTTACTAATGAAAATCTGAGCTTAAAAAAGGGAGAGTTATCGAATAGCGCTACCTCAGACCCTGTAATGACTGATTTGAATTCTAATAGTAATGAAAGCACACAAAACAATGATACAGCCACTACGAGCGTTCCAACGCAGGAGCCGAGTGAGGATGCTAAGCCTAACGATGGTAATAACGCTGCCAGTACTACGAAAGCTTTGGATAGCGTCAATGAGCTTGACTCTGCTAACACCGAAGAAAAAGCTATAGAACAACAACCAGAAATTGCTAAAGAAATGCCATTTTGGCAGAACACTGATTATCTGTTAATTGGTGGATTAGCTTTACTGCTTTTGGGAGGAGGGTTATTACTTTTTAGAAAAATCAGTAGTCTTAATGCTGAGAATCGAAATTTAAACCAAAAGCAAAAAATGTTGAGCAGTAATTTAGCTGGTACTAAGAAAGAATTAGCACAAGCTAAAATTAAGAATGCAGAGCTCGAAGCTAATCTTAACCAACAGCTTGCTATGCATACTGAGGTTGATGATAGTACTAGCGTTGCTCTTGGTGCTGTGTTACCCGTTATTGATGAGCTCATGGTGGAACCCGACATTGAAGACCTTAATGCAGCAGATCTTCAGCAGCTGTCTGATAGTATCACTACCTGGTTTAAAACAAATCGTGGCAACACCGAAGTTCGCGAACTCGTTCCTAATGATATTCAGCATAAGCTTGATCATCTCAGCTATAAGATTGAATTATGGGTAGGGAGTGATGGTGTTGATTCTGTTGAGCTGGCGTCAAATACCATGCGGGCCGCTGTAATTAGCTTGACTAAGCCTGATAGACAGGGCTTTGCTTATTGTTATAAAAAGCCAAACTCGTTATCTGCAGTTTGGGTTAATAAAGCTTGGTATCAAGCCCAGCGCACGGAGCGTTCACTTGAGGTAATCGGAAAGCCCTTGGAGAGTAATTAATGCGATTATATCAATTAACGTCTACTCGTGGTGTTAGTGCAGCGCTATTCATTGCAATGCTGGCAAGCTCCTTGGTGGGCTGTGGTGATGAGCCTGACGTAATTGTGCCTGCAGAGCCTAAAGCAAAAGTCAGCGCTAAGCCTAACGTAATGCCACCGTTGAACTTGGATATATTGCCCAAAAATAATAGCCCATCACCGATTGATTATATTATCGATGGCTCAGCAAGCATGTGTGGATATTTTAATGCTGAACTGAATACTACTGAGAATACGCTACCTATTACTAAGCTAGTGCAGTCAATTCAATCAGTACTTAGAACGGATGATCGGCTATTAATATTTATGCAGGAAGAGTCATCAGATAAGGCGGTTTATATACCTTTTAAGACTTTTGAAAACCAATTGATGCAAGGTAAGTGCGATCTTAATGGTCAATATACTGAGCTGGGTTTGATTCTGCAAGACTATAGAGAGCAGCCAGAGCTTCAGGAGAGATCTGTTGCCATAGTATCTGATATGCACTTTTTGCCAGCAGAAAGAACGAGCTTTGAAAATCAATATGATGCTTTTTTGAGTGCTTATGTCAATACTGAAAATTCAGGTTCTGCACTATCTAATGGAATAGTTTCGCTACGTGCCCCCTTTGTAGGAACTTATTACACGGTAAATAATGCAACTAAAACGCTTGCGCAGACGCAAAAGCATTTACACTTTTTTTGGTTAGCCAAGCAACATTCTAGTGCGCAGCAGATCGAAAAAATCCAACAAACCTTGATTAATGCCCAAAACCAACATTCTAATAGCGTCATCGCGCAAGCTGAGTTCTTACCGCAATTACGGCTTCTGACAGACGATGCCAAAAGCTATGATGCTTTTAGCTCGCCTGCACCCATCATCAGCCCGAAAAATGTGATTGATTTATCTATGGACGAGCTAAAGCCCTTTATCAGCGCCTTTGACCCTAACAGCGCACTCAGTGATGAGCAAAAAGAATGCTACGATGTTAGCTGGGGCGATAAAGACAGCATTATATTTTATCCTTATATCAACCCCAAAACTAATCGTGACAAGGTTTGTGCGGATGGTGCACTTTTCCGCTCCAAAACAGGCAGTACTTTAAGGCTGAATTTACCGCTACAGACAGGCTACAGTATCGTGCCAAAAGCACCCGCAACGGTTGAGGTGATAGATAACTATTTATCTATTCCCATTATAGAAGCAAAAAAAGCATGTATCGGCGTCAGCTCTGGGATGGCGGAGGCACAAAAAAGCGCTCAAGGAATAGACTTGCAATACGCTGCAAGCAGCAGCTCTATCAACACCAGCTACTATACACAATATTCCATCGAGCGAGACGGCTGTAACTCGGATGATGACTGTAGCAACTTAGTTGATAAAACCTTTCAATATAACCAGCTGATATCTAGTCTTGCCAATAAGTCTAAACAACATATTGAAGATCTATATCCGCGCACGATTAATATCAATTTAATTTGTGACCCAAGTATATGACCAGTAATGATGTGTGCGTGTTATGGCAATTATCAGCCAAAAAAAAGCTAGACAGTAATGACTTTGAATGTCGTCTTATTTTAGAGTATAAAGATCGAACGTCAATTGGTGTCATAGATATTAATACTTTAGGTAATAATGAAGAAAGTTGGTTACGTTTAATACGTGAAGAAGCGCCATTTAGTGGTTTTAGTGAGTCTGATATTCCGATTAAATATAATCTATCGTTATTCATTTCCTGTTTCATGGACTTCAATAAGCTACGACAACTACAACCCAAACTAAAGTACGTTTATTTATGGATAGCTGCTAGGCATGTCGAAGTTGGTCTTGAAACGGTATATCCACTCAGCGATCTAAAGGATGTAGAGTCTCGAGCGTCTAATAGAATTTTTGTACAAATGTATCCTAAAATTCCTTCACAAAAATATGTAGATTTAGAAGATGATTTGGGAGGGGTTGAAAACTTTCAGGGGTTATTAGAAAAGATTCAAGGGCAATCTGAACAGACTGTAGGCACTGAAGTACCTGTTTCCATTAAAAAGCCTAAAGCTACTAAAAAACTTACATCTACCCAAGATATTAAGGTGGTAAAGAAATCAGTAGTTACTCAAGAAGTGAAAGCTGCCAAAGAACCTATCATAGAGGCTAAAAGTAGACAAGATATATCCAGTGTCGCTAATAGTTCGGATGGTATTGGCCTAGAGATATTAGGCACAGAAAATGCTGATGTGATATGGGGCATCTTTTCCAAACAAGACCTAGATGACTTGGTAGAGGGTTTTAAAGATTGGGAGAGAGTGCACGGTAAAAACACCTTGCTTGCCAGATTACCCAAAAGCTTAGCAGATAAGATAGGCGGCGAGTTCAACATTGTGTTTTGGACCAGTGGACAAGGTATCAGTAATATGGTGGTGGATGATAGACCACCTAGACATACTATGGTCATGGGTCTTGTAAAGAGCGTTGCTGATAATATCAGCCATGGTATTGGATATTGCATACAGCGACCGACTAGCTTAGATAAAATGTGGACACATCAGAAGTGGCATGCTCTTGAATGCCAAGATAATGACATTTTAAAAGTGACAACAGTAATTTTTTAAACAATCATCACACAATGTAATATGGCTTAATTCTAATGAATAAAAATCTTCAATATACATTAATGAGTTTTACAGGTATTTTTCTCATGATCATTGCCTCAGGAGCTTTTGATTCTGATTCATACTACGATGAGGCCTACTACGATGATACTGGGTCAGATGAACTATATGACATTGAAGAGCCGGCTGCAGAACCAGGTTATGTAGCTGATGACATTGATGTGCCAGCAGTGCCAAATATTACAGCTACAACTGACACTACTGAACAGCAAGCTGAGTGGGTTGACCAGTTAGGACTAATAGATGAGCAATATCCCAATGACATGGAACGTTTAGAACGGTATCAGAATTTGCTGGATAACAACAACCCTTACGCGGCAATCTCGCTGGCTAACACCATTGTCAACGTCAAAAACCAATCTAGAAACATCAGTGTATTCGAAGGGTGGCTCAATAACTTTAATTTTGATATAGGGGCCATCAGTAGTCTTGATAGCCTAGCGAATAATCAAAATAGCAATGCAATGTTTTTGTTAGGCGCCTATTATTATCAAATGCAGCGTTATGAGCTGTCTAGAAGCTGGCTTGAAAAAGCCGCTAACCAAGGTCATGCAGGGGCAATGAACCAGTTGGCGTGGATATATCGAGAGGGTCTTGGTGTTACTGAGAATCTTGATTACGCAGTAGTTTGGCATCGTCACTCTGCTGAAGCTAATTATCCTCGTGCTATGACTAACTTAGCTTACCTTTATAGTATCGGTAAAGGCGTTGAAAAAGATTTAGAAACTTCGGCAAGATGGTATAAAAGAGCGGCTGAGTTAAATAGTGCTTCAGGAATTTATGCAGTAGCGGTCTACTACCTAAATGGCACAGGCGGTATGCCAAAAAATGAACAAGAAGGGGTTAGGTTGCTAATGGAGTCTGCAAAGCTTGGACACAAACGAGCCATGTATGCTATAGGCTTGCGCTATGAATATGGTAATGGGTTAGAACAAAATATTGACCAAGCTATGGATTGGTATAGTGAATCTGCAAAGCTTGGTGAGCCTGATGCCGTTGCCGCTATGAACCGCTTGAACTATTAAAATATCTAGGCGCTTAATAATGACGATGAATTACAGTTTATATTTATCGTCGTAACGATTTAGTGCACCTCTTAAGTATCCAGTATTGTAGATAGCTTAATGGCATTAGCCTACTTTGTAGTGAATATAGTTGATTAGGAATTAACCATTAATGAAATTTAATTTATTATTATATGTACCCGCACTGGTCGATAATCTCGATATAGAATACGGTGTCTTTATTCAGCATCATTTGATGGATGATGCTGACATTGAATTGAACTATTTTGATTTTAGTAGGATTAATTCAGAAAACTATGCGCTAGATATAGTCGATAAAAATGAAGTGACTAAAAAGGTAAGAAAAGATTGTCTAGTAGAAGGCTTCACGCTTAACAGTCATTATTCGATAAATTTGGATAAGGGTTTTAATAGAGGTATTAGCAAAGACGAAGTAAGACAGATTTTTATTTGCTTTAAAAGTAACTCAAAACAGCCGATAGATGCTTTTGTTCGTATGACCCATGATGGAGAAACTCATAATTATCATATCAAAGACAATTTAATATTTTTTAAACTTTGGGTCGCGCCAGAGATGGAAGATAGTTCTAATATCGCTTTAAATATCGGTAAAGTTAACTATTCAAGCTTTGAGTATTTTCGTGAAAATATAAAAGAAGAAGTAAATAAGCAGTGGCACTCGATGTTACTTAGGAAAAGAGATATCAGTAAAGAGGAGCTACTAAGGGCTAATAAAGATATTGATGTACAACCAGAGCCTGCTCTGGATCAATCTAACCCAGTTAAGCTTGAAAATATATTCGTACAGCCAGAGGACGTTCCTGATCATGTCAATATTACGTCAATACCAATGCAATCAACGATAACTTCGCAATACAATACAATATCAGCTAATACCAAGAAAGGAACAGATAGTTTTAAGATAATTGCTTATATTCTACTCATTTTGGGCGTATTATCTATGTTAGGAAAAATATTTGGTGGTAATTAATTGACTTGATTAAGCTAAACACTATGACCTAAATTTGAAACAATGGGTTACAGGACGGAACCCATTGTTTGGAGATGATTTTTACCTACTGAAGTTAGTTTATTGGCGCTTTCTGTTAATAAAGATAGCAACGCTTAGGGCAATTAACAGGCTAATAAGAATAGAAAGTAAGGTTTTATTCTCTAATAAGTTAGACAAGCCGTAACTGGACTTTGTGTCAGATGGCTTTTGGGTTGTGCTTTGTGAGTTCGAATTGACGGCAGTTTTAGTTTCAGCATTAATTTTGGCCTGTACTTTGGCAGCCTCTCTTAGTTTAGAAGTACTGGCCATGAGTCGCTGATATATTTTTTTGCCCGCTTTACCATCGGCCTTAATACCGATATCTACTTGATATTTTTGAATCGTTTGGCGTGTTTTATCTCCAATAATGCCATCGACTTCACCTATATTATAGCCAAGTAAATTTAATGATTCTTGAACCTCGCGAGACTCTTTACGGCTCAAGCCCAGATCGTCAGTTGGCCACGCATTGGCAAAATTCACATCGGTATTTTTTTGTTCAATACGCTGTGATAAATGGGCAATCGCTAGCGCGTAATTTTCTGAGGCATTATAAGCATAAAATGCATCAAAATTACGGCCCACTAAAAATGCGGGCCCTTGTTTACCAGCGGGTAAAAATAAACCTACCGAAGATAAGGTATCAGGTAATGCGCTACCATCTGGCAGAGTAATGCCGATGTTTTTCCAATGTGATACTGATTTTTTATTTTTACGATTGTTTGAAAAGTTCGTATCTGAAGGTAAGCGGACCTCATAGCCCCAAGGTTGGTTACTTTGATAGCCACTACTTTTTAGGAAGTTAGCGGTTGAGGCTAGGGCATCGGCTTGGCTATTAACTAAGTCTCTACGATTGTCGCCATCAAAATCTTGTGCGAGCTGTAAAAAAGTAGAGGGCATAAACTGAGTTTGCCCAAACGCTCCTGCCCATGAACCTTTAAAGTCAGACTTAGTAATATCGCCTTGCTTTAATATTTTTAGAGCACTGACATATTCCCCGCGAAAATAACTTTGACGACGGCCAAAGCAAGATAAGGTCGCTAATGAGTTAATCACATCTTTTTTGCCTAAGGTCGTTCCAAAATCCGATTCTACTCCCCAAACGCCGAGCACATCATAGCGACTGACCCCATAGTGAGCTTCGATTTTTGCTAAGACATCGGCATAATGCTCACTTGCAGCGATACCGTCAACAACGCGCTCTTTGTCCACTAAGCTGGCTAGGTAATCCCATGGCTCTTTAGAGAATTCTGGCTGATAATTTAGGGCTTCTAATACGCTAGAGTCTACTTCAGTAGGGCGATTCCGAGCAAAAATGTCTTTGACGCTTGCGAATACACCTTTTTGAGCCAAATTGTCTAAACAGGCTGTAAGTTGTTGATTATCAACAGCAGGTCTAATCGGGGTTATGCTGTTCGTGTTAGCTGCATAAGTGCTGCTGGTCACGGCTAGTAGGGATAGTGCGAGTGATAAGCGTGAGATGGTGGGTAAGGTATACAATGGCATTATTAATTACTCAGTAATAATAAACTAAAAAGCCATATATTAGCAGAAACCCAATTACTTTATTCAAAGAGCTTTTGATTTAAACATTATTTAGCTTTTGCAATTTTATGAGACTCTCAAAATATTGAATTTTAAGGATAACGATTGTGCCCATGGCAGAATTCCAGCTCAACTTTTTAAGACGTATTCAGTGGCTGCTTGCATCTAGCTCATATACCTCGACCTATAAATTTGCCTTATTGATGGCAATGGTTAATCTGTCTATAGAGTCTGGAATTAATGATGACAGTGAGCACAGTATTTCTTATGAGCAGTTAGCAGAGCAATTTATACAGCTTTACTGGATACAAGCATTACCATACTCAGATCAAAGTAGTAATTCTGTACTCAGACAAAGCAGTACAACAGGGCAGGCTAGTGTTATTAATAGCATTCTAGATTTGCAGCATAAAACTAAGACAACCAGTCTAGCTATAGCTCACACACAAAATTGACCCCTGCCGTCAAATCCGTACAGTTAAACTTGGGAGATTTGAATCAAGCAGCTTGACGATAATAGTCAAACCATACCTGTCTTGGCGACTTATAGCCTAAACTCTTTTGAATCCTCGTTTGGTTGTAGTACAGCTCGATATAGCCGATGATATCATTGATTGCTATAAACCTTGTTTTATAGTCTTGGTAATACACTAGCTCATTCTTTAATGTGCCCCAGAAGCTTTCTATGGGTGCGTTGTCGAAACAATTGCCTTTACCACTCATCGAGCCTTTGAAATTATGCTGCTTGATGATTTTGTGATAGGCATGACTACAATACTGGCTGCCTCTGTCAGAGTGCACAATCAATCCTTGGCTTGGACGTTTATTCTTGATTGCCATATTGAGTGCACGACATACTAAATCTGCGGTCATTCGCTTATTGATAGCATACCCGACCAGCTCTTTGGTGTATAAATCTTTGACTCCAGCTAAATACAACCAACCCTCATTGGTCCAGATATAAGTAATATCACTGACCCACGATTCATTAGGATGCTTAGCATCAAATTGCTGATTTAGTATGTTTGGATAGACAAGCTTGTTATGGTTGGAATCAGTGGTGATTTTAAAGCGTTTGTGACGACGGCATTTGATGTCATGTTCTTCTTTAATGCTTCTGACCATATATAGGCTAATATCGTGCCCTTGCTCTATCAGCTTTGCGTGCAGTCGATCAGCACCATAACGTGCTTTTGTTTTTTTTACTATGTGCCGCTCTGACAAGTAGCTCAGATTGGTTACGGTGTATCTGTTGCTCACTAATATCACGACTCAGCCAGTCATAGTAGCTAGAATGCTTAACCTTTAGTACACGACACATAGTAGTGATACTAAAGAAGAGATCGTTGTTTTTGATAAAGGCGTACTTCACTAACTGTCACTGCGGGCATAGCCCTTCGTCTTGCGTCACTAAAACAGTCTCCCAGACTGTTTCTTAACGTTCCTCATTGGCGAAGTACGCCGTCGCCTTTTTTAATATCTCTCGTTCCTCTTCGGCTACTTTAAGCTGTCGTTTGAGCTGCTTTATTTCCTGAAGAGCCGTCATAAGATCAGGATCATATTGTTCTGTGCCGATAAGCTTGCCTTGATTGGCTTTATTATGCCAATTAGATAAGGTCTGCATGGCGATGCCAAGGTGCTTTGCGGTCGCTGAGATATTGCCATTATTGTCTGCTATCTTCTTGACGGCCTCGGCTTTAAATTCGTCACTGTAGCTTCTTATTTTCTTGGTCATGATAAACTCCGATTAATACGCTTAGTTTACCAAGTTTAGGTGTACGGTTTTTTCAGCATAGCTCAATGGGAAACTTGATGTCTATAACCTAAACACTAAAAGTGCTAATGCTTATGATAATGGCTACGAGAGTATCACGCGCTATACATTAGACCGCCAAGGAAAAGTGCTTTCCCAAAAAACCTACACAGATTGGAATGAGATAGATCAAGAACGCTATCCGCAAAACGATCAGTAATTTCTCACATCTATTCTTAAAAATGGATACTTACTGACATATGAAAGTGAGCCGCATAGAAAATACTTAATTTATTTAAATTTATAGGAAAAATTTCATGTTTAAAAGGACAAGCCTGCTACTAGCAGCATCGATGATTATCTTAGGTCTATCCTCTACGGCTAACGCAGCACCTAAAACAAAATATGGTGTCACAGTAGTTGAATGTGATTTTGATTATGAGGACGAGAAATTTTGCACAGACAGTCGTTTGAAAAGCTATGCAACTGTTATGAAAGAGCGTAAGCCTAACTTCAATGGTAATCAGATTATCTATATCTTTGAAACCAATGACACAGGGTACGTCAACAAAAAGCCCTATCGTTTGGTTGTGATTGACCCTGCTAAGAAGACAGTAGTACCTTTTCGTTATTCGTTATTCGTTATTCGTTATTCGTTATCAGCTGCAGTTGACTCAAATGGTAAGCCAATGATCGTTAATAAGAAAGGCGATACGATTGATTTTGATTTTAGTATCAAATCGAATCGCTTTTGTTTTTCTGGCGATATAGACGCTTATAGAATGTCTGACAGCTATGTAGATCAACCTTTTTGCTTTAAATATGACAAAGCCCAAAAAAATATGGTAAGAGAGTATTAAGGTTTATTGACCTAAGATAGTGCATAAGAGGTGATGGGCGAACGTTCATCACCTTTTTATTTATATAAAGCAACTCTGTGTTACTCATGTACTATCTAAATGATCTTATATTTCAACCTAGAAAATAAATTTAAAGGTTGTCCGCTATACTAGCCTCTATGACAAACATATAGGCTTACCATCATGACTGCTCCTGCTCCTGCTCCTGCTCCTCTTGACCATTGTCCTTTAAAAGAAACTCCTTCTATTGCACAGGCCTGTGCAATTACCTTTCTGGGGAATGCTAGTAATAACCTGCAGCAAGACGCTTTTTTCTTTCTAGATAATTGGTATCAAGAAGATCTAGGTGTGATGGCAGTGACACCAGTTGCATTACCATTTAGTTTAGCAGTGTCTGATGGCGTGGCAAGCTCTAATCACTCGCAGCACTGCTCAAAAGCAGTGGTAAAAGCAGTCAGACGGTTATGGGTTAATCAGAAGAGTATTACTTCAGAGGTTATTCATCAGCTGATTAATCAAACCAAGCATTCATCTAAGCGTCATGGCGCGGCGGCAACCCTCGCGATGGTTACCTGTGAGTTAAAGGGCGATGGAACCATAAAGGCGACGATAATGCATGTAGGTGATAGCCGTGTGTACTGGCTGCCTAAAGGGACGTCACAGTGGCAGTGCCTGACTCGAGATCATAATCTATTGAATGAGCTTATTGACCAAAGGGCACAAGAGCAAGGTAGCCAAGCGAAGTTCGCTGACTATAACCGAGAAGGTATGGCAGGGAGTTTATATAGTATTACTGAATGCTTTGCATTAACGGCTGATGACAGTTATACAAGCAGTGAAGCACCAAAAGGTAGTTCTTGCAACATTAAGGTTAATAGCGGCGATTGTATCTTGGTCTGTACGGATGGTATTCATGACTTGGTGCCGAGTGGTCATTGGCAACTTGTCAATGATGAAACCGATTTACAAGCTTGGCTCATCTCTCTTAAGAACCAAGTTTATAATTCCGATGGCAATGCTTATGATAATGGTACCGCGATTTTGGTTCGTTTTGATTGAACCTGTATTTTAATAACGAGTTAATTACTTCATCAGTCTAATAGAGAAGATACTATGCCAGCACATCAAATTGCCAGCTATACAAAGTCAGCACGTCTATTTGCTTTATATCAAAGCCTGCCTCGAAGTGAAGCAGATGCTATGTCACTGACAGAGCTTATGCAAAACTATGGTGATAATACTGATAATTATACAAATGAGCGTAAAAACTTAGAGAACGATTTGATTGGCCTAAATCAAATCTTTAACGATATCTTCTATAGTGACGCCTTAGTCCGAGTGCCAGCATGGGGCAATAATATCAGTGGCAAGACAGCACGGTTTTATATTGACCCCAGCTTTAGCATCGATGTTATTAACGAGCAAACCGTGTTCTTTTGGGAGATGCTGGATAAATATACCGCAAACTACTTACCAGTATCTTTTAAACAAGAAATCGCAGACAAGCTCACTCAATTACGTCGACAGGATAAAGATAAGTTTCATCAAAGTCCGCTAGGGCAATGGCCAGATCATCTCATCACCTTACCTAGTATCGTGCAAGCACCAACGCTCGATAGTGATGTGCTTGAAAGTATTCATCAGGCTCTGCTACAGAATCGTCAATTACGAATAAGCTATCAAAATAAATGGGACGAAAAACCAGTTCAAAGAGTGATATATCCCAAAGGACTGATCTTTATTGACAATATGATCTATCTCACAGGTTTTAATTCTGCTGATGATCATATCGATGATGATGTGTTACTAAAGGAGCATCGTAATTTTGCAGTCAATCGTATTACCGAGGCAGTAGTCATAGATAAGCCAATACCTGACTGGGTAGGGCGTGACGTTTTTACATTAAATAGCTTACAGAAGCTGTGCAAGCTAGAGTTTGGTAAAAATGTTGAAATCAACTTGGTTTTAAAAGTACAGAAATACGCCTGTCAGCATCTTTATGAGCGCCCATTATCGATAGATCAGCAAATTACTATTATCGATGACACTTGGAATCAAGTCAGCGCTACAGTTGCTAATACGACTCGTCTACAAGATTGGCTAGTGAGTATGTCTCAGCTAGCCGTGGTCGTAGAGCCGGTGGATTTGAAAGCCGTTATTCTGGATCGATTGCATAGTGCATTGGTACTTTATGAAAAATAAATAGACAGGAGTAGCACTATGAATAAAACCCTGTTCGACGATTTTATCCAAGCCCAAAACACTATCTATTCACAAGTGATTGAAGAGCTGACCCAAGGTCGTAAGCGTACGCATTGGATGTGGTTTATCTTTCCACAGGTGAAAGGGTTAGGGCACAGTAAAATGTCTCGACGCTTTGCAATAGAGAGTTTGGAGCAAGCAAAAACATATTTGCAGCATGAGGTGCTTGGAGCACGGTTAATAGAGTGTGCTGAATTACTACTGCTGCATCCTGATAAAAGCGCTTTAAATATCTTTGGTTCACCAGATAACTTGAAGCTACAATCTTCGCTAACATTATTTGCCTTTGCCGCTGGTAACAAGTGTATTTTTGAGCAGCTTTTATACCAGTTCTACGAAGGCAGTTACGATATAAACACTATCAAGATGCTGAAGCAAATCAATGACCAGCAATATAAGTAAATAAAACCGAGTGAAATTTTAAGAGGATAGATAAGTATGAGTACCGTGCAAAGTTTGATAAATGATGTGAGTCAAAAGATTAATGCGTTAGAGACAGCTCAAGCACTCTATAGTCGTCAACTGTCGCCAGATTTTAGTACTTTTGAGTATATTAGTACCGATGAGTTAGGACTTAGTCGCATTTTGGCAGCTCTGCTTGATCCTAAAGGGAGTCATGCTCAGCAGGAAAGCTTTTTAAGGTTATTTGTTGAGCATTGTTTGCCTGTTATATATCAAGACTATAACTGGCAGATTTTCTTTAACAACCTTGAGAAAACAGAGGTTTTTCTTGAAGAAGTGACGGGAAAAAGTAACACTCAGCGGCGTATGGATATTTACTTAAGATGTCAGGTGGGTGATGAAAGCTACGGTATTTGTATCGAAAATAAACCTTATGCAGCAGATCAGTCTAATCAACTGATTGATTATTATCATGAGCTCAAGGAAAGAGGTCATAGTAGTCGTCATATTGTTTATCTCAATGAGTATAACGGTACACCTGATGAGAAGAGTGTCGATGCTAGAGTTTTAGAAAAATGGAAAAAAGACAAGGAATACAGTCATCTTCGTTTTAGCGATCTGATTGGTTGGCTTAAAGCATGTCAAGTAGAGTGTCAGAATCATAGTGTCAGTGAGTTTATTGCACAGCTAACTAAGTTTATTCAAAAGCAGTTTATGGGGATAGAAGATATGAATGAAGACAACGCAATTTTAGATATTATTAAACAGAATGCAGCTACTATTGATGCCAGTATCAAGGTGTCTAACACTGTAGATCGAATGAAGAAAGAACTGATAGCCAAGTTAAAAGTAGATTTGTTAGCAAAATATAAAAAAACTGATTATGAATTAGATATTAGTTATATCGGCGAGGGCAGAAGATACGAACAAATTAGATTCATAATTCCTGGCTATAATAAGGCATGGGTTTGCTTCGAGTTTGATAATGCAGGGTTTGATCGTCCAATTCTAGGAATTAAGTTCACTTCTGTAGAAGCCGCGAAAGCGTGTCCACATACAGAAACTATGAATACGATGCTGACTGATAAAAAAGTGAGCTCTTCTGCTCAATGGCCCGCTTACTACTATTTTGATCCGCAGGACTGGAAAGGTTCGAGTGAGGCATGGTTAATGATAAATGAAGGCACGATGGCAGATAAAATCTTGGAAGAAATGGATAAGGTTTTTCGACTGCTAAGTGAAAAAGGTTGTTTTAGTGACTGAGCTAGGCTTCTCACCTCATACTAAAAAAACTATTTTTATGAGCTAAGCTACAACGCTGGTTATAACTCTATAGAAATATGGACAATATCATTATGAGAAGCAAGGTTCGCGAAGATCGAGACCATCCCAGATTCTGTGTAACTGCCATTTAGATTAAATGCTTACTGATACGGTCATCAAACATAATCATAAAACGATTCAGAGCAGACGTCCAGTTACGGATTGGCATCGACCACTTTTTAGA
>NZ_CAJHAL010000040.1:0-20780 GCF_904846365.1 Psychrobacter nivimaris
CCCCTTTGCTGACGACAATAGCGCGATGGCCCCACCTGATCCCTTCCCGAACTCAGAAGTGAAACATCGTAGCGCCAATGGTAGTGTGGTTCGCCCATGTGAGAGTAGGTCATCGTCAGCTCTCTATTCTGAAATATCCCCCGACATTAGCTTGTCGGGGGATTTTCTTTGTGTCTATCTTTTATTCCTAGTGACCTACGTAGCAAATCCTATTTAAAGGTGAGCAAGGAGTAACGACTGTCTGGGAGACAGTCGTCCGCAGTGCAAGACGGAAGGCTATGCCGGTAGATAGCTCTTGCGTTGCCTAGCAAAGCAATGTTTTGCCTTAACGGTGCTCTTCTCGTTCGTCAGCTCTCTATCCTTGAAAAGCTCCTTGATACTGACGTATCAAGGGGCTTTTCTTTGTGCGCGGTTTGGTAATAAAGCTTAGTGCAAGAAAGTTTAGTGCTAGATGTTTCGGTCAAAACGCAAACCTTCCTACGAATCAGCTTGATATGATATTATTTATTCACTTCTAGAATCTACAATCTCTCATTTATTTTGGAGCACATTATGGGCGTTTCACTCTACTATACTGCTGAACGTTCTACTCTCTTGACTCAACAGGAGCAAGAAAAGGTTGCGTCAATAGTTAATGAATATAATGACAAATTCGAGCATGCAGATGATGCAGAGACTTTTGATCTTTATGCATATGATGATAGTGAGTCAGAGGTAATACTAGCAGGAGCTACAAAGCTACCTTCTAGTATGGATTCAGAAGATCTTATGTATACCTTAGAGCATTGGCTACAGTGTCTAACCGAGATTCGCCTTGTGGTAACTGATGCAGAATGGCATGTACATCTAGATAATAACGATGTTGTGTGGGTAGATGATAAGTGGCAGATGGAAGAGTAGCGCTTTAACATTACGATTTATATAACTGCCTAGAGCAGCTTCTATCAGCTCATAAAAAAGCTCTCAACTGGATAACAGGCTGAGAGCTTTTTTATGAAGAATTATTTTAATCTGCTTAATTTTTACTATTATTTATGCAGAAAATTCAAGTATCAGAGATATATCTATAATATGAATATATCCTCTATAATCTGCTCAAAATGATTTGACTTCTATCATTATAGCTGATAATTTTAAACAGTACTTTTATTACAGGTATGTAAAAAATATATCTACACCTTGTAGCCAATTTAATCTAGGAGGAATCAAATTGTCTGCTCGTAATACCTTACTCCTATTCTCATAATTATCAAAAGGAATTGATAATGAAGTTAGCTCCTCTTTTTTCAATTGGTGCTTTAGCCGCTATTAGTCTTCTTGGCTGTTCTAACCAATCTGCTGATACGACTGATGGCTCATCAGCGACTTCTCAAGAAACTACCGTACTACGGTTTTCACATTTTTGGCCAGCAACCTCATCTATCAGTAAAGAAGTCTTCGAGCCTTGGGCAAAACAGATAGAAACAGATTCTAATGGTCGTCTAAAAGTGGAGCTTTATCCATCAGCGGGTCTTGCTAAAGCAGACGTTACTTATGAATCTGCTGCTAAAGGTACGATCGATATCGGTTCACAAGCGCATGGTTATACCAACGGTCGCTTTCCTTTGACTCAGATTACTGAACTTCCAGGTTTATCAAATTCAGCAACCCAAATGGGCTGTATGCTACAGACCTTATATGATGACGGTACTTTAGCAGGTGAATACGAAGACTCACATTTATTATTTATGTACGGGGCTGGACCTGGGGCGCTTCATACAACTGATAAGCTAATTCGAACACCTGAAGACATGAAAGGTATGCGTATTCGCCGTCCTTCAGCTGTTGCTGGTGATATTATTGAAAGCGCTGGTGCTTCGCCAGTAGGTTTACCTGCTAATGATATGTATACCTCGTTACAGCGCGGCGTTGTTGATGGTTTGAGTTTCCCTTGGGAAGCAGTAACAGCGTTTAAAATTGATGAGATTACCAAGTATCATACCAATATTCCTTTCTATAGTTCAGCGCTTATGGTCACGATGAATAAGGACAAATATGACAACTTACCTGATGATCTAAAACAAGTTTTGGATAAAAACTCAGGGATGGCATTAGCTAATAAGGTCGGTGAAGTGTTTGATAAACATGACCAAATGGCAATTCAAGCTGCTAAAGATAAAGGTGATGAAATTATCGAAATTCCTGATCCATTAAATGATCCAGACTGGAAAGGGCCACTTGAAAGAGGTACCCAAAAATATCTAAGTGATGTTAACGCTTTGGGTTTGGATGCTGATGGCGTCTATGAAAAAGCAAAAGCTGCCAGTGCTGCCTGTAAGGTCTAACCTAATTGGAGGTGTCACATGGCATTTTTAGTCAAGCTCAGTGTCCTAATCTCTAGATTATGCCAGTTTATCGGTGGGGTGAGTCTCATCATCATCGTCCTAACCACCATGCTCGACGTCGTCGCACGCTACATATTCAAACTCACCGGTGGTGAGTTTGGCTTTACCGTCAAAGGCAGTGTAGAGATTGTCTCCTACTTTATGCTATTTGCATTATTAGCTGCCTTTGCCGCTTTTGTCGAACGCTCACAAATCATCGTCGACGTCTTCACCCAGAAAATGCCACAGTCTATCAAAGGCTACCTTATGGGTATCTTTATGATGGGCTTCTTTGTCATCGGCATTGTCTTCTCATGGGGACTCTACGAGAGCGCCATTGACGCCTTAGAGTATGGCAAAGTCACCCAAGACCTTCGAATATCTATGATGCCTATCTATATGGTTAGTGCATTCTTAAGCATCCTACTGGCCATTCGCTCATTGATCGAATCCATCAACATCTTTAAGACAGGCGAATTCTTTGACGCCGAGGAGACAGGCGCATGAGTCCAGAAATTATCGGTGCGATTGGCCTAGTGGTCATGATCCTGCTTGTCGTCCTACGCGTACCCGTCGCACTTGCCATGTTAGGGGTAGGATTAGTCGGTTTTGGTGCGGTCACCGCGCCTAGTGGTGCCCTGCAAATGCTCAAAGACATCCCAGTCGATGTCTTAGCAAAGTATGACTTTAGTGCCATTCCCTTATTTATTCTGATGGGCGTGTTTGCGACTCACTCCGGTATGGCAGGTAAACTCTTTGAAGCCACCCGAACCATATTTGGCGGGGTAAGGGGGAGTCTTGGTATTGCAGGTATTGGTTCATCCGGTATCTTTGCCTCTATCTCAGGTTCATCACTCGCCACTGCCTCTACCATGACCAAAGTGGCGTTACCGCAAATGGAGAAGTACGGCTATCAGCCAGGCTTTGCCTGCGGTATCTTAGCCGCTGGCGGTACACTTGGTATTATGATTCCGCCCAGTATTGCGCTACTGGTCTATGCCATCTTAACCCAGCAGTCAGTGGGTGACATGTTCATCGCTGGCTTCTTACCCGGTATGCTTGGTATGGTGATGTACTCGCTGACCGTCATGGTGATGGTACGCTGGAAACCGCATCTAGCAAAACGTGGTGAGAAAACCAAGTGGAAAGCCAAGCTACTGTCACTAACGGGTCTGATACCATTTAGCTTTATCTTTATTGTGATTATTGCCGGTATCTTCTTTGGGTTATTTACCCCAACAGAGGGGGCCGCAGTAGGGGCGTTTGTCTCATGGGCTTATGCCTTTGCTAAAGGTATGCGTTTAGATGGACTTAAGCAGTCATTGATTGAGACACTAGCCCTCTCTGCAGTGGTGTTCTTTATGCTATTAGGTGCAGAGGCATTGGGCTATTTTATCTCAGTCTCACGCTTGTCTTACACCTTGGCATCTTGGATTGGTGGGCTAGCGGTCAGTCCAATGATTGTGCTGATCTGTATCTTGTTCATGTACTTCCTATTAGGGCTGTTCATGGATGCGCTCGCGATGCTAGTAATCACCATACCTGTTGTGTATCCCATCATTCTAGCGTTAGGATTTGATCCAGTATGGTTTGGCATCATTGCGGTATTGACGGTGGAGCTTGGTTTGATTACGCCGCCGATGGGGATGAATATCTTTGTGATTAAGGCGATGGCACCGCACATTAAGCTGAGCGATATGTTCCGCGGGGTGGCACCATTCATTGTCTCTGATGTGATTCGTTTGATTATCTTGGTGATGTTCCCTGCCATCTCACTTGTGCTGCTCGGGTAGGCGGAATCTAAACCATAGCTTATAAGTTATTGTATGAAGCCATATTGCTAATAAAGCAGTGTGGCTTTTTTATTGGCTGATATTTTGACTAAGAATTAAGAGAAGGATATTTTAGAAACGTATAATCTGTGACGCTGCATAATGATAACTTTTCTTAGTGTTATAAAGGCTTATGAATGTAGTAAACTGGTTTTCATTCATTTTCCTATATAACTTTATAAGTAGAGATAGTCATGGCTGTCGATTTTAGTAATACGCTTATCGTCGCAATTTCTGCGACGGCACTTTTTGATTTGACTGAATCAGAAAACTATTTGCTAGAGCTGCTAGAGCAACGACCTACAAATGCTATAAAAGAGTTTAGGGAGTACATGACCGAGCGTGAAAATGATCCCTTGAATATCGGTGCAGGTTATCCGCTGATTAAAGCGTTACTAAACCTAAATAAGTATTCTGATAATAGTGATGGACGACATTCAGACATTGAAACACCATTGGTCGAAGTCGTGATTGTCTCAAAAAGCAGCCCAGACACTGGTATTCAGGTGCTTAATGCAATTCTAGAACATGATATCAATATCTCCCGTTCTGCTTTTATTTCAGGTAGCCCTGTTGCGCCTTATATCAAAGACTTTAATGTTGATCTGTTCTTGACCACCAATCGCGACGATGCCCAGCAAGTTGCGGATGCCAATATCTGTGCCTGTGCCATACTAGACGCGACGCCTGTGAATACTTATGAGCTGGATACTGAGCAGCTGCGTATTGCCTTTGATGGGGATGCAGTGCTTTTTGATGATTCAGGTGAACTGCTATACAAACAAAAAGGGCTGCGAGCCTTTCATGATCGTGAAGTACAAATGCGTGATTTGCCGATTGAAAAAGGCCCTTATGCTGAATTGTTAATTAAATTGTCAAATCTGCAAGAGCGCCTACCTGCTGGTCTAAAATACTCACCAATAAAAATTGCGCTGGTGACCGCGCGCAATGCACCAGCTGACTTGCGTGCTATCAAGACACTACGAGAGTGGGGCGTGAATGTTGATATGGCGTTTTTTTTGGGAGGATTAGAGAAAACAGCAGTACTCAGAACATTTGCGCCACATATCTTCTTTGATGATTCAATCAAGCATATCGACGCAGCACGTCGTTTTATTCCTACGGCCTTGGTTCCTTATCATTCGACGTCATTATTGCATGGTGATAACTATCTCACTGCGGATGAAGATGCATCACTATTATCGTTCAAACCTGCTGTACGCCCACTATTTGCTGTAAATCATTAAATAGGCATAAAAAATTTAGATAATAAGGATAGGATGGTATATGAATTGGCAGCAGTTGCTTCACTTAGTTGTCGTACGAATAAAGCAGGTCATCGGACTATATGCTTTTGTACTTATACCGATGTGGGGCATGTTTTTTCTAAATGAAGTGGCCTTATTTGGACTGTGGAATATCTTTGGTATTGTACCGCGTGCTTTAGATGTGGGTAGTATGATAGGGGTATTTGCTTCATGGACCATGCATGGCAATTTGTCGCATTTGACTGGCAATACGGTGACGCTATTACAGATTTTGTTTTTGTTTGGACTGTTTGAGAAGAATGCTTATCGCACGGTAATTAAACTGGTGGTCGCCTCAGGACTGGTCACTTGGGTTATCGGGTCGCCATCTTCTATCCATATCGGCGCATCAGGGCTTTGTTTTGCAATGTTAGGTTATATGATAGGCGGAGCTATATTTGCGCGGCGTTGGGGTTATCTGATTGCTTGTATTGTTATGGGGACTGGTTATTGGCTGACCATTAAGCAAGGATTGATGCCGCAACAAGGTATCTCATTTGCGGCACATTTTGGTGGCTTGTGCGCTGGGCTATTGCTAGGAGCTAATTCAAAGCATACTTATTCAGCCGCTTCTCAACGCTATTAAAAGCAACTGGATGTCAGTATTTAATGAACCAGCATAATCATAACCGTACTAAGCGTTATAGGATCAGACGATTTCATCAGTACAGATTTTGATAAATAAAGGATCGTCTGTAGTCAGCTCTCGCCACGCAGTGGTCTGTTTAACATGTTCATTCACCGTCAGTGTGTTACCTTTTTCTGGTATAACGTAATCTGCACGCGCAGGAACACTGCAATCGATAACTTGTGGAACTTTCTCTACACTTCTTCGTCTTTCAAATAAATATAAATTGAATAAATATATATTTGGGTTGTCTACTTGCACACTAGTATTTCCAGTATCGGCAGCGATAAAACGTAATATTTGTGGTTTAGCATAAGACCATGGGCGGAACCATTCCGTGCTTTCTGCTGTTTTGACGACTTCTACGCCTTCTGGCAGATCTCGCACTTGTTGACCATACCAGCTGTATTCCTGGTTTATCTGGAATGCAAACATCCCAATAGCAGCAAATAAGGGAATCAGCCATTTAGGTGCACTTTTGCCTGCCAGTTTGCTGAGGTGAGTTATGATAAGTGCTAGTCCAGCCATACCAAATGCGGCAGCGATGGTAGCGATAAACTCAAAAAGCATAAAATATTCCTTAATGCGTTAGATGTGTCTAATTGAACCTCTTAGATAAAGTAAAAATCTAAAATTTAGTTATTATAGCTATAGGATAAAAAAATCACCCACAAGCAGCTACTGCCTGTGAGTGATATATAGTAACAGAAGATATATCCTCAGTTGTGAGCTTAGTGGTCGACCGCACCGCCAGCGCCACGTGGAGAACGTACGCTCTCAACCAGCTCTTGAATATGTGCTGGTGGTGGCGCAGTAGCATAAGATACAGCGAATGCTACGATGAAGTTAAGCAATGCACCAACTGCACCAAATGATAGTGGTGAGATACCAAATAACCAGTACTCTTCAGTATCAGGGAAGTTCGCTGTACCACTGATGAAGAACCAACCTTTGAACATAAAGATATAGACAAGAACGACTATTAAACCAGTCAACATACCTGCAATAGCGCCAAGATTGTTGATGCGTTTAGAGAAAATACCCATCATTAACACAGGGAACAATGAAGAGGCAGCAATACCGAAGGCCAGTGCTACGACCTGTGCGGCAAACCCTGGCGGATTCATACCTAAGTAAGTTGCTACTACAATCGCCACACCCATAGTGATACGAGCATATTTTAGCTCTTGTTTATCAGTGATATTTGGGTTTAAGTTACGTTTGATCAAGTCATGACTGATGGCTGATGAAATTGCGAGCAGTAGGCCTGCAGCGGTTGATAGTGCTGCTGCCAAACCACCTGCAGCAATCAGACCAATAACCCATGGTGGAAGCTGTGCAATTTCTGGATTCGCTAGAACTAAGATATCAGCGTTAACATCAAGCTCGTTACCTGCCCATCCAGCGTTAGCAAAACGACCATCAAGCTCTGCATCATGTGCAATACGAGCGGTTTCTACCGCTGCAGTTGCTGCAGCAACATCGCCACCGTCAGTTTGAGCAGTATTGAGGGCGATCTGAGCAGCACCTAACCCACTATCACTGTACAACTGAATACGACCATCATTGTTTAGATCGTTATACTTGATAAGACCTGTTTCTTCCCATGTCATCATCCAGTCTGGACGTTGATCATATTCTAGAGGCGCTTCTGCAACCCCTTGTGGGTAAACGGTGTCAATTAGGTTTAGACGAGCCATAGCACCTACTGCTGGAGCAGTAAAGTATAGTAGCGAGATAAATACCAGTGTCCAACCTGCTGTCCAACGTGCATCAGCCACTTTAGGTACAGTGAAAAAACGAATGATAACGTGTGGTAGACCTGCTGTACCGATCATTAGCGTCAAGGTAAATAGCACCATGTTTAGCTTGTTAGGAACATCAGCCGTATAAGAGGCAAATCCTAAGTCAGTCACAACTTGGTTAAGCTTAGTCAAAATAGGGACACCTGACTCGACATGGTTTGAAAACAAACCAAGGCCTGGAATCGGGTTACCGGTCAACTCAAGTGAAATAAAGACAGCAGGAATAGTATAGGCAATCATCAGAACCACATACTGTGCAACCTGCGTATAGGTAATCCCTTTCATACCACCAAGTACGGCATAGAAGAAGACAACAATAGCCGCAATGATAAGACCAGTACTGCTCTCAACTTCTAAGAAGCGCGAGAATGCAACACCAGCACCGGTCATCTGACCGATAACGTAAGTGGTCGATGCGGTAATCAAACAGACCACAGCAATCATAGCAGCCGTTTTTGAGTAAAAACGATCGCCGATAAAATCAGGAACCGTGAACTTACCGAACTTACGTAAATAAGGCGCTAAAAGCATCGCTAGCAGAACATAACCGCCAGTCCAACCCATCAAATAGGTAGAAGCGCCATAACCACTAGCAGCAATAAGACCTGCCATTGAGATAAATGACGCCGCACTCATCCAGTCAGCAGCTGTTGCCATACCGTTAACGACCGGATGGACACCACCACCAGCAACATAAAATTCACTGGTTGAACCAGCACGAGCCCAAATCGCGATACCGAAATAGAGAGCGAAGGATAGACCCACAAAAATAAGATTAATTACAAATTGACTCATGGGGCTATTCCTCGTCTACGCCATATTGTTTATCTAACTTATTCATACGCCAAGCGTAAAAGAAAATTAGGATGATAAATATACCAATGGATCCTTGCTGAGCAAACCAAAAGCCCAGATCAGTACCACCGATTTTGATACCAGCTAACAATGGACGAAACAAGATACCAAAGCCATATGAGCATAGCGCCCAAACAACCAAGCTGCCGAGAATGAGACGAATATTGGCGCGCCAATATCCAGATGGATCGTTGTGGTTTTCCATAGGACAACTCCTTTTGTCTTACCTAAAAAATATCAACCATATAAAAAGAACTGCGATTATTTCTTACCACGAAAAGTATAAAAAATAGTCAGGTACTGCTTTATATAGTGAAAACGATGATGCGTGATAGTACGTTTAATGCTCGGTAATTCTCTACTTCAAATAAAAGTAGTTAACTATTTAAGCATCGTATTGACCTAAACCATCGAATGGCAAAAATAACGTTTCTTGAGGAAGACAGAAGGGTGGACTATCCAGTGTCTTTTTAACAATCTCGTCTTCCTGACAAGAGTTTTAATCTTTTTAACACGCTAACCTGTTGTGCTTCTTGTACTGATTAATAGCTTCGATAACTATAAAACAGTCTAAACGGATATAGAATTTATATTAGCACGGTTTAATAAAGATAATTGCAAACTACTACGCATAAATAATAAGTAAATTACTAAAAATTAGTTTGCTAAATATTTATTAAAGAACCTAACGTTACGGCAACCGAGTAATTTATACGATTAAATTATCACTTAATCTATTCTATATAAGATGAAACATAAGCATTATTTATTTTAAAAATAACTATATAAAGTCGATAAGTAAACGTGATGGTCGCATGTCGCTCAATATCTATATCATGCACGTGTCTTTTTGGTATCAGGTATTTTGCACAGAGGCTTATATAGTCCATGGCAATCAAAATATGATATCGATATGAAATTTAAGTAACGCGTATAAAGAATGAATAAGGAGCCCATATGAACGAAGGGATAGTAGGTTGGTTTGATAACATCGTAAATTATGGTGTCGGTATTATCTGGGGTAACAACGATTGGCTGATTGCTAGTAACCCTTGGTATGGATTACTGATGTTCTTACTAATTGGTGCGGGTCTTTACTTCACCGTCGTGACACGTTTTATTCAGTTTCGTCATTTTGGTCATATGTGGAAGTTGCTACGCGTGTCCAACCAAGGACGCAAAGATGGTGGTATTAGCTCATTTGAAGCATTGATGACGTCGCTGGCCGCGCGTGTTGGTACTGGTAACTTGGCAGGTGTGGCAATTGCCATCTATTTGGGTGGACCAGGTGCTGTATTCTGGATGTGGATGACGGCACTGGTCGGTATGTCGACCAGCTTTATCGAGTCAACCTTAGCACAGGCATATAAAGTACCGCACAACGATAATGTGTACCGCGGTGGCCCTGCTTATTACATTGAAAAAGGTCTAGGCAAACGCTGGCTCGCCGTGTTTTTCTCATTATGTTTGTTAGTGGCCTTTGGCTTGGCATTCAATGGCGTACAGTCAAACACCATCGCTCAAGCGACAAATGAAGCCTTTGGTGTGCCAACGTGGATGACAGGTTTGGTATTGGTAGTACTGGTAGCGCCAGTGGTATTCGGTGGTTTGCGCTCAGTAGCTCGTATCGCGGGTAAAATCGTACCAGTGATGGCCATCTTGTACATCTTGCTAGCGCTATTCATTATCGTGACTAACTTCAGTCAATTCCCAGCAGCGATCGCGTTGATTGTAAAATCAGCATTTGGTTTTGAGCAAGCGGCAGGCGGTGTCATCGGTTATGGTATTGCACAGGCGATGATTAACGGTATAAAACGTGGTTTGTTCTCTAACGAAGCAGGTATGGGTTCAGCACCGAATGCTGCAGCAACGGCAAAGAGTCATCCTGATCATCCAGCAGTGCAAGGTTTTATGCAGATGCTAGGTGTATTTATGGATACCCTTATCATTTGTACCGCGACGGCGTCGATCATTATCTTGTCTGGCGTGGTCGACCCTAATGTCGAGCAAGAAGGTATTCAGTTAACCCAGCTAGCCTTATCACAGTATGTGGGTGACCTAGGTGTGGTGTTCGTGGCGATTGCGATTTTCTTCTTCTCATTTACGTCTATCATCGCCAACTATAGCTACGGTGAGTCAAATCTTGAATTTATCTCTGGTGCCAAAAACGCCAAAGTGATGATTATGGTTTTCCGCTTCCTAGTGTTAGGTATGGTATTTATTGGCTCTGTTGCTAGCCTACCTGCTATATGGAACTTCGCTGACTTGTCTATGGGTCTGATGGCCTTGGTCAACTTAGTGGCAATCTTGCTCTTGTCTCCTGTAGCGCTAAGAATACTACGTGACTATGAGCGTCAGGTAAAAGAGGGTAAAACAGGCGATCAGATAAAGTTTGATCCTGATAACTTTGTGAAACTCAGAGATGAAGCTAACCGTGATGCTTGGACAGACTAAGCAGCACTGATTGATAAAACTAGCTTGTTCTAAGCATTAAAAAACCGCCCGACTCTTATAAAGAGAAGGGCGGTTTTTATTGGAGTACAGTTTTAATGATACTAACTGTACCAGCTTAAACCAGAATTATCCTGATTTACATGTTTGGGTAGTTAGGACCACCGCCACCTTCTGGGGTTACCCAAGTAATGTTCTGTGAAGGGTCTTTGATATCACAGGTCTTACAATGTACACAGTTCTGAGCATTGATGACAAACTTAGCGCCTTCAGCATCTTTGACCACTTCATATACACCCGCTGGGCAGTATAGACGCGCAGGCTCAGCATACAACGGTAAGTTGATTGAAATAGGTACCGTTGGATCAGTGAGCTTCAAGTGCGTTGGCTGATCTTCTGCATGGTTGGTATTAGAGATAAATACCGACGACAATTTATCAAATACCAACTTACCATCAGGCTTGAGATAGGTCGGTTGATAAGCATGGTTGGCACGCTCTAACTGATCGTAATCTGGGATATTGTCATGCAAGGTAAATGGCATTTTACCTTTTAGCAAGTTATGCTCGATAAAGGTGAAAGCACCGCCCATGAACAGACCCATACGGTGAATCGCAGGTGAGAAGTTGCGCGACTCGTAGTTGTCTTGATATAACCATGATTCTTTGTACATGGTGGTATAAGCAACGACTTCGTCATGCTGACGCTCAGCTTGTAGTGCCTCAAAGATCGCTTCGGCGGCGAGCATGCCTGACTTCATCGAGGTATGTGTGCCTTTGATTTTTGCTGGGTTCAAAAATCCAGCATCATCACCGACCAATACGCCACCTGGAAAGGTAAACTTCGGTAGAGAGTTGAGACCACCTTTGGTCAAAGCACGTGCGCCGTAAGAAATACGCTTACCGCCTTCTAGGACACTCTTGATGACAGGATGCGTCTTCAAACGTTGCATTTCATCAAATGGAGAGACATAAGGGTTGTGGTAAGACAAATCGGCCACAAGACCAAAGCTTACTTGGTTGTTTTCATCAAAATATAACCACCAACCACCAGTCGAGCCAGTTTCGGTCAATGGCCAGCCAAGACCATGCATGACAACGCCTTGCTCATGCTTGTCAGGCTCAACTTCCCACAGCTCTTTTAGACCGATACCATAATGCTGAGGATCAGAGTCTTTATCTAGATCAAAACGGCTGATTAAGCGTTTGCCTAAATGCCCACGGCTACCTTCGGCAAAAATAGTGTATTTGGCAAGAAGCTCATAACCAGGCTCAAAGCTCGGCTTGGCTTCACCATTGGCGGCCACACCCATATCACCCGTTAATACACCTCTGACCGAACCGTCGTCGTTGTATAAGATGTCATCGGCAGGGAAGCCTGGGAACATCATGACTTCAAGCTCTTCTGCCTGTACGGCCAACCAACGAACGACATTACCTAGCGAGACAATATAGTTGCCATCGTTGTGCATCGGACCTGGAATCAAAGAGTCAGGCACTTTAGTTGAGCGTGTGGCAGAGTTCAAATAATAGAAACGATCTTCTGTGGCTGGCACGTTAAGCGGTGCGCCTTTTTCTTTCCAGTCAGGAATCAGCTCATTTAGAGCGCGTGGCTCGATGACTGCACCAGACAACGTATGGGCACCAAACTCAGAGCCTTTTTCGACCACACAAACCATAAACTCATCATTACCAGCTTCAATAGCGAGCTGGCGCAAACGTATGGCAGCAGACAGACCTGCAGGTCCACCACCAACGATGATGACATCGAACTCCATTGATTCGCGTTCGACTTCAGGTTCCGCGGCAACTGGCGCTACGACTGGTTCTGCTTTATCTAGCGTTGCGGTCTCTGTCGCTACTGGTGCGTCAGCATTCACAGTATTACCATCGATAACTGGCGTTTGATTGTCTTGCTCTTGCATACCTACTCCTAAACTTTTAGTGGCTTATCTCAGGGCATCATTAGCTTAACAACTGAATAATAGACTTGCGGCGCTAACGTCACTCAGACATATGGCTGCCCGATAAAACTGTCTTCGCGGCATCAATTGACCCGTCATGGTTAATACCAATTTATCTAAGGATATCAACACATAACGCAAGATGTGTCATCAATACAACACCCACTTGACCATTTCAATAAAAAATCGTTACTCATTATAAAAGAAAAGTCCTACAAACACGATACGCATTTATGAGTATCGATGCTAAGGTAATGTTAAGAAAATGAGGTTGTTATAACGATAAAGTTTCATCATACCTGAAACAAAAATTTATAGTAATAAGAGATAAGCCAAACTTTGAATACTAAATAAAGGGATTAATAATGAATAACGATAATAATAGTACTGAAGGCAGCCATGAGAAAATAGCAGAAGCCCCAACTAGTAAGCCTTCTAGCTTAGATGACTTAGATAATTTGGATGCACTAAGCCAGTATATTAAGTCTGCTAAAGGGACTCGCGAAGGGCGTGCGATACCACCACTTGAAAAATGGCATCCTGAAGATATTGCTGATATGGATTTGACTATCAAGGCAAACGGAGAGTGGTGGCATGAAGGCGGACAAATGACCCGTGAGTCACTGGTCAGCTTGTTTGCCACGATACTATGGAAAGAAGAAAATAATGGCACTACTGAGTACTTCCTGAAAACCCCTGTACAGAAAATCCGTATCCAAGTTGAAGATGCACCACTTCTGATAAACGATGTTGGTATTGTCCATGAAGATGATATGAGTTGGTTAGAGTTTACAACGACGACAGGGGATGTGGTTCGCTTAGACGATGCGCATTCGATTGTATTAAAGGCGTATAATTCTAATAAGAGCGATTCTAATAAGAGCGACTTTAATAACAGTGACTTTAGTGAAAGCGATCAAGCGAATCAAATGAGTACCGCTGACGATGTTGCAGATTCTCAGGAGTTAGCATCTACAGAACAAGTGCGCCCATACATGATGGTCAGAAATGGCTTAACCGCACTTATCGGTCGTAATACTTTTTATCATCTGACTGAAATTGGAGCATTATCAGAAGAAAATGGCAAGACGATATTGACGCTGCAGAGTGGTGGCCAGTCTTATTCACTATCGATGCCTACTGATTAGGTATTATGTTTATCTATTAATTGCTGTATGCCGATGAATGCTATAATTTTATAATGTCGCCTGATTCTATTGGTCTAAAAAATTATTATCGTATAAAGGTAGGCGATAGAGAGCCGACGTAGAGTAACGTCATACATGCAACACATATATAGCGTATTTAACTGGGTAATGAGATTGATGAATAATATGATAATGGCATTAGCATAAAGATGGATATCAAAAATCAGACAGTCGAAAAACTCAGACCGTGTGTCGATATATCTGTTGACCAGAGTCTCAAAGCTATGGATCTAGTAGACGTCAATAAACATGCAGGTAGTACAGTTGTAAGCGATAAAAACCGTAGCGCGCCCATTGGCGTGTTTGATTCTGGTGTTGGCGGTTTGTCTGTTTATTTGCATTTAGCACAGCAGCTGCCTACTGAGCGTTACGTATATTACGCCGATACGCTAAATGTACCTTATGGTAATCGTGACAGCGAAGATATTGAAGCACTAACGCTAAAGGCTGTAGAGTGGTTACATCAGCAAGGCTGTAAGCTAATAGTTATTGCTTGCAACAGTGCTTCAGCATATGCGCTAGATACTGCTCGACGCTGCTATCCACATATACCCATTGTGGGTCTTGTCCCTGCATTGAAGCCTGCGGTATTGGCGAGTAAAAGTGGTCATGTAGCGGTGCTAGCAACCAAAGCGACTTTGAATGGCACCTTATTAGATGATGTTATTATCAATTTTGCTCAACCTAATAACATAGTAGTCACTAAGTATTTTGATCCGCAACTGGTACCTTGGGTAGAAGCAGGTATGTCAGAACAAGACGAGACAGCCGAAAGATTACGTCAACAGGTACGAGTATTTGCTAATGAAGGTGTCGATCAGTTGGTGCTGGGATGTACGCATTATCCGTTTTTTAAGACATTTTTATTGGATGAGATTGCACAGCAGCAGCTGTCAATACAAGTTATTGATTCTGGTCAAGCGATTGCTGAACGGGTTAGACAGCTATTGATTGCAAACAACTTGTCTGCATCATTGATGGGTGAAAAACGAGAAAATCTGACACAAAAAACCAGTAATAAAAATACCATTACTAGACCGCCATTAACTTTTCACGCCACTAAATATAGTGATAGACTATGCGCTTTAGTTGAGCGCTTACTCGGTACAGAAATGGCATTGCAATACTACTCTCACTAGTTATTATCAAAGTTAGTGATACCAATACGCTGTATGCAACGCTGACTCAGTTAAAATAAATTGAGTGCATCTTTTTAAGCTAAGAGTATGCTAGGCTGAACAAGACAAGATTTTTGTGTTCTATTTTACATCCTATCCTTTTTATGTCACGACCTACGCTTAGAGGTAATTGTGCCGAATCGTCGCTATCATATTCATATTATATGCGCTGACAATGACCAGTTGTTGGTTCTAGACAGCTTAGCGATATTTTTTCAGGCGCGCGCATTTCTGACCTATGATGTTTCTAGTAAATTATCTAAAGCCTCTTTTTATGGGCGCCAGTGTATTGATTCTTGTGATTACGCAGTTATGATCGTTGGCGACAGCTACGGGACTGTGCAAAAAAACGGCGTTAGCCAAATGCACTTAAGTTATCTAAATGCCAAAGCGAAGCTTAAGCCGCTAATTGTTCTGGTCAAAAACCACTCTCCAGACGCTGTTATCAGCCGACAACTTCAAGAGTTTATTAAGTTAGTCACCAAGCAAGACAACCAGCTACATTACTATGATACGGAAGAAGATATTGAGCCATTGCTAGTACAGGCTCACTATAATGCTGTCGCCAATAATAAAATGGTAGGTGGCTGGGTCAGAGCGAATGACGAAGAGAATACGACTAGTAAAAAGGTCGTGTATGAGAAGACCGTCGATATATTACTTAGTACTACCGAGGTAGAGAAAAACAGTGCTGATGAAGAAGATTTTATATCGGATAAGGTTAGTGAGCCAATTGAGTTAACGGAGTTTTTTGAGATTCAATATAGTGCTCAGGCTTATGAGGGCGGCAATCTAACGGACGTAACTAGGTCACTAACACTCTCGTGGCACGAGATACTCATGACACTCATGAGAATACCGTCTACTTTTTCGAGCTATGGCTTGCAAAATGCCATCAATCGTTTGATTACCGCTAAAGCGGAAGTAGACATCAAAAAAGAGATGCCAAACGTTCATGCTGTCTCACGCTGCCAAATCTCTCAAGCTGATATCAATAATTTGCAACGTAAGCTAGTCGGTGCAAACTGGATACAACTGATGACTTATGGCACGCGGGTATCACAAGAGCTATGGAAGCTTACCTTCTACGCAAAAAACCTACTGCAAAATCATACCTCAAATACGAATAAACAAGACGAGTAATTATTCGCTAGCGCGTTCAAAAATAGCCATCTAAAACGTCCATTTTGGCATCACGACTACGTTTTGTAATACAAAGCATACGTGCAATGCTTGTGAATATTCCTCAGACCCGTAATAATGAAGTCAGTCAGTTAACTATGCTAACAACGTTAGCTGTTTGAGAATGACAACTATAATATTAATAATTAGGGAGAGCGTACGATGAGCAATGCTAAAAATGACGAGTTAAAAAGAGAGATTGATGGTCTAGAAAAGTCTATGCATGATGCTGATCAGTTTCATACGTTAGAAGAGCAAGTAGCAGATATGAAACGTCGCGGTATAGATCCTAGCAAGGCCTACAAAGATTTAGACAGTAAAGCCGAAGATGAAGATTGGGGCGATGCGACTTGGAAAGAGAATGGTAAGTGGGAGCCAAAAACGGCAGCCGATTTAGACGATAAAGCTCGCGAAAACTGGAATGGTGATAATGGTCAGCCTAAGCCACCGCCTATTGTTTAGATACGTATTTTGAGTCAATTAGATAAGTTCTATTAATAACTATTTATAAATAAAAAAGCCACGCTATCGTTAGCGTGGCTTTTTTGATGCGTCTAAATAGCGTTATTTATATTGCTACTACGAACCTTGGTCTATACGAACAAGCTTGATAGTGCCATCGGCGTCAATAACGCGGCGATAACGTGTATTGCCAGAAGTTGATGAGCTCACTGATGGCTGAGATGAGTAGCTACTAGGAGCAATCGTTTGCTGTTGAATCAATTGCCCCATGCGATCGGCAGGTGCAGGATTCAGAGGTTTGCTGTTTGCAGGCTGGCCGTATTGAGTTTGACTCGGTGCTGCATTACCAACGATGGCGCGATAGAACTTCTGGCCTGCGCGTCCGTCAGCTGGGAAAATGCCGCGACTAGTCTGATATTGCTGGATAGCGGTACGAGTATTGTCTCCGATGATGCCATCTACACCGCCAATGTCATAACCTGCGTTTAGCAACGCTTGTTGAATGTCTTTGGCCTGCTGGCGGCTGATACCAGGATCATCTGTCGGCCACGCAGTGATAAAGTCTGTTTTGCTGCTGTCTTCGCGAGTGATTAGATCTGATAAGTGTGCGATAGCCAATGCGTAGTTTTCTGAGGCGTTATAAGAGTAGAAAGTGTCGAAATTTTTACCCACCAAGAAAGCAGGGCCTTCCATCCCAGCGGGTAACAATAAGCCTGCACTACTTAAGTCATATGGTAACGGACTACCATTAGCCAACGTCAGACCTTGGTCGCGCCAGTGGCTTATCGATTTTTTATCCTTACGATTAGAAGCGGCCCAAAACCCATCAGGTAGTTTGACTTCATAGCCCCAAGGCTCACCAGTACGATAGCCGCGATTGTCCAAGAAGTTTGCGGTAGAAGCGAGTGCATCAGGTACGCTATTGACCAAATCACGACGTCCATCACCATCGAAATCTACTGCCAATTCTAAGAAAGTACTCGGCATAAACTGTGTCTGTCCAAAAGCGCCTGCCCATGATCCTGTCATATCATTTGGTGCGATATCACCGTTTTGCACGATTTTTAGCGCATTGCCGTACTCACCTTGAAAGTAGCTCTGACGACGGTCAAAACAAGATAAGGTCGCTAAAGACTCAAATAATGGTTTTTTACCTAGTGTTTGACCAAAGTTAGATTCTACGCCCCAAACACCGAGCACGTGCTCAGCTTTTACGCCATAACGCGATTCGATTTGACGTAGTGTAGAGCCCCATTGACGCTTGGCTCGGATACCGTCCTCGACACGTTCTTTGTCTACCAATGCTGATAAATAGTCCCAGACGTCTTTTTGAAACTCTGGTTGATAATTCAGTGACTGAATGACACTAGGATCAGGCTGGCTTGGGCGATAGTTATTAAAGGTATAGCCATCAACACCGCTAAACTTGCTAGAATTTTTTAGATTGTCCAAGCACTGCTGAAACTCACTATTGGATAAATCAGGTGCTGGCGGCTGCGCGGCTTGAGCAGTGGTAGCAAGGCTGATGCCGACAGCAACACTAAGCAGCGACAAAGTAGAAAAAGGAGTCAAACGCATGAAAATATCCTATAAACGTTAAAATAGTTATCGAAAGGCAAAAAATGATATTAACGTAGAGTAACCAATCTAAACAGTAAAGAAAAGCTGTCGAAGTACCAAGGTTATAAATGGTTACGATAAATTGACGCTGCCGTGAGATTAGAAGAGGATTTCATAAAGCTGAAAGTGCAAAGCGTCAGACAGTATTTCAACTCGAGGACTATCTTTAGGAGGTGGAACCTGTTTATTTGGCTAGCACACTATCTAGTTCTTCTATAAAGCTATGAATACGCGCGGCATTTTTGCCCAAATCGCTCTGTCCAACTCGTGACTTACTGCGAATATCAACTAAGCACTCGCTATCGTTGTCAGTCACACGAATGACCACATCATCTTTGAAACCAAACCAAGCAGTTGTCTCTGTTGCTTCGATGATGCCTTTGTCTACATCAGTATTTACAAGCTCCCACCCTAAATTCTCAATGGCTTGTTTAGATGCTTCGATCAGTTCAGACTTCGATTGAGTATAGGTCAATGTTTGCAAATCAGGGTAGGCAGTACGTTGTTGTTCAGCCACTTCTGCGCCTGCGTACGCTACGGGATTTGGTGCATCTGCACGCAGTGGTGCAATCGCGACAAACTCAGGCGGATTTACCAAATCGGTAGAAATATCGTGAATAGGTGGTACATTTTTGGCCGTATTCATCATGCCGAGCGGAATAGCTATGGCAGTAGCAGCAAATACGGCTGAGGCTAGTGTGCTCCCAATACTGGCTGTATTGCGTTTAAATAATAGCTGTATAGCCAACAATACCAATGCTGCGATACCAGCAAATAACCCAAATTTAAACCCTGCAAACGCAGTGCCTAATTCTACAATGCCAAACTTATACAATGGGCCTGCTAGAGCAACTAGCAGAATAGCAATTACACTCATTAGACCGACTATCATTTTCATTCAATTTCTCCGTTGCGATTTAGCGGCTTGTTAAAGGTTACATGAGTTTTTTATTTACTGCTCAATAACCAAATCTTTTCTGTGACGGTGATATCAGGTGCAGAACCTATAGAAGAAGGCACGCTTGCTAGCTCACCGATTTGGTAGTGATCGCCGTAATATCGCTCTAGTTGTTCGCCGTCAATAGAGAAAGGTGGTCCATTCTTTTTACGCTGATCGTAATTTAGCGTGAGTAAAAGCTGCGGTGTTATTTCATTGTTAGCACCATCAACTTTACTGGTATCGCTACTAAGTTTCCGCACTTGCTCACTATATTTCATACGCATGTCAGCTGGCAGAGCGATTAATGCCGCTTTATCATATATTGCATCAATAGAGCCAATATCTTTAGCGGTCAGCGCAAAGATATTAGCAGCCCATAAAGTGATGGTTTGTCCCGACAACTGGCCTTGATAGTATCTAATCGCTGGATTGTCTGCCTGTTGATAGACGGTAGGTTCGATGTTTTGCTCAGCAAAGAATTCTTGTACGGCTGTTTCGACCAACTCAACGCCCACCACGTCATAGCCTTGCGTCGCTAACCAAACCATATCGATAGATTTGCCACAAAGCGGCACAAAAATGCGGCTACCCGCAGTTAGATTGAGGTGGTCGAAATATTTAATCAATAATGGATTGACCATAGATTGATTGAATCCAATGCGACCTTCTTGCCAACGTTTTTGCCAAAACTCAGGGTTCATGCTGCAATCCTCCATCTGCAAGTTTTTATATGAATATTTAGCTTTAGTAATATTGATTGGTCATATCAAAGACATAAATAGTAAAAAGCCAAACACCTATAGCATAAGTGTTTGGCTAGTATCTAACATTAGGCTAAGAAGCTTTTTCAATAAATAATTTTGGGGCTGTAGTAGATAAGCACTATGTTAGACTACTTTTATGAAGATAACCCGTTGTAAAATAAGTAAAAAAGTACAGCGAAGGCTGTTAGAGTTTTTCACAGCTGAAGTGACTGCTAGAACAGC
>NZ_CAJHAL010000041.1:0-20222 GCF_904846365.1 Psychrobacter nivimaris
ATCTGAACCCTATTGAAAAGAAATGGGCGCAAGCAAAGTTTCTACGACAAGGGTGGATGGAGAATAATCTGCCTAAACTGTTTCAGGATATGGGCTGTTCCAGTTTTATTGTGGATTGACTATAGTTAAAAACGATAACTCATATTTAATGATGAGCCGTTTTTATTTAAAGGTGTCTGTAAATACTGTATGCAAATTATCAACGATGTAGTTTATATTTCAGTAGCAAACTCATTAAGGTTCTAACAGTTTAATGTTTTCTTGTGACGTTATGAAACTGCCATACCTAAAGTCTAGCTGATATTTTAACTTCTATACTCCCCAAAACTCATTAGTAGCAAAGGTTGATTGTGTTATTACAACTGTTAATAAGTGAGTCTGTTAATAATAAATATCTACCGACTTCTCTAGTATTGAGAATATGAATATTTGATTGCTCATAGTTGTTATTTGAACTTAGATAACTGTTATTAATAGTTTTTTGAGTGCTATTTGTCAGTATTACAGAGACTTTCATCAGTAGTTTTTATTTATAATTCAAAACCAGTGTTTAGATAATTATCAGATTTTAGTACATAAGTTTTTTGATGATATACATTTAATTAAACTAATGTTTACATATAATTTTTCTACAATATTTATGAAACGATAGTAGCAATATTAGATTATAGTCAGTTCAATATAATTTCGATACAAGGAAACCGAGTGCAAGTTATACATTAGTATGCTTAGCGAGGATGACGCTGTAGCGGATTTATATAGACTTGACTATAGTAGTTAGTATCATAAAGTATTAAATAATTGGGAAACAGAAACATTGTTCACCAAAAAAATACGTTGTTCTCAATTTAATCCTAGCTGAAATTTTAAAGTAGGTAATAAAAAACCGTATCTCGAAACCAAGATACGGTCATAAAAACATTGAGCCTTTGTTATCATTCAATAGATTAACTATCAATCACTTCAAAGCTAAGACCAGAATGCGCTTCTAAGCGAGTTATTAGCTTATCTCCCATCGCAGATGCTGGTGTCCAGAACCCACCGCCAACGTCCTCTTTGCTGATATCTTGTGCCAGACATAATGCCGCCTGCGAAATCATGCGAGAAGTACTGCCGTAACCAGGATCTCGATCACCTGTTACTTTAACGGTAATAGTGTCATTTTTGGCCGTTTGTCCAAAGTGACGAATATCAAAGTAGCCGTTTTCTTGCTCGTCTTTAGAAGGGCCTGAGCCAGCTTTTGGTAAGACGTGCTTGGCCAGTAACTCACGACTTGGTTTAATCATCATTGCAGTGGCAAAGCCCAATAAGCCTGCGCTCATAGCATAGCTAGACAGTTTTCCTTTGACGCCATCTTTCATCCACATTGCTTCGTCATATTTGAAATCGCGACCGTATTCATAGCTGAGCAATTGATTAGTACGATGGACGATACGCGTATTGATGGTTGCCATGACGAAAGGTGCTAACCAGCGCTTATGATTGCTGTCATATACTGGTTTGCTGACATTGTCCTGACGTACGTTTGGTGCATCAGTATCATCGTTTAGCAAATAAGGATTGGCCACTTGTTTTCGACGTGATTTGTCCTCACCAGCTTCTTCAAATATCGATGCCATCGATGCAATAGTACCGCCTGAGATACCACCTTTCGCTGCTTTGACACGCATATGGATGACATTACAGGTCTCGCCAAACTTTTCTTCTGCCTTAGCTTGGGTAAAGTACGCACCTAAATCTGAAGGTATAGAATCAAAACCACAAGAGTTTACGATACGGGCACCACTTTGCTTGGCAGTGTCTTGGTACTTGTCCATCATATCTTTGATGAAAATAGCCTCACCAGTAAGATCGACATAATCCGTACCGTTTTCAGCACAGGATTTGATCAGTGGCTCACCATACTTTAGATAAGGACCGACAGTAGAGATGATGACTTGAGTTTGCTTTGTCATCTTATCAAGGCTGTCAGCATCGTTACTGTTGGCAATAATAATGTCTACCTTGCTCTCAAGTTTGGCCTGCAACTTGTTGAGCTTGTCTTCATCACGACCTGCGATCGCCCATGATACGTCTGAGCCATCTTCGTTCTTATTATTTGACAAAAAATTGGTTAAATAGTGGGCAGTGATCTGACCGACGAAGCTAGTCGCACCATATAGAACGACTGCATAAGGGCGTGTGTCGCCGCTGGTTTTTTGTGTAGGGTTTTCAGTATCCGTATTGGTATCCATATGTATTGTCCTTAATAGATTTGAGAATAGGTGGATAGTAAACTATAAACCAAGTCGTTTGATTAGGTTAGAGGTTTGTGAGGTCGCTACAGTTTATAGTTTGCAGCCTACCTCACATACAACATCACATATAACGTGAGGAATTTAAAATAGTTCTGCATACAGTTGGAAGAGTAGCGTTCAGTAAAAGAGCATCTAATAAAAGTACATTCAGGTAAAAAGCGCTTAGTTTAAGAACTCTCAGTGAAATAACGCTGCGTTCAGAAATATAATTCTATTTCGAAAATATCATCTATTAAAGAAAAAGAGGTATGAGACATTAACAGTTACTACAAACTTTACATAACCTGCCGATATTATTACTAAAATGAACGTTTTTTAGAGATGAACATTGCTAATCTATAAGCGTAAACAGTAATAACTAGCATTAGATAAAAACAAGTTAAATAGATGCTACATAAATTCTAATATCTGTTTTTTACCATTATTTGAGGAGAAGATTATGTTTCGTTGGGCTATTATTTTTGCAGTGATCGCATTATTAGCGAGTTTCCTAGGTTTTGGCGGTGTCGCAGGATTGTCTGCTAATTTGGCATACATTTTCTTAGCAGTCGCTGTGATTTTGTTTATCGTTGCCTTTGTCAGTCGTAAGATGTAGACACGGCTTATCGTTGTAAATACCTACTATAAAAAAGACCCTCAATTGAGGGTCTTTTTTTGTCTGCTTTAACTAGGGTAATCAGTACAGAGCTAGGATAATCGGCATTAAGGCATACATTGTAGACTTGCTACTATAAGCGTTTGGGCTGAATAATATGCTCCATACGTTTGGCTAAACGAATATCCAGACTAGATATACCGCCTGTATCGTGGTTGGTTAAACGAACTTCTACGATATTATAGGTGTTACGCCATTCAGGATGATGTTCAAGCGCTTCAGCATGAAATGCCGCTTGATTCATAAAGCTCATAGCTTCGATAAAATCGCTGAAATGATATGTCTTGACGATGCTATTGCCGTCACGCTGCCAGCCAGCCAGCTCTTCCAGCTGTAGATTGATTTGTTTGTCAGATAAACTACTCATATTAATAACCTTTATTGTTATGTCGAATTGGTTTATTAAAAGTGGTGCTGGGGTATGTCTCCTATGCGAAATAAATATCTACATATTTTTCTGCTTCGCCCGATATCACTTAATTGAGTCTCGTTAACGAATTAATTGAACCTAACTACGTAGCCAATTAAATTAAATCTTGATACTCAGGATGTTTGCTAATGTATGATGCGACAAATGAGCATTGTGGTATCACTTTCTTGTCTTGCTCACGCGCATAATTCAATGCGTGCTTAACGAGTGCTGAACCAACACCGCGTCCACCCAACTGCTGCGGTACGATAGTATGATCGTAGACCAACTTGTCAGCACTTTCCTGATAGCTAATATAACCTGTCTGACCATCGATAGAGGTCTCAAAACGTTTTGCTGCTTGATTATGAACAATGTCTAGATTTGGTTTAGAGTTTTGGTTACTCATTAATATACTCCATTTTTTATTATCGAATTTTTATTATGAACTAAATGTTTTATTAATTTTGATAGTGCCAGTTTAGTATGTAGTTTTGACGCTCAAGTATCTAGACATTTACCGTAATGGTAGATAGGACGACTGTTAACGTCACCTATGTTTGTTGTCCTACCTTATCATGGCCGTATCTAGTTGCAAATCTGAATATGTCACCATGCATAGGATATGGCTTTACGAACGACTGGGGGTAAAAAGCGAGTGAGACCACTAGTGTTTTCTATCGCTAATTTGTCTTCTAAATCGGCCGCTGACCTATCATCTTTATGAGTAGTACTATCTGCATTTTCCATTGACTGTACATAGGCTTGCCATTCTTTTTCACTAGGTTTGCTAAAGTGATAAATACGTCCCAGTACTTGCTTGAGTTGTGTGCCAAAGTGGCCAGTGTTATAGCTTAAACCATACTTACGGCATATGGCCTGTACCTGCGGTGCAATCTTTGCATAGTGGCCAGCTGGCATATCAGGAAATATATGATGCTCAATTTGATGAGACAAGTTACCTGTCAAAAGGTGAAACCATTTGCTGCCTTTGATATTGCTAGAGCCAAGGATTTGGCGTACGTACCAATCGCCTTTACTTTCATTGGCATCGAGATGAGTATAGATATGCGCTTGCTCAGTGAAATGGCCGCAAAAAATGACTGCCCACGTCCATAGATTTCGGACAGTGTTGGCAGTCATGTTGCCGCTCAGCGTACTAAAGGCGCTACGACGACCTAGCGCCATCGCTACCACAGACGGCAGTGCAATATAGTCTTTGCCTATTTGTCGTCCAATTTTGGCAAATAACGCGCGAGACTTTTGCTGCATGATTTTGTGCAGATCAGGGGAGTCAGCGTATTCATCTGCACTGATTTGGATGTCATGAAAGGCTACCGCCCATTCAAATCCAAATGCCAGTACCGCTGTACTAAACATATTGTAGCGATCTTCTGGCGTCCAAGGCTGCTCATCAGTCACTCGAATCAAGTGATAGCCTACGTCATGATCACGGCCTACAATATTGGTAAAAGTATGATGTAAATAATTATGTGAGTGTTGCCATAATGGAGCAGGGCAGACAATATCCCAGTCGAATTTTTGACTATTAAGGTGCGGGTGTTGCATCCAGTCATATTGACCATGCATAACGTTATGGCCTAGCTCCATGTTGTTCAATATTTTGCTAAAGCTAAGTAAAGACGTACCTAGTAGCCAAGTAGCGACCAGACTGCGTTTCGATGGCATACGCCCAGCCGCTGCGAGTAAACCACGAGAGATAATCTCGCTATAGACTACAGTGGCATGTACACGTTGAATATAACGCGCATCATCGCTACCCAGTGAATCCATGACGCTTTGGTAGAGCGTGTTTAACTCATCGGCTAGCGCGTCACTTTGGTCTTTTGGTAATTGCGCACCCGTCAATGTTGGATAGAGATTTTGTTTCGATTGAATATTCGTATCTGTCGAAAATGCAGATACGGCAGACTGTGCAGTGAATATAGGCGGTAATAAACGCATAGAAACTCCTTAACTAAGGCTATTAATATCGAATGTCATAGGGTTGGTTTCATCAGATGTCTAGATTTTATTGGACAATCTGACTCATGGTTTTTAATCATCTTATATATCTAACACCACATCTGTCATGGCAATATTGATGCAGGTTTGAATCGATTCATAGCCATCGCTACTTATTTTTCCCGTCTCAATATTTTTGACCACGCCGCTGGCTTTGTTACAGCGACACAGCTGACAGATACCTTGTCTACACCTATAACTGAGAGTTATACCTGCTTGCTCGGCACCGATGAGTAACGTGGTATTGGTATTAAATTGTCGCTGTCGACCGCGCAAATAGACCGTTTGCGTTGCTATATCATCTTTCTCGTTGTTTGTATTATGACTATTGCCATTGATAGCAAGCTCATGTGACAGACTGCCAAAACGCTCGAATATAAGATTGTCGTGCAACGAGCGTTTGTCTTTCAGTGAGTCCATATCTAATGATGTAATTGCTTGAACAGCATCATATAGTCCGGCTAATAATGCCTGCGATCCACAAACAAATATCTGCGTATCTACTAATGGCAAATTAAGTGCCAACAAGCTTTCCGCGCTTAGATGTCGCGTACTTGCCAAATAACTATCAGGGTCTTCTGTATTGATAAAGTGATAAGTAAAGTTTGGATAACTGTCTTTTAATTGCTGCCAGTGCTTCAAAAAAGGCGTCTCTGCCAGTGGCATGCGACTGTAATACAACAATGTGACCGTATGGCCTTGCGATAAGGCTTGTGTGATAAGACCTAGCATTGGAGTAATGCCGCTGCCTCCTGCTATAAACAGTAGCGATGAGGGTGCAAGAAGTAAGCGGTTAGCACTTTGTGCATCAAGCTTTGCCTGTGCTAAGGTGAAGTCGCCGCTGGGCAAACTACTATCGAATATGGTGCCCAGTGGTGCTTGCTGTGTTAGATAGTTGGAGACCAATCCTTGAGGTTTGATGGCAATGGTAATGATATTCGACTGTAACTGTTTATTTTCACTACTCTCACTATTGTCGATGTCCGATTGCAAAGATAAGGATTGGTTGGGCAATCCTACCAACGAGTAATGGCGCTGATGGTAAATTGCATCAATAACGGCCGTTAAATTGATGTGTTGACCACCATGCCAACCGCCGTCTGAATCAAGTGCTTGCCGTTTAAAAGCATGATTGCCTTCGAACTGGACCGCAACCAAGTCATCATTAAGAGCATGCCGTGCAATCAACCGTAACTTAGGGGTCGTCAATGACCAAAACGGATGTAAGCGCGATCCGATAAAATCGACAAACGCACGTTGAACTATTTCAGGGCGATAGCCGTTGGCCATATTATCAGTACCTGTATGATTGCTATAAAGTAGGTGTTGAGACGAACACAAAGTCAGGTTATCAATCATTTTGATAATTAAATATCAAACGGATCTACTCGACCTTGTTAAGCCACACTAACATGCTAACGGCTATTGATTAAATTTGCGAAAGTTTTGATGCTATTTTTTGTGGTCTTTATAAAACGCTAATGAATCAAAATGTTAAGTTAGTTCATTAAGATAAGACTCCTTGAGTTATTTTTTAAAGCGAGTTTTATAACTAAAGGCCATAGCCTGCTGTCAAAAACAGTAAAACAACTGGTAAAACAACCTGTCAGCTTGCAGGGCATGCGCCACAATGCGATAATGACCTATAATTTGTAACCCTGATTTTGAGGTACGGCACGCTTGGCATCATCGCTGAGTTGCATTTGCTGTTCTCTTCTATGCAGTCTATCGGAGTGTTAATGGCTCAATATATTTACACGATGAACAACGTGTCAAAACTTGTTCCCCCTAAGCGTGAAATCCTAAAAAATATCAACCTATCGTTTTTCCCTGGTGCCAAAATTGGTGTCTTAGGTATCAACGGTTCAGGTAAATCAACTTTGCTACGTATCATGGCAGGTGTGGATACTGAGTTTAGTGGTGAAGCACGCGCGCAAGCAGGTACCAAAGTTGGCTATTTGCCGCAGGAACCACAGCTAGATGACAGTAAAGACGTTCGTGGTAATGTCGAAGACGGTATGCGCGAAGCGCTAGATGCGCTAGCACGTCTAGATGCTATCTATGCTGAATACGCAGAGCCTGATGCTGATTTTGATAAGCTTGCTGAAGAGCAAGGCAAGATGGAAGATATCATCCAGTCTTGGGATGCGCACAACTTAAACAACCAGCTAGAAAAAGCAGCCGATGCGCTCCGTCTGCCACCATGGGATGCGGACGTTAGCAAACTATCAGGTGGTGAAAAACGCCGTGTGGCATTATGCCGTCTACTATTGTCGCGCCCTGACATGCTATTACTTGACGAACCAACCAACCATTTGGACGCCGAGTCTGTTGCGTGGCTAGAGCAGTTCTTGCAGAACTACAGCGGTACTATCGTTGCCATTACCCATGATCGCTATTTCTTGGATAATGTTGCTCAGTGGATTTTGGAGCTTGACCGTGGCCATGGCTATCCGTATGAAGGCAACTATACTGAGTGGCTAGAGCAAAAGAACACGCGTCTAGAGCAGCAAAATAAGCAAGAAGAATCATTTGCTAAAGCGCTGAAAAAAGAGCTTGAGTGGATTCGCAAAAACCAAAAAGGCCAACAGGCTAAGTCTAAATCTCGTGTACAGCGTTTTGAAGAATTGAACTCAACTGAGTTCCAAAAACGTAATGAGACCTCTGAGATTTATATTCCACCTGGCCCACGTTTGGGTAACAAGGTTATTGAGATCAATGACATCTCTAAATCATTTGGCGATCGTCTGCTATATGAAAACCTAAGCTTTAACGTACCAGCTGGTGGTATCGTTGGTATTATCGGTCCAAATGGTGCAGGTAAAACCACGCTATTTAACATGATTACTGAGCGTGATACCCCAGATACAGGTTCAGTCGATTTGGGTGAAAGTGTCAAGGTTGCCTATGTCGGTCAGGTACGTGATCACTTAGATGATAATAAAACCGTATGGGAAGAAGTTTCGGACGGCCTTGATATTATTACGGTTGGTGATTACACCACGCCAAGCCGTGCCTATATCGGTCGCTTCAACTTCAAAGGCTCAGACCAGCAGAAACACGTCGGTCAATTATCAGGTGGTGAGCGTAACCGTCTGCAGTTAGCGAAGACGCTAAAGCAAGGCGCAAACGTATTGCTCCTCGATGAACCATCAAATGATTTGGATATCGAAACCTTACGTGCGCTAGAGGATGCGATTCAAGTATTCCCAGGCACGGTCATGGTCGTCTCGCATGATCGCTGGTTCCTTGACCGTATCGCTACTCATATCTTGGCATTCGAAGAAGAAGGCCCAGTTTGGTTCGATGGTAACTATACTGAGTTTGAAGCGTATCGTAAAAAGACAATGGGTGATGATGCCAGTCCTAAACGTGCCAAGTATAAGAAAATTACTAACTAATACGACTGTTTAATATAGTCGAATCCTAAAAAAAGACCGCTAATTGTTAGCGGTCTTTTTTTGTTTAGCTTAAAATCTTAAAGGGTATGGGTAGTTGTTAAAATTAACGCTTACGCCCAAACTTACGCTGCTTTTTATTACTAATCTCAGTAATAGCGTGAGTGATTTCTTCTTCGTCCAAACTAGCGACTTGCTGCAAGATTTGCATCATATCAGGCGTTAGTACGTACTTAGCATGATGAGCGATGTCATTAATACGATGATCAAAAGTCAGTATACCTGTTTCATCGTCTTTTTGCAGATAGTCAAGACGAGTCAGCGCACTGATGAAACTGGTAAACAAGGCGCGATCAAAGAAGTCAGGAATATCATCTGCATAGAGCACAGACAAACGCTGCCCAAGCAGATGACACAGGTCCACAACTTCGTTTTCAGTTAAATTACCAGAGCCTTGCTGAGCAAGTAGAGCAAGCGTCATAAAGTAACGCTCAAGGCTTTGTCCAACTGGTGTCGCCAGCACTTGTAGCTGCTGATAGTGCTTGCTATTAGACTCAGGCACGCTGAGCGTATCATCACCCAAATCAACGATGAGTCCATGAGACAGCAGATTATCCACTTTCTTATTAAGCGTATCAGCCAAGCCATGTGCTGGATAATATAAGAATAGCTCACTTTGTAAGAACGGATATAGCTGCTCAGCGATACTATCGAGACGGCTGCGTTTGATACGCCCGTTGCGTGCGACTAGCGCAGACAGGAACGACAGCAAAATAAAGACATGCAAAATGTTGTTACGGAAGTAGCTGAGTAACGCTGCTTGCTTACCTGCGACCTGAATGATATCGCCCAAGATATGCGGCGTACGCTCAATAAGTTTTAGCTTAATACCATAATCAATGATTTGCTGCGGCGTCATGTCAGTGATAACCGTATCATCCGAGTAGACCAGCTGCTGAGCCAGACCTTGATACAAAGCAATTTGCTCACGACAAATGTTTTCATCCAATGCCGCTTTCGGTGCCGATAGTAAAACTAATGACAGTAGCGAGACAGGGGTTACAACCGCAGCTTTATTGATATGCTGCATGACTTTCACACCGATGTTATCAACCATAGCGCTGGTCTTTTCATCAAGCGGCGAGTCAGTACGATCAGATGGCAAACTATTGGCTGGCACATCGAACTTTGTCATAAAATCGCTAAGGTGCAATGGCGTACCGAAGCTCAAGTGCACATTACCAAAGATACGCTCGATTTTACGGCCAACTTTAAGTAGTCCAATCAAAGACTCCGACTCTTTTGGTTTACCTTTTAGCTCACCGACATACGTGCCGCCTTCCATAATGCGCTCGTAACCAATATAAGTTGGAATAAATACTACAGGCTTATTGGTTTGGCGTAGCTGACTATGGACGGTCATCGCTAGCATACCCATTTTTGGCGGTAGCAAGCGACCTGAACGTGAGCGACCACCTTCGATAAAGTATTCAATCGGGGTGTTGCGCGTGATAAGGGTATGCATATATTCGCGCAGTACAGCAGTATACAGCGCGTTGCCACGGAAGCTACGACGAATATAAAAAGCAACGGCACCGCGTAATAGTGGGCCTAATACAGGTACATCTAAATTGTCACCTGCTGCGACATAAGGGATACTCAGACCGCGCTTGTAGATGACATAAGACAGTAATAGATAGTCGACATGGCTGCGATGACAAGGCACATAAATCAGCTCATAATCGGTCGCAAGGTCACGTACTCGCTCGAAATGATGGACTTCTACGCCGTCATACAACTGCGTCCACAACCATGTCAAAAATTTATAAAAGCCTCTAATAATGGAATGAGAGTAGTCATTGACCATCTCATTAGCATAGCCTCTGGCCTGACTGCGAGCTTCTCGAACGCTAGTCCCTTTCTCGGCCGCTTCCATCTCAATCGCATGCTTAATAGCTGGCGAGTACACCAGTTTGTCTACCAAGTTACGTCTATCTGATAGATCTGGGCCAAGCATACTAGCGCGCTGCTTATCTAAATAAATCGACAATTGCTGCTGCAACATACGAACCAGTTCACGATTACTATCAGCTGATGCGACTAGCGCATAACTTGGCGTTTGCTCAGCGTCAGCTGCGGCATCACTGTTAGTAGCTATTGACTCTGTATCGAGTGAATCTGTAACTGTTAAATTTGCTTTAAGGGCATCTGTAGCAACTGAGTCAAAGGTAGCAGGTCCTTCCACATCGCCTTTAAGATTATCATTGATAATAGTACGTAAGTCTTGCGGTGGGTGAAACTGTACAAAAGTGTCGCGGCCCATCACCCCGATATTAAATAGTTGCTTGGTAATGCTAGGGTCTTGCCAGTTGTCGGCAGTTAATAGCTTAAATAGCGAATCTTCTTTTTCAGGTGCGCGTCCCCACAGAATCGATACGGGCACTAGACGTACCTTTAACTCCGGATATTGCAATACAGCAGACACTAAGCGAGAAAGGCGAGGAGACAATTGGCTGTCTTTGGCACTTGGGTGATTCAAAAATATGATGGCCGCATTTTCTTTAATATTATGGGCGGCATCATTTACTCCAACCAGTGCAGGCGGTAAGTTGTGCTCTTGCGTCTGCAAGTCGATCAGAATACTGTTGGAACGAGAATAGTCCTGTAATACATAAAACCGTAGCGTCTGATCATCATTATCGAACTCAGGTAGCTCACCTAATAGCTTAGGTTTTACGGCGATATCGAGCATCTGACCTGACAGCTTACGATACAGCTGATTGATCGGTGCATTAGAATAAGGCTTAGTAGCGATTGCATTGCCATCAGTTTTAGCAGTGCCATCAGTCGCGACGCCATCAGCTTTAGCAGTGCTGTCAGTCGCGACCGGCGCTTTAAAAATCCGTTTTTTTAAGAACTTCGGTATCATAATCAGTATCAAAAATAGTCAAATATGTTGCGCTTATGATGCCATAAAAGCCACCAAAGCGATATATAGTGTCTGTATATACTACCAATATTAATACGGTTTGGTTACGCTGTAGTGAGTGACCAATTATACAAAATGCTCAAACATTTGAAAGTTCACATGTTTAGGGTAATAATATATTTATATCACCGATGACTCATAAATATAGCGTCTATTTTTCAATTTCATTTTATTAAGCCTAAAACTTATGACTCCAGCTATCGATCTTGCCAAAAAACGTAACCTTGATTACCAAGTACACGAATATACTCACGACAGCAATGCCGTATCGTTTGGTTTAGAAGCCGCAGAAAAACTTGGCGTAGCGGTGACACAGGTGTTTAAAACTCTAGTGGTGACCACTGATACGGGTGTACTTGCTGTGGCGATATTGCCAGTCGACAAGACACTTAACTTTAAAAAAATGGCTAAGGCGCTATCTTCTAATAAATTGCTATCTTGCAAAAAAGTACAGATGGCTGACCCCAAACAAGTAGAGCGTAGCACAGGCTATGTGTTGGGTGGCGTCAGTCCACTGGGTCAAAAAAAGCGACTAAAAACCGTGATAGATAGTACAGCTCAAGATCAGGCCACTGTCTATGTAAGTGGTGGCCGCCGCGGTCTTGAGATTGAATTGCCGCCTGCACAGTTGGCCGCGACGCTTGATGCTTGCTTTAGTGGTATTACTGATGAGTAAAATGTTATACGGTGGCTATCATCTGCCTATTATAAATTCGCCATGTCGACAATTTCGCTAAGCATATTTATGAGTAATCTATACTGGGTTCGCTTGTATTGAAAATACTTTGGCGCAAGATTGTTGTAGATTGACCATAGCGATGAGGCGTAGACTTATACGCCGGTTTATCTATTATTTTTATCTACATTTAAGGACATGCTCATGCCACATTTAACCATTCAAGTGACACCCAACGTCAGTATCGCTCACGAAGAATCATTGCTCAAATCGCTAAACAAAGCATTATGGGATAGTGGCCAGTTTAAGCTGCCTACTGATATCAAAGCACGTATTGTACCTATTAAGTCATTTCTAGTAGGTGTTGAAGACGATGAGCAGGCCAATGGATTTATTTATGCTCACCTAAAGCTAATGAGTGGACGTGATATGGCCACTCGTGATCAATTGGCTGAGCTGTTGGTTGCTACTATCGAGGAAAAAATAGGCGCAGAGCAGTCAGGACGTGCGGCACTGCAGATATGTGTAGAAGTTGAAGAGATAAGTGCGGTCTATCATAAGAAAATGCCTGGTAGTTAACAGTACCTGCCTAAATCTGCTAGTTGCTTTGTATTATTTATAAGTATATTTTCAGTTAAGCATAAAAAAGCGCCTAAATGATAGGCGCTTTTTATTGATTATCGATGCAGTTCTAGTCAATTTTAATCTAAGAAAGCAAAATGATCGATTTCCATTGATGTCATGCTTTCGCTTGGTGCAACCATCGCTTCTGCGTGACCAGACGTGCGTGGTAGTAACTTATCAAAGTAGAATTCAGCAGTCTGAATTTTTGCTTTATAGAACTCTGGTGCTTCTGTGCCGCCATTTTCTAGCTTTTCATAAGCTACTGCTGCCATACGCGCCCAATGATAACCCATCATCACATAGCCTGAGTACATTAGGAAGTCCTCTGACGCTGCTGAGATAATTTCACGGTCTTTACGTGCCATCAACATCAAGCGTACCGTCAAGGTATTCCACTCAGCACACAGTTTGGTTAGTGCCCAAACGAATTTACGCATTTCTTTATCAAGAGCATACTCGCCACACCATTTCATGATGCTTGACGTGTAGTCACGGATAATCTTACCTTTAGACTGCAAGATAACCTTACGGCCTAGTAGATCAAGCGCCTGTACGCCAGTGGTGCCTTCGTACATCGTTGCGATACGAGCATCACGAGCGATTTGCTCCATGCCCCATTCTTTGATGTAGCCGTGACCACCATAGACTTGCTGACCATGCTTAGCAGCTTCGATACCTAGCTCAGTTAAGAAGCCTTTTAGAATTGGCGTATAGAAGCCCAATTTGTCGTCCCACTTTTCGAACTCTTCATCATCGCCATTGACAATACCTTGTGCCATTTTGTCGGCATAACGTGCTGAATGATAAATCATTGAGCGACCGCCTTCAGCAAAGGCTTTTTGCGTCAGTAGCATACGGCGTACGTCGGCATGATGGATGATCGCATCAGCTACTTTTTCAGGATCTTTAGTACCAGATAGCGTACGCATAGAGCGACGTTCTTTGGCATATGGCAAAGCGTTTTGGAAAGACAATTCAGTATGCGCCAGACCTTGGATACCAGTACCGATACGAGCCGTGTTCATGAATGTGAACATGGCTTTTAGGCCTTTGTGCGGTTCGCCGATTAGATAGCCGACTGCGCCGTCAAAGTTCAATACACACGTTGAAGATGCGCTGATACCCATTTTGTGTTCGATTGAACCACAAACTACGGCATTGCGCTCGCCAGCTTCACCTTCAGCATTCGGGGTGAATTTTGGTACGATGAACAATGAGATACCGCGCGTGCCTTCTGGCGCATTTGGTAGACGTGCTAGAACGATATGAACGATATTATCTGTTAAGTCATGCTCACCGCTTGAGATAAAGATTTTGGTACCGCTGATTTTATAGGTGCCGTCATCTTGTGGAATGGCTTTCGATTTAACTTGACCCAAATCTGTACCACACTGTGGTTCAGTCAGACACATGGTACCTGCCCATGAGCCTTCGACCAACTTAGGTAAATACAGTGCTTTTTGCTCGTCAGTACCGTACTGAAGCAGCGTGTTGATACAACCTGTTGATAGACCAGGATACATTGACCATGACCAGTTAGCAGTACCGATCATCTCAGATTTGATAAGGTTGATTGACGTTGGCAGATTCATACCACCGAATTCTTCAGGATATGAAATACCTTGCCAGCCGCCTTCTACAAACTGGTCATAAGCCTCTTTGAAGCCTTTTGGTGTGGTCACGACGCCATCTTCAAAATGACAGCCTTCTTCACCACCTGATTGATAGAGCGGGGCAATGACGTTTTCAGCAAAATCAGCCATACCTTGTAGAATCATGTCTACAGTTTCAGGATCAGCGTTTTCGCCGTTGTCTAACCTTTTATAATGCGTCTGATAGTCAAATACATCATTAATCAAAAATTTGATATCACGTAAGGGGGCTTTGTAAGTTAACATAATCGCTCTCTTTGGTTAGTTCGCTATCATAGACTTATGGCGCAATATTTGAGTCACAACTTATGTAAGCGATATTTACTTATTTTGGATGAGCTAGACGTTATATTAGTCATCAAGTGAGTTGTTAGTGGACAGCTTTCCAGTGTATTAGTTATTAGAACGTCTTTAGCGACGGACAGCTGTTATGGCGTTGATATGATTATAAATCTTAAACAGCGACAAATATACAACTAATAACTATTATTCATGATTAATTATGTTATTAATTCATTTTAGTTTGTATAGGTAAATTGTATCTTCGCTTGAAATTATTCTATAAAGGGTTATGTAGACTCATTTAAATTCAAAGAAAAATGGACTTATCAAATAGGAAAGCCATTTATGAGCACCTCAAAAAAGCAACAGCGAACCTCTTGGTTGAGCGCATTATTAACTCGTATCAAGTGGTTAATCGATGGTGAGCTGAATCATTTACTCACAGTCAATCGCAGTCAGCGACCATGGCATATGCCCATCATCGCGGCGATTGCGATTAGCTTTCCGGTGTTTGTAGGGGCTTATTTTGGTGACTTGTCTTCAGGTATCAAAGCATCGCTAGGCTCGATGATTATTCTAAACCTACCATTTACAGGCGGGCTACCACATCGGCTAGTGACGGTCATGGCTTGGGGGTTTGCGATGATACTCAGCTTTGCACTGGGGCTGATCGCGCAGCTGATGCCAGTGTTGCGGCTGCCTGTGTTTATGCTGATTGGGATTAGCGTGGTGATGTTAGGTCGTTATTATCGGCAACCACCACCAGCGGGATTGTTTGTATTGATGGCGGGTGCGATTGCGCTATTTATCCCCGTGCCAATTGATCAAGTGCTCTCAGCGATAGGGCTTGTGATATTGGGTAGTGGCTCCTCGATGTTGCTAGCGCTACTCTATAGTTTGTTCTTATTGGCGGCCCGTCCTGTTGCTTCTGTACCTGTTTATGACTATCAGCCTGATATGATTAGCGATAGTCTGATCGTGGTAAGTTTCGTTAGTTTGGCGTTGGTCGTTGCTGTTCTGTTAGAGCTGCCTTATCCCTACTGGGCAGCGATGAGCTGCTTTATTATCATCCAAGGTATGCAGCTACGAACCATGTGGATCAAACAGTTGCACCGTTTATTGGGTACGTTGGCTGGCATGGGCGTGGCGGGCTGGATGCTGTCTTGGGGACTATCAGGATGGGGCATCGCTATAGCAATACTATGTATGATGTTTTTGATTGAATCGTTTGTCGATCGGCATTATGGACTGGCGGTGATATTTATCACGCCGCTGACGATATTTATCGCCGAGTATGGTAGTACGATGTCAGTGCCTCCCGTCGCTGGGGACGTTATCCAAGCGCGTATGATTGATACGGCGCTCGGCTGCGTGATTGGATTGAGTGGTGGTCTAGCGATACACTCTACGCGATTGCGTGTACCGCTACGCCGTTTTGAAAATTGGCTATTACTACATTTTAGTTAATAGTCATAGCTTTACAAAGATTTCTCTTTGATTAACGGTCTTGATTTAACGCTGTTGTCGCTTGTGCTACATCGATAGTATGCCCAGTCCAACGCTCAAAGCTTAAAGCGGCCTGACCGATAAGCATACCGTAGCCTTCAGAGGTCTGTGCGCCACGAGCGGCAAAATGCTTCAAGAATGGTAGCGGACGACCATACATCATGTCGTAAGCGTACTGACAGTTTAGAGCATCATCCAACGGCAACGTATCACCTGACAAGCCAATAGAAGTGGCATTAATGATAATGTCAAAAGCGCCACTGAGTTCATTGGTCGCACAAACCTCGATATTTTGGTCATCAATCACTGAGCTGGCTGCACTTAGCTCATTTACCAAATCGGCTGCCTTAGACGCGGTGCGATTGGCAATCGTGAGAGAGTTAATACCCGCTTCAAATAGTGGCAATATTACGCCACGCGCCGCACCGCCTGCACCTATTAGCGCCACACGAGCATCGGTCAGCGGCCAGTCCATACTCATAATGTGATTGATAAGTCCTTGTCCATCCGTGTTATCACCATAGAGTGCATCAGTGATTGGCACGCCGCTTTCTAGTAGTGCTTTGTTCAATAGTAACGTATTGACTGCACCTGCCGTCTTGGCATGTGCTGATAGACCACCACGCGCCGCGCAGCAGTCATAAGCAACTTGTTTAAAAGGAACTGTCACGTTAGCGCCCACACCGCCACCGCAAAAAAACGCCTCAACGACAGCCGTAAAACTGGCGGCATCATCAGGACAGTACTGACGTTGATAGCTAATATCAATTCCTGCTTGGATAGCAAACTGCTCATGAATCTCAGGAGATTTACTATGGGCGATTGGATTGCCAATAACGATAAAGTGTTGGGTCATAAATAGTCCGCTGGCTAGAAAATAAAAATACTATCAAAGAAGCAATAAGTGGCGCTCAATCATCATAAGGGATAACGCTATGATTGACAAACCAAGAGGCCATCACCAATACCAATCAATGATTAGGAAGTGATAGCGTTAGTCAGAAGCGGCCTTATCGCTTTTGAAAATAAATTATGATATTGAAGCAGCTTTAGGTAATTAGTACGCAGGCAGTTTTCTACTTTCTACTGAAGAGAAGGTCGTTTTGGTACGTTATATATTTAACAAATCTGTACTCTCGGGGAGTGCTCCGCGTAACGTAAAAGGTAGTCAAGTGCTGAGCAGTTGGGTAAACTATAAAACATGGAAACCTATATCAATATGCTGTAATGACTGCTAGATTATAATATTTGTGAAATATGCTCTTTATTGAAAACTATTCGTTATCAGCGGCATTCCTGCCAGCTCGTTAATACTATTTCGAGATCAATCTAAAAGTGTGAGTAAATTATCCATGTGGAATCCTAACCTACAGACCCTTCTAGTCGGTACGATAATGGCAGTTGGTGTGACGCTCAGTGGCTGTGACAGCACCAAAGAAGATGCTCCAAATCCAGATGCGGAGACTACTGAGCAGGCAACAACGAATGAGCCAGTACAGGACAGCGCAAACAATCCTGACCTAGACGGTGCCACTGCTCAGCAAGGCACACCAGTGAGATATGATGTCGCAGCATGGGGTACTGATAAGGTTGAGTCACTCGCGGTGGATGAGTTAGATAGTATAAAATCTGTGTTTGGCGAAGTGATGAGTACTGACGAAAACAGCCTAGACTATGCCAGTAATCCAGCGGCGAAATATCGCTTTATGAAAACGGACGCGCCTTATCTAGATATCATCGACTCTGAAAAATATCTAGAGCTTGGCTGGTACTATGCCAATCCTACTGACACAGACAAAGAAAAAGAGCTGAGCCAAAACCACGCCAAAAAAGCCTATCAGTTATCGCGTCAATTGATGGGTGATGATGGCGGAAAAATGGTTGCTGATATGCTCAATAGCCAAATCATCAAAAACCGAATCGTCGGTGGACAAAAAATAGAGCTAGCAAAATGCGAGTTTTATAGCTGCATGCTGGTTATCAATAAAGCCGCTGCTCAAACAGACAATAGCTAAATTATGACCGATACGACGTTAGTACCAAACGGTTGGGTGTGTCTGTACCCACAAGGCGACAGGGTGACCGATGATAGTAGTTTGACCGAAGACAGCAGTGTGATTGAAGATAACAGGACAACCAGCCAAACGGTAACAATGTCTTTAGATAATCGCGGGCTGGCATACGCTGATGGTTTTTTTACCACCATGGGTGTCATCGATGGGTTGATACTATGGTCAGACTATCATTATCAGCGGCTCGTCTCTCATGCTGAAGCCTTGCAGCTAAATATAAACAGCGAAGAGCTATTAGCCGTACTGCAACTGTATGCCCAGCAGTTAGATCAGGGTATGCTCAAGCTAGTAGTCACTCGCGCTGCGCAGAATATACGCGGTTATGGTTATACACCTAATGCAAATGGTAGCGACTGTGAGATATGGCTAAAGGCTACCGCAATGCGAGTTTCTACTGCACTGCAATTGTCCTTGCCTGATGGAAACTTAGTACCTATCCAACCTAATGCTTCGGCAATATGTTTGGCTTCTCAGATTGCTTGCTTACCGCCACCGCTAGCAGGTCTCAAGAGCCTTAATCGCTTAGACAATGTTCTCGCTAGTGGTGAGCTACAGCAGATAAAAGCTGAGCCATTGGCATCAAAGCTTGCTTCAACACTTGGTGAAGGACTGCTACGTGATATGAGCGGGCAGTGGGTTGAGGGTACGATGAGTAATGTATTCTATCAATTGGCAGAAGCACCACTATCAGAATCCAAAACCAGCTCTAGCGTTCGTAAAGATGATGAAGATTACTTAACCACTGGTCAATGGTACACCCCTTCTATGGCTCAATCGGGCGTCGCTGGCGTCATGCGTCAGGTAATTATAGATGCACTATCTACGACGCAATATCCAGTCATAATCAGGTCGCTACAAGATGAAGATTTGCCTAAGTTAACGCAGTTATTCTTTTGCAATGCACTGCGCGGTATCATGCCAATGAGCAGTCTGACGTTATTGTCAGGTGATGTTGTGGATTTTTAATCCGTTTAGTTATTACTCTCTTTATTTAATAAACGATAGAAATGCTGTTTGAAAAACTCTTTTCTTCCTTCTTGTTTTAGGTCTTCGTAACGCGCTTGGCTAAGTTGTAGGTATTCAGCTTCCTGTTCAATACCAATAAATTGTCTTCCTAAGACATTACTTGCAATACCTGTCGTCGCAGAGCCAGAAAAAGGGTCGAGAACCACTGCATTTTTCTTAGTAGAGGCTAAAATAATTTGAGCTAGTAAAGCCAAAGGTTTTTGTGTAGGGTGCTTACCACAAGATTTTTCCCACTTAGCAATTGCTGGCAAGCGCCACACATCTTTCATTTGCTTATCGTTATTGAGTCTCTTCATCAAATCGTAATCGAAGTAGTGCGGTACTTTAGGGTGTTTTCTTGCCCAAATAATGAATTCTGTAGAATGAGTGAAAAACCGACAAGAAAAGTTGGGTGGTGGATTGGTTTTTTCCCAAGTTATAACATTAAGTATCTTAAAACCAAGCTGCGGTAAAATACGTCCTAAGGTAAAAATATTATGGTGTGTAGAGACCATCCCAGATTCTGTGTAACTGCCATTTAGATTAAATGCTTACTGATACGGTCATCAAACATAATCATAAAACGATTCAGAGCAGACGTCCAGTTACGGATTGGCATCGACCACTTTTTA
>NZ_CAJHAL010000042.1:0-18705 GCF_904846365.1 Psychrobacter nivimaris
GCTATTTTCTTAACGGCTTCTGCTTTAAATTCGTCACTGTAGGTTCTTACTTTCTTGGTCATGGTAAACTCCAGTTAATACGCTTAGTTTACCAAGTTTAGTTGTACGGTTTCTTCAGCATAGCTCAGTCAGGTGTATTTCGAGAACTTATGAGTTATACAGATATATTGCAAAAACCGAATTTATCTATAAAGTAATAGGTTAACTTGATAGATACTGGAGCCTGAAGATGATTGCTGAATTACAAGGCAGTGAGTTAACCAAAGCAATCTTGGAAAATGTCAGCAACTATGTATGGTGTGCTGTCAGCAACGTTAGCGATGATTATGCTATCGCAACCATAGATAATGGTTACTACGAATTACTGGTTCCTATTGTAGCTTTCAATAACGACCAGTTCGTTTGTGATAAAGGTGAGCTATGGGAATATGCTGTCTCAGTAAAGAGAGTGGCGCTTACTCAAGATGATGTGGAGCTATAACTTACTATTAATATAATGACTGTTATACTCTGCATGTAGATTGGTTTTGCAGTCTATGCATGAAAATCTACCATCTGTCTACAACTTCTTGTTCTAGCTGACAATACATCTGTACTATTTATTTATAAGCTCATCTGTCTAGCCACCGATATTTTGCAACGATAAATAGAACAGGTTCGAAGATGCTCAAGTAATTGCTGTTATGAAGCCACTTGTTTAGCTTACTAATCATTGTCATTGAATAGGAGTAACAACATGGATACAGTAACTGTTGGAAGCGAATTGACTCGTTCAATGCTTGAGGAAGGTTATCAAAGTATATGGTGTGCTGTGAGTGACGAGAGTGATGAGAATGCTCTAAAAGATCAGGTAGGTAATGACTTCACATCTCGCATTATAGCTTTTGAAGATGGCCAGTTCTATTGTACGGGCGGTATGCCTTGGAAATATGCAGTGCCAATTGAAATAGTGGCATTGACGCGATATGACTTTTCTTTTTAGTGAACAAACATAACTTAGATAGGTTTGGATAGTTATCGCCGAAAGTAAACCCTAATAGTAAGATATTTAGTTAAATAAAATGCGCGACTGACAAGGCCATTCAAGCGATGCAATATAAAGCTTGAATGGCCTTTTGTGTTTTAGAGCCAATTTGAAAGCTATCTATTATTTCAAAAATTCAGGGCGCATAAAGGCTGGGTTTGGATACGTATAAAATCCTTCACCAGTCGCGAATCCTAGTTTGTTTTGATCAATTAATTGCTCTTTTAAATATTGAGCAGCTTTGAACCTCACAGGATTTTGAGTTTTTTCAGCAGATAGTTTTGTGATGTTGTAGGCAGTGTTGATACCGATAGTGTCCAATATGGCAAAGGGACCTGACGGCGCGCCAGTTACTATCATCCACGTTTTATCTATCGTATGTGGGTCGGCAACCTCTTTTGCAACCAATTGCAAAGCTGCATCTATAAAAGGCGCCAACAAACTGTTCATGATATAGCCGGGTTGCTCTTTATCCAGCGGCATTGCCACCATACCGATGGCAGTAGCAAAAGCAACAACCTCATCAAATACTTTAGGATCTGTCCCAGAATGTCCCATGATTTCGGCGACATTATGCATCCAAATTTTATTGGCAAAATGTAGCGCTAAAAACTGAGCAGGTCGTCCCGTTGATTCTGCAAACTGGCTAGGAAGTAAGGTTGAGGTATTGGTCGCAAAGATGGTTTTCTCTGGCGCTAGTTTGGCAAGTTTTTCATAAAATTCGATTTTAATTTCAGGAATCTCGGGAATGGCTTCAATCATCAGCTCAGCATCTTTGATTGCTTCTGCTAAGTCTGAGGTGTAGCTGAGATTATCAAAAGCCTTATCCAGCTGCTCTTGAGTTGCCCTCAAATCCTTTCGAAAAGCCTTACACATCAATTGAAATTTTGACTTTGCTTTTTCTAAAACCTCATCATTGATGTCATAGACACTGACATTAAAACCATGAAATGCGGCCTGAAAAGCAATTTGATAGCCTAGGATGCCGCTTCCAGCGACAGTTACATTTTTATACGTCATTGTATTTATTTCCTAATAGTAGTGGATATAAGTTGCTAGATAAATGTCTAGAACTTATAGATCTATTATTAGATGGTTTTACCTTATTATTCAACCTTCATTTTTATAAAAACATTAAAGAGAACCTAAAAATCTCGCTATGCAGGTATCAGATAATTTCATACTACTTAACTTATTATATTATTAAATAATTCAACAGCTTACTAATAATATTACTAACTTTACACCTAATGATTTTATGATAATTGAAGGCTAATTTCATATCATAACGACATTTTTAATGACTGTTGGTGTCAAAATATTGTCGACGAGGTTGTAAAGGAGGACGTAAGCAGTGATGTACGATGAAAGTCGTATTTAACGCATTAAGTATGCAAGGCAGGCTATTATCCCTATTATTATCCCTATTATTATCCTTACGTATAAATCCGTTGCCACATTCGAAGGTTTACACCTGTATCACGCACCATCTTCCAACTGTGCTTATGTGCGTAAGGATTGCATTATCGAAGAATGCAGCTAGAGTGGACAAGCCTATTGACCTGTCTAAAGGTTATTAGCAGTAGTAAGCCTGTTTTTGATGTAATGATTCTCGCAAATGCGATACAAGCAGTTTCAACTTTTGGTCCGGTTGCCGTGCCTTGGGGTAAACCGCATACATACCCATTTTCTTTCGTGTAAAGCGCTGCAAAATCTGAGTGAGCGTATTTTGCTGCATTTCTTCATAAACAAGTGCTTGTGGTAAAAAGGCGATACCTAGGTCGCTGAGAGTCGCTTGTTTAATCGCATTAAGATGATTGCTATGAAACCGACCCTGTACAGGAAGCAGTTGCTCCGTGCCATCTATATATAGCGGCCATATACCATTCGCCGTATGATCAAACTTATAGACCAAACACTCATGACTCCGTAATTGTTCAGGGGTTTGAGGTGTGCCATGTCGCTCTAAATAGTCTGGTGTCGCACATATGACCCACTGGCTATCTATAAGACGTCTTGCAATGAGTGATGAGTCTTCAAGCTCTGCTGTCCTTATCGCCAGATCAAACCCTTCTTCTATCAAATCAACCAATCGATTGGTAATCTGTAAATCTACTGATATTTCTGGGTGTTGTTTACAGAATTCGGCAATGGATTCGCTCAATATTAGATTTGCAGAGACCGCTGGCATAGTTATACGTATGTTGCCTTTCATGTCCTCACCATAGCCTGTTACGGCATTTTCAGCTTCTTGAAAGGCAAATTTAGCGATTTTAGCTTTGTCATAAAGCGTCCTTCCTGCATCGGTTAAGCTTAACTTTCTGGTTGTCCTATACAGTAGCTGTGCATTTAAGCTCTCTTCTAATCTTACAATACGTTTGCTTACCACTGAATTCGTTAATGACAGCTTTTCAGCGACCCGAGAAAATGACCCTTCATCAACCACTTGGACGAATAAAACCATATCGTCAGCTTTGCCCATACTTATTCCCCAATTGGTGTAATACGTTTTGGATTATAGCAAAAAAAGAAAATAACATTATCCTTTGATGCAATATATCAATGTATCGACAAGGCGTAGAATATTTTAGGGAATTTTGAGCATTTGTTTATTTAACCATTCTATTAATCATGTCACTGACAGAGATTGTCTTCGGCTTCGTCTGACCGACAGCGTGAAGTTATAAAAACAAATGCTTAAATGAAGTTGTTCAAGGAAGATTACACGATAAAAAAAGGACTATGATTTTGAATCAAACAATATATGGACTGTTGGCATTACTGCCAATCGTTCTCTGTGGTATTTTTTTGATAGGCTTGCAATGGTCAGCCAAAAGAACCATGCCAATCGTTCTGGCGGTTACTGCCGCGCTTGCCCTCTTTGTATGGGATATGACGCTTAATCGCGTGTCTTCATCTATTATTCAGGGAATGGTCATTACCGTCTCAGTATTGTGGATCGTATTTGGTGCTATTTTTTTATTGAATACGTTAAAGCATACGGGTGCCATTGCCGTTATCCGTGCTGGGTTTACCAATGTATCGCCAGATAGGCGGGTGCAAGCCATTATTATTGCTTGGTGCTTTGGCTGCTTTCTTGAGGGAGCGGCTGGCTTTGGTACAGCGGCCGCTATTGCCGCGCCTTTACTCGTCGCGATAGGATTTCCAGCGCTAGGTGCCGTGTTAATGGGAATGATGATACAAAGTACGCCTGTGTCATTTGGTGCAGTCGGTACGCCTATCGTTATTGGCGTAAACAAGGGATTAGATACAGTAGCCATTAGCACCCAATTGGCACAACAAGGACTAGAGTGGGGCGATTTTTTACAACTGATTACCAGCCAAGTAGCCGTTATGCATGGTGTCATTGGTACATTTATGCCACTTTTTATGGTGATGATGCTCACGCGCTTTTTTGGTAAAAATAAAAGCTGGAGAGAAGGCTTCGCTATTTGGCCATTTGCTATTTTTGCGGGTTTGGCATTCACAGTCCCTTATACCCTAACAGGTATTTTTTTAGGGCCAGAGTTTCCATCATTGGTCGGCGGTTTGGTCAGTATCACTATCGTTGTTAATGCGGCAAAACGTGGATTTTTAGTACCAAAAACCACATGGGATTTTGAACCGAAAAAAAGCTGGCCAAGTGAATGGCTTGGTAAGCTAATGGTTAGCAAAGAAGACATCACTCCTGCGTTGAGTGATAAAAAGATGTCCACGGTCATGGCATGGTTCCCTTATTTATTGGTTGCCCTTTTATTGGTGTGTTCTAGAGTATTAACAGGCTTTCAGTCTTTGCTGAACAGCGCGACAGTAGACCTAACCTCGATTTTAAGTGAGGCAGATATCAGTGCCAGTTTTAGTCCTTTATACTTACCAGGCGGCTTGTTATTAATCAGCGCCTTGGTTGCTGCGGCCTTTCAAACGAACAAACCTGTCAATGCACTAAACAATGCCTTTAAAGAATCAGGTAAAACTGTACTAGGGGCCGGATTTGTCCTTATTTTTACGATTCCAATGGTTAGAATTTTTATTAATTCAGGCGTAAACTTATCAGATGTGGCGAGTATGCCTGTCGCCAGTGCAGAGTTGTTTGCGGGTACTTTTGGTAGTGTTTTCCCCTTAATCAGTGCAACCATTGGTGCGTTAGGTGCCTTTATCGCGGGGTCTAATACCGTATCCAACATGATGTTCAGTCAATTCCAATACGAAGCCGCCATGAGCTTACATATTTCACCTTCTCTAATCATCGCGGCTCAAGCAGTTGGTGCCGCTGCTGGTAATATGGTTGCAGTACATAATGTGGTGGCTGCATCAGCAACGGTGGGCCTACTCGGTATGGAGGGCGCCACACTTAGGCGTACTATTTTACCTACCATCTATTATGTGTTGTTCTGCGGGATTATCGTTATGGCTGCCATTTATATTTTTGGTTTTCAAGGGCCTTTAGCATCATGAGTGACACACAATCACCAAATAAAGAGCGTCATATGCCGTCATTAAATAGAGCTTCATCAAACCTTTTCTCATCAAACATAGCGCATCAAGACACACTCCATCCTGAGCAAGTGTTAGGCAAGCTAACCCATTTACTGGGAGCCGGCAATGTACAGGCTGATCCGGAAAAAAACGAACACTATAGAATGGGGTGGCGTTCTGGCGGCGGCAGCGCTTTGGCTGTTTTGTTTCCGCAAACGCTGCTGGAGATTTGGCGTAGTCTAGAAATATGTGTGGAAGGCGACTGCATTATTATCATGCAAGCAGCAAAAACAGGGCTGACGGAAGGCTCAACCCCGAGCGGTAATGATTACGATAGACCAGTGGTTGTGATCAATACCCTTGCAATGAATCAGTTGTATTTGGTGAATGATAACGAGCAAGTGATTAGCTTACCTGGCGCCACGTTGCACCAATTGCAAAGTCAGCTTAAAGCCGTAAATAGAGCACCTCATTCAGTCATAGGTTCATCGACGTTGGGTGCGTCCATTATTGGTGGGGTCTCTAATAACTCAGGTGGGGCTCTTGTGAAAAGGGGTCCTGCTTACACCGAGCTTGCGTTGTTTGCACAAATAAACAAACACGGTCAGCTGGTGCTAGTCAATCATCTAGATGTAGAGTTAGGAGATACCCCTAAAGAAATACTCACTAACTTACAAACAGGTAATTTCGATAAAAGAGAACTACCTGACACTGGCAAGTTGGCATCTGACAAAGAGTACATCGCTAGAGTAAAAGATGTTAATGCAAGCACACCCAGTCGTTTTAATGCTGACAAGCGGAGACTGTATGAAGCAAGTGGGTGTGCTGGCAAGCTGGCGGTATTTGCAGTACGTCTTGACACTTATCCAACGGCTGTAAAAGAGAAAACCTTTTATATAGGCACTAATAGTGTGAGTGAGCTTGCACAGCTCAGAAGGCAAATGTTATCGAGCTTCGATAATATCCCTGAAGTGGGTGAGTATATGCATCGTGATATATTTGATGTATCTGCTAAGTATGGTAAGGACACGTTCCTGAGTATTAAGCATCTCGGTACCAATGCCTTACCTAGATTGTTTTCTATCAAAGGTGCTATGGATGCAAAATTCCATAAATGGTCATGGATGCCAAAGCATTTCACTGACAAAGTCATGCAGTTCATCGCCAATATATTTCCAAAGCATTTACCGAAACGAATGCTAGAGTATCGCGACCAATATGAACATCATTTAATCTTAAAAATGAGTGATGATGGCATAGCAGAAGCACAGAATTTTCTTGAGGCGTTCTTTGCCGTGTCAGACACAGGTAACTATTTTGAATGTAGTCAAGAAGAATCAGAAAGCGCCTTTTTACATCGCTTTGCCGCTGCAGGTGCCGCATTACGTTATGAAGTGATACATGAAAAAGAGGTCGGCGATATATTGGCATTGGATATTGCCATACCACGTAACGAATTAGAATGGCTCGAAACCCTACCTGAAGACATTGAACAACACTTAGAGAAGAAACTCTATTATGGACACTTCTTTTGTTATGTATTTCATCAAGACTATATTCTGAAGAAGGGTAGTGATGCACATCTTGTTAAAAAAATGATGCTAGAGCTACTGAGCGCACGCGGAGCCAAATATCCTGCTGAGCATAATGTCGGACACCTATACGAAGCGGAACCTGATTTGCAGAACTTTTATAAAAGTCTAGACCCAACCAATACCTTTAATCCGGGTATTGGTAAAATGTCGAAAACCAAACGCAATTGCTCGTGCTGTTTATAACTGAATTCTATAACTGATATTTAAAACTGGCCATGGGCTGATTATTTATCAGTTGCTAAGTTGCTGAATAGTTCAGTGTTTGTCTATTATAAATTGTTCAATACATCCTCAGAAGCACTGCCGATTGGTAGTGCTTTTTTATTATTTCTCGGTAAATGTATCAGCAGCCTCGAGTTCAGAAGCACATTTATTCAAAATGATTTTGTTATCTATTGTTAAATACCAGTCGATGCTATGTATAATGCAGCACTAGCATAGCTTTCACTCAGTATGGCTTTCACTCATATGCCTTTAATAAGAAGATTACATTATGTCAAATAAGCGTCCTTTATATATTCCTGTTGCTGGACCCGCTCTTTTAGAGACACCTTTATTGAATAAAGGTAGTGCTTTTTCATCAGAAGAACGTAGTAGCTTTAATTTAACGGGGCTATTACCTCATAATATTGAAACGATTGAGGAGCAATCATTACGTGCTTATCATCAACTAAGCTCATTCACTGATGCGATGGATAAGCATATTTACTTGCGTAACATCCAAGATACCAATGAAACCTTATTTCATCATCTAATTGAGCAGCATATCGAAGAAGTCATGCCGCTCATTTATACCCCAACCGTTGGTCAGGCGTGTGAAAAATTCTCGCAAATCTATCGTCGTAAACGGGGTTTGTTTATCTCATATCCTGAGCGTCACAAAATCGATGATATGCTACAAAATGCCACCAAACAAAACGTCAAAGTGATCGTTGTTACTGACGGTGAACGTATATTGGGGCTAGGAGATCAAGGTATTGGCGGTATGGGAATTCCAATCGGTAAGTTGTCTTTATACACGGCTTGTGGTGGTATTAGCCCAGCTTACTGTCTACCTATTTTGCTAGATGTCGGCACCAACAACCAACAGCTGCTTGACGATTCTATGTATATGGGCTGGAGGAATCCGCGCATCTCTGGCGATGAATATAATGAATTTGTGGACTTGTTTATTCAAGCCGTTAAGCGCCGTTGGCCAGAAGTATTATTGCAATTTGAAGATTTTGCTCAGGAAAACGCGACCCCGTTACTGAATAAATATCGTGATCAGCTATGCTGCTTCAATGATGATATTCAAGGGACTGCTGCGGTATCGGTTGGTACTTTGATTGCAGCCTGTCTAAATAAAGGTCAAAAACTTAGCCAACAGAATATCGCATTTTTAGGCGCAGGATCTGCGGGTTGCGGTATTGCTGAGCATATTATTCGCCAAATGCAGCGTGAAGGATTGACTGAAGAGCAAGCTCGTAGTCAAGTATTTATGGTTGATCGCTATGGCTTATTGACAGATGGCATGACAGAACTGCAAAAATTCCAAGAACCGTTAGTACAAAAAGAATCAGCTATTGCAAGCTGGGATAAAAGTAAGAAACTCGGCTTAGCGCAAGTGGTTAAACAAGCAAAAATCACCGTATTATTTGGTGTTAGCGGACAAAAAGGTCTGTTCACCCAAGAAGTGATCGAATCGCTATGTGCTAATACTGAGCACCCAATTGTACTACCGCTTTCAAACCCAACGTCTCGCGTGGAAGCAACGCCGCAAGAAGTCATGAATTGGAGTAAAGGCAAGGCAATCATCGCAACGGGTAGTCCTTTTCCTCATACCACTTATAACGGTCAGTCGTTTGAGGTTTCTCAGTGTAATAACAGCTATATTTTCCCTGGTATTGGCCTGGGTGTTTTAGCAGCACGTGCGACAGGTATCAGCGATAATATGCTAACGGCAGCAAGCCAAGCCCTTGCAGATATATCAATGGAATACGAAAAAGCACCTGGTGCCATACTACCGCCGATCAAAGTTATCAGAGAGATCAGTGAAAAAATAGCGTATGCAGTGGCATTGCAAGCGGCACAAGATAAGCTAGCACTACCTATCACATCGGAGAACTTACAACGCCGATTAAAAGCGAACTTTTGGTTACCTGAATATCGTAACTATCGCCGTACTTCTTTCTAGGTTAGAGATTAGATAGTTAGCTATTATCAATATTACAAACACCATAAAAAATCACCTTAACTTGAACAGTTAGGGTGATTTTTTTTATCTATGCATTAATATAAAACTATAGGGTCTGTATGGTCGCTTGTTTTGGTGGTGAGTTAGTCAACGCCTTGATAATTGCAGGTATTTTAAAGGTATTCTAAGAGGTGTTAGTCGATACCTCTATCGTTAAGGTATGGAAGGTTAAGGTGTATTATAGACACGCAATAAAAAACCCTTGTAGTGTAAGGCTTACAAGGGTTGATTGGTACTACTCATATCTTAATTGGTGCGCCCACCAGATTCCAAACTGTAAACATAAGATACTGATTTATATGGTTTTATTTATTGTTATAACTGGCGATACCGTCATGGATACCGCCATTCTTTGAATTGGCTCAGTAATTTATACCAGTTCGAATCCCGCTTTTGGATTCTAACACGGTTATGCTTCATCTTTCTCATAATCATTTAGCTTTTCAACTATGTCGTCAATTTTGACTTTAAGCCACTTGTTGGGTCGACCTTCTAAATCAGGCTCAGGTAAAAAGCCTTCTCTGATTTTAGCTTTTAAAGCAGTGTCACTCTTAAAGCAAAATATTTGCTTGATGTCACTAGTGGTGTAGTAGATACCTGTCATTATGATAGCTCCTTATTATTAAACATTTGAATTATCTTATTAAGTGTTATAGGTGTGGCAGGTCTAGTAGTCCCTGTTGGACCAACAGCGCTACTGCCATTTAGTGCTGGCTGATAAGCTAAGATGTATAGTGACTCCAATATGTCTAACTCTTCTTTCTGGCATGCAACAAAGCTCATGCTGTCGAAGTCTTTATCTTTATGACTAGCTACGCGACTGGCTATATTTATGCTTTGACCTATATAAACGATTTCATCGTCTTTTATCAAAAAGTAAACACCACAAGCATCGCCATAGGTTTTGGACTTTTCTACAATTGCTGATTTTGGCAGTAGGTTGAATTTAGTCTGTTCAAGAATGGGTGCGATATCAGTTAAATTCCCCATCAACATATCAACCTCGCTCACCAGTTGATCCTTAATTTCCTGCAGGTCTGCTATATCGGTTAGCAGGGAGCCATGCTGCTGGCTTAATATCTGACGGTATTCAGCCTGTTCTATGACGTGAGGTTTCTTGATTTCCAAGTTTCTATTTATTGCATTTTGGATCACGTCTCTAACCAGGTATAAATGTTTGTACCCACGGCCACCATTATGCTCAACTACTTCAAAATTGATTGGATGTTCCTTTGCTTTCAAACTTTGAATATATGAAGTAACGTGCATATCACCTATTCGGAATATTTTGGCCATTCCACCTGCTGTCATCTTTTTATCTAGGATATTTCTATCAATAAAATTAGGCAGCGCATCAAGGTCAATATCAGTTTCAATCGTTGCCATTGGTAGTCACCTCATAATCCACTAAAACATACTCATGGTCTTCAATACGCTTAGCTTCAACCTCAAAAAGTAGGGTATCGCCTTGCATCACATAAAGTATATTTTCGTTTTGATTAAAATTTTGATAAAGCGCAATGCCATTTTTAGTACCGCTGATACATTCCGCTTCGCCACCTTTTATCGTTTTGATTTCACCTAGCTCACTCACAATCATTCTCCTTATGCAGTAACGGGATTTCGTTCAAGAGCGTCAATAAAATAAACAAAACGCCAAATATCACCTATTGAATCCATATAGCCATCGTCGTCATAGTCAACGATGACCGCTCGAGTAAAATTAGCCATCCTTTTTGCCTCATCTGGTGACTTATTACTGAATCCACATATCGCTCCATAACCATCATCAAGCCACTGCTGAACCTCAGGCTTCGGCACCAGATGGTTATCCATCAAAACCGCATGATGCTCTTCGTCTGTAGTATCAGCAGTTCGGCAGCTGGTCACGATATACATAAGGTTTTTATTACCATTAAATGTGAATATATTAGTAATGCCATCCACAGGTTTTGAGCTGTAAAAGCGTACTGGCACGTCTTTTACCTTGTAATGCTTCCCGATGATTTTGCCTATCTTGCCTAAGTTCTTTAAATAGTTACCATTGAGCAATACGTTCTTGTCTTTTTCTTGTTTGATATCCTCAACGTAACCTGCGACAGCGCGCTTAACATCTGGGTATTTACCATCAATCAAACCTCTAAACGTTCTAAAGTCTTCGTCTTTGGCGCAAACAAGATCGCCGGTTGAGGCTTGTAGATGGATATTGTATTTGGTTTTGATAGCGTCTTTGATGCAGCGACGGTTAATGATGTAAGAGAAGTCACTACCTTCGTAGTCTTCACAGATAATCCAGCGCAATAGTTGATGACCATCAGTAGAGTAGGCCAATACTTTATTATCACCACCGACGAAGTAAACGCCTTCCAAGTAATATCTAACATCTGATTTGGCGGCTGCACATAACATAGCTTTTAGGTAAGCTCTTTTTAATTCGATTAAATCCATGGTGTATTCCTTTTTGCGTTCATTTACCACACGTCGGGCAGACAGTGGGCAATCCCAAATCAACTTCTAGCAGCTCAGCGGCTAGGGCGGTCATTTCTTCTTCTGTGTATTTCATAATCATTCCTTGGTTGGTCCAAGCGATGTTTTGCTCAGACCATTTATTTGATTAACCCTTAGCGCTCATATCTTCAGCGACCACATCCAGCGTATCGTTAAGCATCTTGATATCGCCTTCATCAAAGTCTTGCTGCTTATCAGCTATCAAGCCGCGCATACGCTCAACGTCTTCAGGAGTCTTGGCAGCTTTTACATGCTTCATGATGCTGTTGTATTCATCAGATAAGACGATGGATTGTTTTTGATCAGCGAGCGCTTGGCGTAGCGCATTAACATCTTCATCTTTGATATTGATAGCTGCATTGTTAACCATCGCCGCAATCTCTTCTCCGATTGGTTTAATCTGCTTAACATTGGTGATTTGCTCAATCGTGCTTAGTAGTTCGCTTGTGTCGTAATACTCAATCACTGGTGCTTCAGCGGTTGGCTGCTTTGGCTTAACACGGTCAAGTAGGGCGGATGCACCGGCATTTTTAGCACTTGGTGTGACATTGCGAGGCACTTCGTTATTACCACGGTCAGCCAGTTCATCAGGTGTATAAACACCTAAGATAACGTCAGGGCAATGCAGACGGCTAAAACGCTTGGCTGCTAGGTATGCAAGCTGTTGGCGTGGATCAGCAGCCCATAATGGCGAGTTACGAACATGACCAACTTGTGCCATAGTCAGTGATAACTCGGTTGCCTCATCGTCACCTTTAAACGTAGCGCGGCAGATGACGCCAATGTCAGTAGATTTGTCGTCTTTGCCTTTAACCTTCGACCAATCACCAAAGTATTCAAACTTGATACGATCAACGATAGGTGCGCGGTTGTTAATTACAGCGATAACAAGCTGTGCCTCATAGCCCAATGTGCCATTAACTAAATGTGTCTTTTGAGCTACTGCGTATGGGTCCATTCCCCAGCGTAGTGATTGGCCAATAATTGCAAAACAATCACCGACGTTACCTTGTAGATGCTTTGGCACAGTGCAAGCGCCTTTAGCCATCATTTCAGCTAAGCGATTGCACTTGTTGAACAGGTTGTCATCAAGCGTGATTTGCTGTGGTGAGTATTGTTGATCTTCCATTACTGCGATTTCTTGGTGTTCCATGGTAGTGTTCCTTATTTAAAATGGTATTTCGTTTGCTTCGATTAAGTTTTCTAATAGCAGGGTGGCTATGTTTGCTATCTCTCTTTCTATCTCGCTAATGGCTTGGTCATAAACGCGGTCAATAATCCAATCAGCATTTTTTTCTAGTGATTGGGTAAGTCGTGGTGTGTTAACGATAGAATTGTTTTGTAGTATCCTGCCATCGCTTACATCAAGCAGCCTTAAATAAGCACCGTTGTTGATTGAGTCTTGTGCCCTTCGCATATCACCAATTAAAGCCTCTTTTTCCTTAAACAGATCAGCAAGCTGAACGGCATGGTCTCGATTGATTTTGTTTGGATTTACGTAATTATCACTCATCACTTAACCCTCATCACGCGGCTTTCGCTTTGTTTGATATACTGCTCAGCAAGCTCAGGCATGTCTTTTTTAAATTGGCTGCTATTAAAGCGGTTGCTCACTTGCGTCTTGTAAGTAGCGACCACCTCACCATCGATTGCCAATGCCTCGTTGTCTTGTATTTGACAAATCAGGTCGGTCTGGGCGAGCTCAAGCGCAGCCTTAACTTCTTTTTCTTGCGCCTTTAGTGACTCGTAATGCTCAAAGGCCTTGGCAGCCTCGCTGTCTAGCTCAACATCAAGCGTGGTATCAGGGTCATGGCACGGGTATTTGTCTTTGGCGTTTTGCAATGTCGTCGCGTCAGGCTCAATCCCTGCTAGTACATTGTTGTGCCAAAAGTCGTGCGCGGTTTCAAAGAGCACATCAATCAGGTCTTGGTTGCGCTCAATCTTGTACTGACGGTATTTGTTGCCACCGATAAGCACCGCCATGTGGCAGACATCAACACCGGTCACGCCCATATACCACTGCGCTTGGCACTGGTACTGATCGGGTACTTCGTCGCTTTCCTCGTTGCCCCAATTTTTGCCAACGTATTCGCTAGCGGTTTTAATCTCGACAATCTCATTGGTGGTTAAACGACCGTCTTTGAAACGGACGTTACCCCAACCTTTGACGTGACTATTCACTACAGCGCGGTCAATGTTAGCGATGGCCCAGCGATGCTCTGGATGACGCATCAAAAAGTTAACATTCTGAATCTTCAGGCCACTGCGTTTGCTAAATTCACGCGCTACTGTGTCTTCAAGTACGGTGCCCCAATACGCAAACTCATTCATATCTTCGTCAGATAAAGGCTGCGTCTTAGACTGGTAAATGTCGTAAGCAGTGGCGTAGGGCGATACACCAATGATGGCTGCTATGTCACTGCCACCGATGCCAGACTGACGTAGTGCGAGCCAATCTTGACGACTTAGGTTGCTGGTCTTGATAGCGTTTTGATCTTGCTGTTCAAACTTGATTGCAGTTCCCATGGTTATTCTCTCCCGTATGCTTTTGCGATAAATTCGTTGGCGTGTTTTGCATTCTGATATTCTTCAGATGCGTAATACGCGTTGTCTTGGTCATCTGCTACTTGGTTATCTAGTAGGTCATACTTGTGCTCAATAATAAGAGCGCGATGGCCTTCGTCCTCTCGAGCAAGTGCGCCTGGTACCACAATGAATATCGCACCCAACACCAGAGCTATAATCAATAGGATTACTAAGTTTTCAGCTTTCATGGCATGCTCCTTATGCGGCGTAGTAGCTATTGGATGGTTGACGTGCTTCGATGTTGCCTTCGATGAAGTCCTTGATAACTTCGATGATCTGCAACTTGTCATCGGCGGTCATTGTGTAGCTATCAAGCGGCAAGTCGTCATCTGTCTCAGCGTCAAATATCTCAACGATGTTCAGGTCGCTAACACTGTTAACCTCAATCCAGCTATTACCTTCATAAGCTAAGTGACCGCCCCAATATTCGTTACGCTCGCCATGCTCGTCATAGTCAGCGCTGTATTCGATGTGCAAGCATTTATCGCCAGTTAGGACGTAAACGTTGCCATTACTTGATGCGTTGTTGTCAGCATCGTTGTCTAATCTCATTTGGTGTGCCATAATCTTTTCACTCCTTAGTGAGTAAGCCCCTTTAGATGTCGAGTCGGTAGGGGCTTTTTATTGTCTAAAATTTGGTACTACCGTTAATCCAGTAGTTGTTTAATCCCAAGTTGTTAAATAGTTTCGACTAGGTTGTTGCTAGCTGATGAGGTAATAATATCGTAATCACGATATAATGTAAACCGTTATTGCGATGATAATTAACGTAAATACGATAATTATGTGTAAGTTAATGTAATGACGATATTTACAGGCACAAAAAAACCGCCAAGGATGGCGGTTCGGTAATAATAAATTTTTAGTCTCTATAACCTCGTACAGTGCACCTACAACCCTCTATAGGCTCAAAGAAATGCTGATCGAACGCACGATCTAACTCACCATTCAAAATATTAAAACCTTTACCGCTGATATCTAAACAAGGCTGAGTTGCGTAATTATCATTAACCATATCAAACTGACCTTGTTTGAAATAGCCATCTTCTTTTAACTTGGTAAGTGCATCAATTCTAGGCTTCATCAGTGCAAACCATGATTTATAGTATTTTTCATCATTCCATCTATCGTCATCAATCTTACAGAATTTACCAGCTTCTACTTTGTACTGCTCATCCACCAACTTATAAATATCGCTGAATTCTTGCGGCTTAAGCTTTTCTTCTAGCTCATAGAGAAACTGCAGTATATCGACATTGGCAAACTTAAAGCGTACTGGGCCTGAAGCTAGTTTGTTGCCAGCTACAATACCAAAGCGCTCTTCTAGTCTATGTTTTTGCTCATCGTTAAAAGCGGTTTGGTACCACCTTTGTAATCCGAAGAACTCAATTAAGCCACCATTGATATTTTTATCAATAGCAAAGGTTTCTAATGGCGGTAATTCGGTCGGTAGTTTAGGCTCAGGAACTGTAGAGGAAATATCCTGGGGTTGAGGGTATTCTGGCTGTATTGTCGCTTGCTGATGATGCGCGTTCTGATGCTTAGGCAGGTCTTCTTCTAAGCCTCCGCATTGCGAGCATGTCCATTTGCCAGCAATAGGTTTAGTAAAGACGTGATAAATAGCTATAAATGCCCAGCCGATTATCCATATGCCAAGGCTAAATATAGCCAGTACAAGGTGCATTAACCAGCTTATCTCCTTGTTATTTCTATAATGCAGAGTAGATCTGCCATCGTTCGGACAAAATATTACTTTCTGTTGTACCTTATCTGCCATATCGCTCGCCTGAATATATAAATTGGTAATTTACTCGACTTTAACCGATTGGTAACTATTCGGCAACTGTTCACAATGTATATTATGACCTTAATTAAATATATAAGCACAAAAAAACCCGCTCAATGGCGGGTTGGTTAATAGGATGAGCAATAAAAAACCCACTGTGAGGTGGGTTTTTTATTCTGCATTAGTAAGAAAAATAGTATTATTTCAAAGCAGATTTTTTCATAGCTTCAAATTTCTCTATATTAAAGAATTTATCTTCCGAGCTAAGTTCAAGTATAACAGTATCTTCAATTTCTACATCGTCAAAACTAGAGTATTTGTCTTCAATGATAGGAAGTATAAGTTGACCATTAGATAGTTCCACAATATTTTTAATTTTCTTAAGATCCTCAATAGCAATAATTTCTACCTTATCTTGTGTTGCAAATCTTGGAAAAGGTAAGTCTATCCTATCATCTTGGATATAAGCCATGTAAGCAGTATCAAAAGCGGCTACTAACATTTGTTTTTTTCCACTACCAACATTTTGAGTTACTGAATTAATATTGAACTTAAATGATGTATTTTCTTCGTTTGAAGAGAATGTAACATACCATAGCTCTCCATATATAATATTAGAATATTGAGAAAAATAGTTGTTAAATATTTCAATATTTTTTCTCTTGAAATTGTCGATACTATCTTCTAGTTTTTCTGAAATAAACTTAAGTTCTAATTCGTACTTGTTTTTCTCTAATACAGCATCTTCTAGTTGGTTTAACTGTGTTTCTATACTTGATATATCAATACTTAAACTCTCAATTTCACTATTAAGTTCTGTATATTGACGTAATGACCCCATTTTACCTAGCTTCTCAAGAATAATATTATATTTATGAGTAACCTCTCTATAACTACTTTGAGCTAAGTAGATTTCCTGATCAATTCTATTAATACGGTCTTTTAAGTAGGTTCTTTCATTATCTATCATCGAGTTATGAAAATTTACTGTTTGCTCAAACTTACTGTGTACTAATATATTTAGTAATTTAGCCTCTTCATACATATAGCCAATAGTTTTAGTATCTTCTTTAAAACTATTATTTTCTATAGTAATCAGACGATCTTCTAAAATATTATTATCTAACGTTAGGTTTTGAATAATATTGGTGAGGTTGTTTATTTTTTCTTGTAGAAGAGTAAGATGGCTTGAATCCACATCGTACTTTTCATCAATTCTAAATATATTTCTTTGTCTTGATTTAATGTCTAATTCATTTTTTAATAAAGAAAGTTTTTGTTCTAAACCTTCTGGTATTATGGACTTCAATGATTTATGTTTTTTTTCAGATTCTATACGTTTCTTCTCTATTAAAGATTTATTCTCTAGTATTTTTGGAAGATTGAATCCAAAAAGGAAAAAGTGTATCAATTCGTACTGGCTGTCGGAGGTACCTTTGTAAAGATATTTTAATATATTGGATATCTCTAAATCACTTCTCCTAACAAATTTTGGTATTAATTGTCTAAATGAAGGTTTTTCTATGTCGCTATGAAATAGTTTGATTTTGAGCTCGTGATTATATTTTTTATCATTACTGTAAATATTATTATTTATCTTATTTATAACTTTTATAGGATTTTTTTTACTTGAATCATAAGTAATATGACGAGATATAGTAAAATCTTCTGAACTTTCTTCAAAAAAGTATTTAGATAAACGAAGAGTGAAAACGAGTTGGTTTACAGTTATAAAATTTTCAACAGTTTTATTTATGACTTTAGACTCTTCATCTTCATAAAACTCTTTAAGCTTTCCTCCTAGACAAAAATTTAAAGACCGTATCAACGTAGTCTTTCCTAAATTATTTGAACTGCCATTTTCATCTATACGTCCAACAATTAGATTTAATCCTTTTTTGAAAGGAACTCTCCTTATCTCTAAATCTCCTGAACTAATTATTAGTTCCTTTATGTACATAATATATTTTCCCTTTATTATTAGATCTAACTAATCCAAGCATTTGCAGCCAATCTAAGGTTAGCATGAACCTATTGAAGGTGATGGGAGTAGAAGTATCAAATAAAATATAAAGCTCAGTGAGATGAAAATCTTCTTGTGAAGATAACTTCATAAACTCAGCAATTTTTGACCCTAGGTAATAAAGTGATATGCTAGGATGGTTTTTATTAAGAATCAGCATTTTATATCATTATCTTAAACAGGTGGCTTAGAAAATATTTCACATTTGGCAAAAACATGAAAAATTACAGAATCAGCATGTGATATTTCTTCTAAACTTAAAAAACTTAGATATCTAGACTCAAGCTCTTGAGTTATTTTTTCATCTAAACAACATATTATATCATCGGGAGTAAGGCCTTTACATGATAGCATCCTATATTTCTTTGCTACATAATCTATTATTAATTTTCTAATACCTGGATGACCGTTTAATTCTAAGGAATTTAATCTGCTTTCTACTATTGAATAATTGTCTCTATACTTTTCAAT
>NZ_CAJHAL010000043.1:0-17998 GCF_904846365.1 Psychrobacter nivimaris
TAATGGTCATGCCGTCTTTAATGCTTCGTAACACTTGTTTGCGAAAGTCGATTGAATAGGTCATCGTTTATTTCACTAAATGAATTGGTTATAAATATTGTATCGGTTTTATCTAAGATTGACTATACCAGAGACTTTATAACAAATGGATAGAGGCTTGACGATATACATTAGTACCCTTTGCTAAATCTACCAAGACCGTTATCATAGACTCATATGATATTTGATTTAACCACTTAATATAATGAATAAGGAATGCCTTATGACTGAGACTTTTAACCCTCAAGCAAATACTGTTTTTTGCCGTAAATATAAGCAAGATTTGCCAAAGATGCCACATCCACCCTTCCCTAATAAAAAAGGTCAAGAGCTGCAAGAGACCGTATCTGAAAAGGCGTGGAAAGAATGGCTTGAGCATCAAACTATGCTTATTAATGAGAATCATCTAAGCATGATGGATCCTGCTGCCAAAAAGTTTTTAACAGAGCAGCGTGATAAGTTCTTAGACAATGAAGACTATGAGCGTGCACAAGGCTGGACACCAGAAAGTTAGTATTTACTGGCTTTCTACTAGCTACATTTAGTAGTTATAAAAAAACGCGCTTACTATAGCGCGTTTTTTTATTGTAAGGTGAAAATCAATGTCTTTCCTATCAGCCTTCATCACTATCTGACGTTTCAAGCTCATTGGTTGACAATGTACTAACTTGACGGGCAGCTAAGCGGTCATTGGCTTCTTGTACCGCTTTTTCGACCATCGCATAGTCTGAATGACGCACGTCCTGCCCACTGATATAGTTAATCACTAGCTCTGCGACATTTTGTGCATGGTCACCAATACGCTCTAGCGATCGTAATATCCACATAATATTAATGACTTTTGATACATGGCGTGAGTCTTCCATAATATAGGTCATCAAGGAACGAATGGCTGACTGATATTCGGTATTGACCACGCTGTCATTACGCATCACTTCAAACGCTTGCTCCGCATTTGATTGACTGAAAGCTTCTAGCGAGTTGTTTAGCATTAGACGAACTTGATTGCTCAAGTGCTGAACCTCAGCATAGCCGTATGCTGAGTTGCCTTCTGCCGCAATTTTACTGGCCATTCGCGCAATCTTTACCGCTTCATCGCCGATACGTTCCAAATCAACCACACCTTTACTGATCGACATGACTAAGCGCAAATCACTGGCAGCTGGCTGGCGTTTGGCGACCAATAATAAAATATGCTCGTCGAGTTCGACCTCCATTCGATTGATATCGAAGTCCATATCGATGACTTCTTGCGCCAGTGTTTCGTCTTTATCGATCAGAGCATGAATAGCTTTGGCCACTTGGTTAGCCGCGCTATCACCCATATATAAAAATAAACGGATGGCTTCATCAAGATCTTGGTCAAAACTTTTGGAGATATGCTTATCACTTTGCATGAGAGGTATTCCCTAGAATCTATATTTTAATAGCGCGGTGTGCTTGTGAAGTTAGAAAGTCGGCTTATGACATGCTAATCAGCTTTGTCTGCTTGTACCGATTTCAATCTCAATCAATGTTAGCCATAACGACCTGTAATATAGTCTTCCGTCGCGGTTTGGGTAGGTTTGGTGAATATCTGATCGGTCTCACCCATCTCAATCATATCGCCTAGATACATATAGACAGTGTAGTCAGATACGCGTGCCGCCTGCTGCATATTATGAGTGACGATGGCGATGGTATAGTCGTTTTTCAGATCTTCGATCAAATCTTCGATAGCACCCGTTGAGATAGGATCCAGTGCTGATGTCGGCTCATCGAGTAGCAGCACTTCAGGTTTGGTCGCCACACTACGGGCGATACACAGGCGTTGCTGCTGACCACCTGATAACGACAGTCCTGATGCTTTTAGCTTGTCTTTCACTTCTGGCCATAGCGCTGATTTTTTCAGTGCCCACTCGACGCGATGATCCAGCTCAGCCTTACTTAATTTTTCATACAGTCTTACACCAAAAGCGACATTGTCATAGATTGACATCGGAAATGGCGTTGGCTTCTGAAAAACCATACCAACTTGTGCACGCAGTAAATTCACATCGATGTCTTTACCTAAGATGTTTTTGCCATCTAGATTGATGCTGCCCTCTGCGCGCATACCTGGATATAGATCGTACATGCGATTAAAGGTACGCAGTAGCGTAGACTTACCACAACCTGAAGGACCAATAAAAGCAGTCACTTTCTTATCAGCAATATCGATATTGATGTTTTTCAATGCCTGAAAATCATCGTAATAGAAGTTTAGATCTCGAACTTCCATTTTGGCAGCAGGCATATTCTTAGGAATATCTTGAATCGTTTGCTTATTAAAATCAGCAGTGTTTGGTTGCTGAGCTTGGGCGCTAGTAGACATGGGTCTATTTAATAGGCTGCCTGTTGCCGTATTAAAGTTGTCAGCAGTCGTGTTCGTACGGACGTTGCTTAGGACATCATTCATAATATTTCAACCTAGCTCAATTAATTTCATATAAGTTTAAGTAAATGCTTAGCGTGTAGCGTACTACAGTCTGGTCTGCTCTCAGCCCTTATTTGGGCTGACCTCTACCACCGATAAATCTTGCCAATATATTCAACACTAGAACAGATGCGGTGATAAGTAGTGCCGCCGCCCAAGCCAATGTATGCCAGTTGTCATAAGGACTCATCGCAAACTGGTAAATGGTATTGGGTAAGTTAGCAATAGGCTGCCCCATATCTGTACTGAAGTACTGATTGTTAAGTGCGGTAAATAGTAACGGTGCTGTCTCACCAGTGATTCGAGCAAAAGCCAATAGCACACCTGTGGTCAGTCCCGCTCGCGCAGCTTTTACCGTAACCTGAGTGACCAGTTTCCATTTAGGAGTACCTAGCGCATAGGCCGCTTCGCGTAGACTATTCGGTACCAAGTTCAGCATGTTTTCTGTCGTACGTACGACCACTGGAATAACAATCAATGCCAATGCCAACGCGCCTGCCCAACCAGAGAAACTTTGACCTTTTACCATCAGTGCATAGATAAATAGACCGATGACAATCGATGGCGCTGACAATAAAATATCATTTAAAAAGCGTGTGACCTTGCCCAACATACTGCCTTTAGAAAACTCAGATAAGTAAATACCTGTCATAAGGCCAATAGGTGCACCGATAAATAATCCTGAAAACGCTAACATGACCGAACCAACGATGGCATTACGTAAGCCGCCCGCACTCATCGGTGGCGGCGTATCAGCGGTAAAGATTGGTAGCTGCACCATGCCTTGGAAGCCTTCAACAAACAAAGTCACCAAAATCCATGACAACCAAAATAAGCCAAAAACCATCGCTGACATAGCAAAGCCTAGACCTAACTTGTTGGTCAAACGACGCTTGTTATACAGGCTTTGATTGTAGCGGGTAGCGCCGTTTGGCTTAGTAGGTAGTGGTGCATTGATCGCATTGTTAGCAGGCATAATATTTATTTCCCATATCTTTTATCAATATCTATCAAGGTTCAATAAATCGGTAACAGACCTATCGGTTACCTGCTTTGTGATCCATGCGCATGAGCATCAGTTTTGCTAAAGACAGCACAATGAAGGTGATGACAAATAAGATTAAGCCTAGATGTAGTAAAGACGCTAGATGCAGCTCACTTGACGCTTCAGCAAACTCATTGGCCAAGGCCGAAGTAATCGTCACACCAGAAGTAAATAGGCTTGGACTGATATTAAACGCATTGCCAATCAAGAAAGTAACTGCCATCGTCTCACCCAATGCACGACCAAGACCCAAAATTACGCCACCAACGACACCAGCTTTGGTATAAGGCAAGATAATCTTGAACATGACTTCCCAAGTCGTCGCGCCCATGCCATATGCTGACTCTTTCAGTAAGTCTGGTACGACAGAAAAGACATCGCGCATGGTGGCAGCGATGAACGGTATGATCATAATGGCAAGTACTAGGGATGCGGTAAACATACCTAGCCCCATAGGCGCACCTGCAAACAGTTTACCGATAATAGGCAAAGGCCCAACGTGCTCAATAAACCATGGCTGAATGTGATCACCAAAGAATGGCGCAAATACGAACAATCCCCACATGCCATAAATGATAGATGGGATACCAGCCAACAACTCAATGGCGATACCAAGTGGTTTTTTGAGGAACTTAGGGCACATCTCGGTTAAAAATATCGCAATACCGAAACTGACTGGAACCGCGATAACAATAGCGATAAATGACGTGACTAAGGTACCGTAAATAGGCGCTAATGCACCGTATTCATTGGCGACTGTATCCCAGTTATTGCTGGTATAAAATCCCAAACCAAACTCTTGAATACTCGGCCATGCTCCAACAATTAGAGACACCAAAATGCCCCCTAAAGATAGGAGGACGAGTATGGCAAACGCTTTAGTAGAGTTAACAAATAAAGCGTCGTAACGTTTTTGTTTAGCCAGTTGGGACCTTAAGTCTGTCATAAGTGTCTCAGCATTGAATGGGATGAATCGAAATATTAAAAAGATGTATATCAGGTTTTAACACAACAAACTTAAACGGTATGAGTAAGCATATTTATCGAGATGTATCCATCAAATTTGCTGTGTTAAAACCTCTCAAACAACTACCGGAGAATAGTTATTCGAGAGGATAACTTGTCAGTTGCTAAATAGTATTTAGCAAAAACAAATTACTGAGCTGGCTTGTAGACAGGCTGTCCATCGCTACCTTTCACTTCGTTCCACTTCTCTTTGAACAAGGCTACTGCCGTGTCAGAGAATGGTACGTAGTCTAGTTCCATGGCGCTGTCATCACCTTGGGTATAAGCCCAGTCAAAGAAGTTCAATACGCCAGCGACTTGCTGAGGATTTTCTGGTTGCTTATGTACCAAGATAAAGGTCGCAGCAGCGATAGGCCATGCTTGGTCAGTTTCAGAGTTGGTGATGACTTTATAAAAGCCTTCTTGTTGTGACCAGTCGATATCACCTGCCGCAGCAAACGTCTCAGCAGATGGCTGTACGATGTTACCAGCTGCGTTTTTCAGCGCAGTATGTGACATCTTATTTTGCTTAGCGTAAGCATACTCAACATAGCCGATAGAGTTTTTCATGCGGTTTACGTAGCTTGCAACGCCTTCGTTACCTTTACCGCCTGCACCAGTAGCAGAAGTCGGCCATTTGACGGTTTTATCAACACCAACGGTGTCTTTCCAGTCTGGTGAAACCTTGGCAAGATAGTCAGTGAAGTTGAAAGTCGTACCTGAACCATCTGAGCGGAATACTGTTGTGATTGGGGCATCTGGCAAGGTCAAATCTGGGTTCATCGCCTTAATCGCAGGGTCATTCCAGTTGCTAATCTTACCCAAATAGATATCAGCTAAAGTCGTACCGTCTAGCTTCAGTGCACCAGGCTCAACGCCATCAATGTTGACGATTGGTACAACACCACCGATGACTGTTGGGAACTGAATCAGACCTGCTTCGTCTAACTCTTCAGGCGTCATTGGGGCATCAGAAGCACCAAAGTCTACTGTTTTTGACTGAATTTGTTTGATACCACCAGATGAGCCAATCGACTGATAGTTGACTTGGCCACCAGTCGCAGCATTGTAATCATATGACCATTTCGCATAGATAGGCTGCGGGAACGACGCACCTGCACCTGTAATATTCATAGCGATATTTTCAGCAGACTTAAAATCTGACGTAGCAGAAGATGCTGTCTGAGAGGTTGTTTCAGCTGTTGTCACAGCGCTACTGCTAGTATCAGCAGTTGGCTCCGCCGTATCTGTTGACTTATTACACGCCGTAAGCATTAATGTACAACTGACGGCCACTGCTAATAACGAATAACGCATGTAGGACTCCTGAAGTTTAACAACGGTATAAAAAAGCATTGCTTGTGATATGCGTGTTATCTTGCCAAATCTTTATGACAGTTTAATGACAACTTCTAGAATCCTTCATTCGCTTTACATAATATTTGAATAATTTGTCTACAACCTAATAATACTAAGCATGCTCATCTATCAACACTCAGAAAAATTATTCACGAAAATATTGAATAGTATTTGTGGCACAGGATATTTGTATCCAAATACCATTAGCCGTTGGTACAGAATTTTGTTAGTATGAAGGCTGATTTACAACACTGACAGACTCGGGGTGCGGTGTATTTTTGGCTCACTTTATTAAACTTGCTTTATTAAAGTAGTCGCCTTGATACATTCGCTGAGAGATCACCCGCCGAACCTGATGCGGTTAGTACCGACGCAGGGAAGTCTTAAGCACTTTGTTATTTATGACAAAGGGCGCGTAGAAATACATTTTTATCGTCACTACTGTCTTAATATGCGTGATGCATAGCCAGATAAGAAGAGAGGATATCAAGCTGCGTCCAATATTTGATGACCACCATGCGCGACGATATTTTTTGGTCGAAGTTGTGGGTTCATGATATAAACTTGTCTAGATGATGGATGCCTACCCCCGCAGATACTGGCGGTGTTGATTTTATTCAAAAACCAACACGCTAGGACAGCATATGACTACTGCAGACACCACCTCAATTGCACCGAAAGCCCAAACGCATAACCCAGCCGACAACTCAACGCTTGCTTCAAATGCTGCTGACACAACCAACGTCAAAGCAGATAAAAAAGCAGATGCGCTAAAAACCCCTGCTCACCGTGCCGCAAGTGATGCCCGTTTCGAAGAAGATGCGCGCGACTTGCACCGTATTTTACCTGCCTCAAGAAAAGTCTATATCGAAGGCTCAAGACCTGATATCCAAGTACCGATGCGTGAAATCAGCTTGGCTGATACGCCTGTTGGCGGTACTGGAGATAAAGACGGTGAGCACAACCCGCCGTTTTATGTATATGACACCTCAGGTGTATATACCGACCCTAATGTCAATATCGACCTCACACGTGGATTGCCAAAACTGCGTGAGAACTGGATCGCAGAACGCGGTGATACCGAGCAATTAAGTGGCCTATCTAGCTCATACGGACAAGCACGTGCCCGCGATATCAGCACTGCTAACCTTAGATTTGCCCATATTGATAAACCGCGTCGCGCCAAAGCAGGACAGAACGTCACGCAAATGTACTACGCGCGCCGAGGCATCATCACTCCTGAAATGGAATATATCGCCATACGCGAAACGCAAAAGCAGCATGAACTGACCGATATGCGTCAACATGATGGCGAAAGCTTCGGTGCCAATACGCCTCAAATCATCACCCCTGAATTTGTTCGTGATGAAGTGGCAGCTGGACGCGCAATTATCCCAAACAACATCAACCATCCTGAATCTGAGCCGATGATCATCGGTCGCAATTTCTTGGTGAAAATCAATGCCAATATCGGTAACTCAGCGTTGGGCTCGTCTATCGATGAAGAAGTATCTAAAATGACGTGGGCAACACGTTGGGGTGCGGATACTATTATGGATTTATCAACGGGCAATCATATTCATGAAACCCGTGAATGGCTAATCCGTAACTCTCCTGTACCGATTGGTACGGTACCGATTTATCAAGCCCTAGAAAAAGTCGATGGCGTCGCTGAAGACCTTACATGGGAGATATTCCGTGATACGTTGATTGAGCAAGCAGAGCAAGGCGTCGATTACTTTACCATTCACGCTGGCGTGCTATTACGCTATGTGCCGCTCACCGCAAAACGTCTGACAGGTATCGTCTCACGCGGCGGCTCTATCATGGCGCAGTGGTGTTTAGCCCATCACAAGGAAAGCTTTTTATATACGCATTTCGAAGACATCTGCGAGATTATGAAACAGTACGATGTAGCATTTAGTCTAGGTGATGGCCTACGCCCTGGTTGCTTGCAAGATGCCAATGATGAAGCGCAGTTCGGTGAGCTACGTACGCTTGGTGAATTGACCAAAGTGGCATGGGAGCACGATGTACAGGTAATGATCGAAGGCCCTGGACACGTCGCGATGAACCGCATCAAAGAAAACATGGACTTGCAGCTTGAGCTTTGTGCGGACGCGCCTTTCTATACTTTAGGGCCATTAACCACAGATATCGCTCCAGGTTATGACCACATCACCAGCGCCATCGGAGCTGCGATGATTGGATGGTTTGGTACAGCGATGCTGTGCTATGTCACGCCAAAAGAACACTTAGGTCTACCAAACAAAAAAGACGTTAAAGACGGCATTATTACTTATAAAATCGCTGCACACGCTGCTGACCTTGCTAAAGGTCATCCAGGAGCACAGGCACGTGATAACGCACTATCTAAAGCACGTTTCGAATTCCGCTGGGATGATCAGTTCAATCTAGCACTCGATCCTGATACTGCACGTGAATATCATGATGAGACATTGCCAAAAGACGCACACAAATCGGCACACTTTTGCTCCATGTGTGGCCCTAAGTTTTGTTCAATGAAAATCACTCAAAACGTGCGTGAATATGCAGCAGGGCTGGATAAAGAGGCCGCTAACCAAAAAGTAACGCCACAAACGGGCGACTTAACCGATGCCGGTCACCTAATCAAAGAAGTAAATACAGAGCTCGTCGGACAAGTGGGTGAAGCCACTGCTGAGGAAATTCGCCAAGGCATGGCCGAGATGACTAAAAAATATAACAACGAAGGACGCCAGTTATATAAAGAGGTGTAGAGTTAATAACCTATACTTTTGAAATAAGAAAAGCCCTACTATTTAAGTATTTGCACACTTATCTAGTAGGGCTTTTTTTGGCTTATTTACTCATGATTTATGTGCGAAGTTTTATTTACTACGTTTACACTTTTGACGCTTCATAAATCTCTTCAATTGAAGCATTAATGGTCTCAGCAAACTCGCTGTCGCTTTGCTGTTTACTCAAGCCTTCAGTAAAGGCACGCGAGAAGCTCGCAATCATACCTGGGTTTTGTTTGAGCTTGGCACAAGCATCGCTACGACTATAACCACCAGACAGCGCCACTACTTTGAGCACTTTAGGATGATCAATCAGCTCCTGATAAAACCCCGCCTCTTCTGGCAGGGTCAGCTTAAGCATCACTTGATGTTTTTCACTTAAGCGTTCCAGATTGCGCAGGATATCTGCCTTCAACAGTAACTCGCACTCATGCTTTTGAGTGCTATCAATATTGACCTCTGGCTCGACGATAGGCATCAAACCTTTTGAAATAATCTGCTTCGCCACATCAAACTGCTGCTGTATCACAAGCTCGATACCATCGACGTTTGGCTCATAAATGACTGAGCGCATTTTAGTACCGAATACAGGATAGTTTTTTGCTTTATCTAATAATAGATCTAGATTCGGGATTGGCTTCATAACTTGCACGCCGCTCATTTGCTCAGCCAGACCTTTATCTACCTTTAAAAATGGTACGATATTTTTATTTTCCCACAGATAATTGGCCGTCGACTTGCCATTAACTTCGCGCTCCATGGTATCTTCAAACAAGATTGCACCAAGTACACGCTCACTATCAAAACAGTCACACGTCATGATACGAGCACGCATTTCATGAACCAAATCAAACATGGCCTCATCATTATCATAAGCATCGCTGCTGACACCATAAGTCTCTAACGCTTTCGGTGTGCTGCCGCCACTTTGATCAAGCGCAGCAATAAAACCTGAACCATTTTTTATACGCTGTAATTGCTTATCGTATTCCATTGAGCCTGCATCCTATTTTTATTGGTTAAATTAAATATCATAAACTAAGCTTTTTTATTCCATACAAGCCGTGTTATTTGTAGATAACCTTATCATAGGATGATTTGTATGCCTATATAGGATACGTGACAATATAGCCAAAAAATCATGAAACCAATACTTTTAGACAATGCGCATTACGCCAAAAACAGTACCCCTACACAGCAGACTGCCAATACTAATCCTATTATGTTGATACGGTTCAGCTGCTCTTTAAATACACCTACGCCAATCAATGTCGCTACGGCAATAACACCGACATTCATACCAGTGAAAACAATACTAGGAGAATCATGCAGCACTTGGTGTGCCCGCACATAGGCATAAATATTGCCCATGTTCAATGTGCCGAGCAGTAGACCTGTCATAAGCGCTTGTTTTTGCCAACGTACCCGTGTGACCAGTAAATAGATTAAAAGCAATACACCTGCTACGCCAAAACTTACCAGTAGAGTCAACGGAAAGGCCGCCCCTTGTTTTGCCACTTGTTTGAACAAAATATCAATAATGCCGTAGCCTGCCCATACCCCGAATAACCATAGTGGCGTATGCTTTGCTTGGCGAGTAATATCGTTATGCTGTGGTCGATAGACGAGCGCACCTAATGCCAGAAAACCTAACGCCAATCCAAGTATACGTGTACCAGTCAGCACCTCACCGAATAGCAAAAAAGCCGCTACGATGGGGATAATGAGTGACAAGCGCTGAGAGGCGTCGGTTGCTACCATCCCCACCGCTTCAATAGCTCGTCCGAGAATGATAAATACAGCAGGTAATAGTACTCCAAGCGCAATGATGATTGCCCAAGCGCTATCAAGCGCATGAATGGCACCTACATCAGGTTTTAGTAATACCCAAGTCAGTAAAAAAGCCACAGGATAGCCTGCCACGATGGTCTGACGAATATCTATATTTTTCTGGCGCAATATTTTCAAAAGTACTGAGACGGCGACGCTACATAGTACCGCTATTATTAAATACATCATTCACTGCTACCTTTTGAACTTCAATGTTGAGTTATTACTGTTCGTATATTGATCAAAACCATTAAATAAAATGCCTGCTAATCAGCCGATATTTGCAATAAAATCATACTTATAAAAGCAATATTTAAACCATGAATAAGTTTGGATGTAGAATGTAACAAAATATGTTTTCTACAGCAATCTATTTATTATAGTTGTGACTAAGGCACTAAAGACACAGCTATTCTTAAGCAAATTACAATTAGCATGCAGGTATGATTAGTAATTTTGCTAAAATAGCACCTAATCCCAATCACAAAAGTAAAGATTCTAGATAACGAGTCCTCTCGTTCATCTTGACGTACTGCTATTGATGTTTTATTAATGCCTATGAATGCTTTATTTCGCTTTTTTGAAAACCGCCTACCCGCCTTTCCAGACACCCCTATGCCATTGCCATCACCTCGCGATGGCATGCTGAAGTTTTTGTGGGCATGTACCAATGGCCTACGCGGCTGGCTACTAATCTTTATGATTTTGTCCGCTGGTATCGGTATCTACGAGGCCATGCTGTTTGCTTGGATAGGTAATATCGTCGATTGGTTGGGCGTTTATACACCGCAAAACTTATGGGTAGAAAAAGGCGACATGTTGCTCATCATGCTCGCTGTCATGATAGTGAGTCCATTGTGGATCGCCTTGTCATCGTTTATCCATTTTCAGACCTTGCAAGGCGTGTTTCCTATGCAGATGCGCTGGCGGTTTCATCAGCGAATGCTTGGGCAATCCATGCAGTTTTATCAGGATGAGTTTTCGGGTCGTGTCTCAGCTAAGGTAATGCAGACAGCCCTAGCAGTACGCGATACTGTGATGACCGTCACCGATATGTTTATGTATGTCTCTGTCTACTTTATCACCTCAGGGGTGATTTTGTTTAATTTAGACAGCTTACTACTCATTCCTTTTATTATTTGGCTGGTCTTGGTTGCCATTACCATTTGGTACTTTATCCCCAAACTCAAAGAGACAGCGATTGTGCAAGCGGATGCCCGTGCCTTAATGACAGGACGAATCACTGATGCTTATGCCAATATCATGACCGTCAAGCTATTTAGCCATTCTCGTCGTGAGCTCGGTTATGCCAAAAATGCCATGGGACAATTCCTAGGTACGGTACATGCGCAGATGCGCTGGGTCAGCTATTTAGAAGTATCGACCCATCTTATCAGCGTGATCTTGGTCAGTAGTACGGCAGGTATTGGATTGTACTTATGGCAACAAGGCGCAGTTGGTGTTGGTGCCATTGCTGCTGCGACAGCTATGGCATTGCGTCTAAATGGTTTGACGCGTTGGATTATGTGGCAGACAGCCAGTTTGTTTGAGAGTATCGGTACAGTTCAAGACGGTATGCGTACGTTATCAGCGCCGCAGACAATTATTGATAAACCTGACGCGCCAGCGCTGGCCGTCACGGACGGGCGTATCGTATTTGACCATGTCGACTTCAGTTATGAGAATGACGAAGAAGACAATGGCCAAACTGGCGAAACGGTTGATAGTACCAACATCGCTAAGCGCGCTCCTAACTCATATATCAAACTGTTGGACAACTTCCACTTAGATATTAAGCCGGGTGAAAAGATTGGTTTGGTTGGGCGTTCAGGTGCTGGTAAATCAACCTTGGTCAACCTGTTGCTGCGTTTCTTTGATGTCGATAGCGGTAAGATTCTAATTGATGGTCAAGCTATTGATGCGGTTACGCAAGAATCGTTGCGTCAACAGATTGGTATGGTGACTCAAGATACCTCGTTGCTACATCGTACCGTGCGTGAAAATATCGCCTATGGTCGTCCTGATGCTACTGACGAAGAGATTATGATCGCTGCCAAACAAGCTCAGGCATGGGATTTCATCAAAGATCTGTACGATGATAAAGGCAATACAGGACTTGATACCCAAGTGGGTGAACGCGGAGTCAAACTATCTGGCGGTCAACGTCAGCGTATTGCTATTTCACGTGTTATGCTAAAAAATGCGCCGATTTTGCTTTTGGATGAAGCCACCAGTGCGCTAGATTCTGAGATTGAATATGCCATTACCGAAAGCTTAAATGACATCATGACCGGCAAGACCGTTATTGCTATTGCCCACCGCCTGTCTACTATTGCCGCACTGGATAGACTGGTCGTTATGCATCAAGGCCGCATCATCGAGCAAGGTAGTCATGATGAACTATTAGCATTAAATGGTATCTACGCTCGACTGTGGCAACGTCAAAGCGGTGGCTTCTTAGGTGAAGACAACTAGGATTCATTAAGTCAGCTCAATCATAAAAAGCAAAACTACAAGAAAACAAATCACTCAAAATAAGTCACAAGGAAGTGTTTATTTTATGGAAGCATTTACAAACCGCATTAATCTGGGCGGAAAACAGGCACGCTACTATGACCTTAGCCAGTTTAATCAGCCGCTAAATTCAAGCTCTACTCCTCGCGCGCCAGCACATTTTTATAGTGGCAATAGTTTTACCGTTGGCACTTATACACCACTGTTAAGTAAGCTAGCCACTGGGTTTGATATTAGCTCACTTGCTCTGCGTGGCTACTGGTATGATAAGCCGCAAAGCCGTCGTCTGACGCGCGAGCAAGATGCTGATATGCTGATTGAGTTTTTAGAAAAGACCCAAGATAAGCCTGTCATAGGTATTGGTCACTCGCAAGGGGCGACGGCCACAGCGATGGCAGCTGCCAAACGTCCAGAGCTTTTTTCGCAGTTGTACCTGATTGAGCCTGTCACATTTACCAAACACCAAGCCACCTTTTATAACCTTTTGCCACGCTCTGTCCTACTGAGCCGCGAGCCTTTCAAAAGCACGTTAACCAAGCAATCTACTTGGCCAAGTACCCATAGTTATTACGAGAGCCTACGTGCGCAGCGTACGTATAAGCGTATCAGCGATGAGCACTTGCAACTGTTTGCTGAACAAAGCCTGAGCAAGAATGCAGATGGTAGCTATACGCTTATGTTTGCACCAGAACAAGAGCTGGCCAATTATTTTGGCGCACCTCATATCGATGCCGCACTCAAAAAACTACGCTGTCCCTACACCTTGATTACAGGCAAGCCTACCCTGTTCATCAATGACAAAGTACGCAAGCAATGGAAAAAGTTTGTCCCAGATAGCAGTCTTATTTCGCTGTCAGATTATGGGCATCTATTGCCAATGGAAGCACCTGAACTATGCGCTCAAATCATCAACGAGCACTACCAAAGCAGTAAATAAGGATTTACAACGACTAAATTATGACTGATCTCTTTGCCCCTGCACCCACGGATAACTTACTACCCTATGATGGTAAGGTGAATGATCTAGGCGTGATTATCGACGATGCCACTGCTCTTTACGACACTCTACTAAATGAGCTACCTTGGCAGCCAGACATCGTGACGTTATTTGGTAAGACCCATATGACTACTAGGAAAATTGTCTGGATGGGAGACAAAAATGCCAATTATCAATACTCGGGACACGTGCGACAAACCGTTCCATGGTTAGATAAAGTGTTTCACGTGAAACAGAAAATTGAGCAAGCTTTAGTAGAAATCGGTGTCATTGCTAATTTCAACACCTGCCTGCTTAATTACTATCCTTCTGGCGCTGATGGTATGGGCTATCACGCTGATGACGAAAAAGAGCTCGGTCATCAACCAGTCATCGCCTCCTTATCGCTCGGTGCCACACGCAAATTTGTTTTTAAGCATAAAAAAACTCAAGACAAAGTTGAACTTTATCTTGAGTCTGGTCAGCTCGTTGTGATGCATGGTGACACACAGACCTTTTGGAAGCATACGATCACTAAGACAAAGACGGTCGATACTGGGCGAATCAGTCTAACGTTTCGGCATATGCTTACATCTTGATACTATCGCTGACTTAACGAGTCATCTAATTCTTACGCGAGACGATCTAAAAAACGCTCACGATAACACTGGTAAGCAGCTTCACACACATTGGCAGTGTAGCTAGCATTAACACCACCTGCGACTACTGCGCCTACCGCTGGAATAATTTGCGCTGCTTTTGTCTTAACGATGTTAGTGGCTACTTTAGTCGCTGTCTGACGCAGTACACGAGACACGACCTCTTCATTAATCTGATTAAATGCCTGAGTTTCTGGATCTTTAATCATCGCCTGAGTGTCATCTAACGCCGCCTTACGCTCCTCAACAGAGGCAGAAGTTGCTACAGCCAACAAAGACATCGCAAATAGCTGCTCGCCTTTATCATTGATATCAAAGCCATAATAAGTTGCATATTCTCCAATCGCACGTAGGTTGGCTGTAATAAGCCCAACGACGTCAGCAGGGATACCTGCCCAGCCTACAACCCCTGTAGTCACCCCTTGCGCACTGGTTAGCGCTACATATTTGCTTTTAAAAAGCTTAACTTGTTTATCTACAACCGTAATGGGTAGACGTTTAATGTCGCCAAGCGTCTTGACAGAGGCATTGTTAATATCCGCTATCTCTTGATAGCTATCGATAACACCTTGAGTGTCCAATGTCCAGTTGGCTGCATCACTTAAGTTACTAATCGTTTCCTCAGTTGCTTTTTTTAGAGAATCGCCAAATTGTGGAGCCTCCATCAATGCATCGCCGGCTGCTACTACAGGGGTGTTAAGCACTGTTAGCGTTTTATCCAAAATTCCTTTATCAGGGTTTTTCCATGCTTCTATCTCTGCACGTACTTTTGCTTCATAAGCAATATGGTCATCTGTTTTTTCATTGCTGGTCTTATTATTGATAGTCTTATTGTTGATAGTCATATTATTCCCTTTATTAGTATCGTTCGCTTTCTATCCTATGATAAATAAGCAAAGACTACAGGGACGTTCTGTTGTCCAAAATAAAACTTTTGTATGATTTGTTGGGTCATCAGTTAAGTTTACTGGGTTTCAACAGACATCCCCTTACTAATAAATCCTATCAAACAATACCTAATAATTAGGCAATCTTGACATTCACTCAGCTGCCGCCAAGACAATCTTGCCAAAAGCATCGCCTTTTTGTAGCTCGTGATGCGCTGCAACAACTTCTGAGAGTGGATAAGTTTTTTGAATTTTTAAGGTTAAATTACCATCGGCTACTTCCTGTAAAACACGCGCCATATCTTGACCACTACGCTGCGCTTTGTAACCTGCTACTACTAAGTCTTTTTGCTGACCAGCTTCTTTGAGCTTATCAACCCAGATAGTTGGTAACACATTCACGCGAGCGCCTGACTTGAGCACGCTAAGCGCGCGGACACCTGCATCATTACCGACTAAATCAAGTAGCATATCGGCTTGTAGGTCAGGAAACGCTTCATCTTTGGTATAATCTATCCAACCTGCTAGCTTAGATACGTCTATCAACTCATCAAGCTTGGCGTACTTTTCTGGTGAGCAAATTACCGTCACCTTGATGTTATCTTGCGCCACTTTATTCATGAGCAATTGGATTAGTAAATGACCGACACCGCCTGCTGGTGCATTAATCACCACATGCTCTTCTGTTTTTATATCAGCAAAATCTACAAACTGTAGTGCCGTTTGTCCAATACAAGGCAAAGCACCTGCCTGCTCTAAGCTGACATTATCTGGTACTTTTGCAAGCAACTTGGCATCTACTGCCACATATTGCGCGTAGCCACCACCGGTAAAAGTCAAGGCCGCTACTCTATCGCCAACAGCAAACTCATCGCTATTGCTGCTGACTACTTCGCCTGATACATCGAATCCTAAAATAGCTGGCTGATCATTCTCAAACTTGTCTTTACGGATGTTTTCCGCACCCCAGCCTTTACCTTGGCGGGTTTTATAATCGACAGGGTTAATCCCAGCATAGGCAATTTTTACCAGTACTTGGTCGTCCTGTAGCTCAGGGACATCAGCACCATCTTGATATTTCATTACTTCCGGCTCACCGAACTCGCGTATGAGTACGGCGTGCTGAGTCTTAGGTATGTTGTGGTTAGCTTGTTGATTGTTATTAGTAGTAGACGCTGTTGCCATCGTAGAATATCCTTATATTTTGTTTATTAGGCTGTACTTGGTCTTCATTTTATTGAAACATTGTGCTGCAAATAGCACTTTCAATCGAGAGCATAATTAATCGATAATATGATCAATAAAGACAATTGTTCATATATCGATAGATTGCCAATATAATACATTTAGACGAATTATTATAGTTAGGTATTAGGGCAGCATCAGCTCTGCACTAATGGGCAGATGATCTGATAGCGATGACCAAGGTTTTCCAGTGTGTACCCAAGCATCCTTCACAAGCAAATTGCGCACGTAGATACGATCTAAGCTAAGTACTGGCAGTTTTGCGGGAAAGGTTGGCAACAGCTTGCCATGACAATGCTTGAACGCTTCTATCATACCGAGATCTGACGCCAGTTTGTCACAAGACATCTTTTTCCAATCATTAAAATCGCCTGCCAGGATAAGTGGTTGATCCGGCGCAATCTCATTTCGCACGTAATCACTAATCGCTTGATACTGCTTGATACGATCACGCTCAAATAAATTTAAATGTGCACACAATACGACAACTGGCATCTCCCAACCGATAGGCTGTACCTCACAGTGCAAGACACCGCGCTGCTCAAGCTTATTAACCGTAATATTTACATTGTGTTTGGGGTCTAGCGGAAAGCGGCTCAATACTGCATTGCCGTGGTGGCCGTTTTCGTATTCGGAGTTTTTACCGTAACTGTTTTGCAAATCTAAAAATTCGCCGAACCATTCATGCTGCGATTGATCTGGGTACTCGTTGTATTGCATATTGCGTTTAAGGTTTTGGCCTTGCACTTCTTGCAGGCACAAGACGTCTGAACCCACAGACTCTAGCGCCTGAGCAATACCTTGCATCTTCACTTGGCGATTCAGCGGTGACATGCCTTTGTGGATGTTGTAGCTGGTTAAAACAAAAGAGGTGGTAGTCATAGTTTGGTTAGTTGTACGCTCATTATTTATGGAGTAAAGATCAATAGCTCAGCTACGATAGCATCCATAGTGATTGTAATGACAGACATAAAAAGAGCACTGGCTCGTATTGAACCAATGCTCTCATAGTACACCTATGTATTATTAATGGCTAATTCATAAATGGCTGATTCATAAATGAACATCGCGCATAGGTGGAGACCATCCCGAATTCTGTGTAACTGCCGTTTAGATTAAATGCTTGCTGATACGGTCATCAAACATAATCATAAAACGATTCAGAGCAGACGTCCAGTTACGGATTGGCATCGACCACTTTTTG
>NZ_CAJHAL010000044.1:0-17416 GCF_904846365.1 Psychrobacter nivimaris
CTGTTCTAGCAGTTACTTCAGCCGTGAAAAACTCTAATAGCCTTCGCTGTGCTTTTTTACTTAGTTTACAACGGGTTATCTTCATAAAAGTAGTCTAGCATAGTGCTTATCTACTACAGCCCCAAAAACTTAATTCGCAAGATACGTATATATTGAAAACATTAGGATGCTTTTTTCAAACCCCGATATTAATAGCGTCACCTAAGAAAAATAATTTTCATACCCCAGCCCTCTACACTATATAAATAATAGCATATAGAGCTTTTCCGAATTGTCAGAGTAAGATTGACCATAGTATATGCAGAGTATGATGATATTTTAAACACCATAATATTCAGGGATTTACTACCTAATAAGTTATAGTTTCAATAAGAAATTGATCTACTTTAGCGTTAACTATGTCTAATATCAATCTCAAGGATTATTAGCTAGATTAATCAGACTATCAGGCACTAGTTCAGTGAAGTAAATATAAGTAATGGCAGCATGCAAGTTCTTTGCTTTAGCGCTTGCCACATCTCGGTGGAAGGGTAGTTTCCCCGAAAAATAAGAACACTCATAAATATGTAATTGCTTTATACAGTATTAGAAAGGTGACTTGCGTTGTACTTATTTCCTTAGAAAGTAGTTTCTCAAACCTAAAAAAACCACCCTCACTTAAATAGCTAGGGTGATTTTTTATCTGTGCAATAATATAAATTAAACAACATATCCGTTACGTAGAAACAGCACGATTTTTATTTATTAAAAAAAGAGCTCCTATGAAGTAGCAATCGGATTATAAGAGATCTAACAAAGATGATACTTTTAAATAAATATCAATCACTTTTCTCTTTTTCGTACGCCATCTAAAATAAGAGCCTTCAGTAAACTGACTGCCATCAAAATAATGATGAGTGAAAAGGGTATTGCGGCAATAATCATAGCCGAGGTAATAGCATTCAATCCACCAGCTAATAACAATGCTGCAATAACGGAAGCTAGAGCAAGACCCCACACGATGATGTGTTTTTGGCCATTTTCAACTTCGACCTCACCTCCAGCATTTAGCATATTGACAACTAGCAGAGCAGAGTCAGCAGAAGTAACCAAATAGGTTAATAGCAATACCACCACCATCGCTGATAATATTTTTGCCATCATTGGTTCTAACATAAAGCCAATAATTTCGAATAGCTGAGCGGTTAATCCTGACTCAAATATTTTACCACCAGCAATACCACTTAACTCTAAATCGATGCCAGTACCACCAATGAAAGAGAACCAGACAAATAGTGTCAGACTAGGTGCTACAATACCAATCAATCCAAATTCACGAATGGTACGGTTTTTGGAAATACGTGCTAAAAACATACCAACGAATGGTGCAAAAGCAATCCACCATGCCCAGTAAAAAATAGACCAACTGGTTTGCCAGCTACCCAATTCAGTATTGGGTTCCCATACGGTAAATACCATTGCAGGCAAGTGCACAACGTAGGTAAAAATTCCTTTGCCCAACATTTCTAGGGCAAACATAGAGGCCCCAAAAATCAAGAAAAATGCTAAAAGGGAAAATGACAGTACCATATTGATATTACTTAGCCACTTGACGCCCCGTCCAACACCTGACAAAGCAGAAATCATCGCTAGGCACATGACCACAAACAACGATAGTAATAATGCTCCGGTGGTGGGCTCAGGGTTGTTAGTATTGGTCACCAACCAAGTAATACCAGTAATACTGTATAGCCCAGAAGCAAATGAGCTTAAGCCAATACCAATCGTTTGTGCAATACCAAATATAGTGGCAATGACGGCAGAGATATCAATGATATGCCCCAACAACCCTTCTAAATGTCTACCAAACAAAGGCGTTAATGCTGAGCGCATGGTCAATGGTAATCCACGAGAATAACTGAAATACGCTAAACAAATACCAACTAGGCAATAAGTTGCCCAAGCACTGATACCCCAGTGAAAAAAAGAGTAGCGAAAGGCGGCATCTAGTGCTGACTCAGTTTTGGGTATCACCACGCCATCAATAGCAGTTAACGTACTGGCAGATACTTGTTCTTGATAAAAATTGAATACGTCAGCACCTTGAGGCAGTTTTAGGCCGTTAGCATTCAACGCTGACATGATGATTTCTTTTGACATAATAGTGTCAGGGTTGTTTGCCAAATGCCAGATAGGTTCAGCAGCACTATAGGTCAGTACGCCAATACCAATACCTGCCCCAAAAATCATGGAAAACCATGAAAAATTTGAAAATTCAGGTTTTCCATTAGGGTCGGAGCCAAGTTTCGTGCGTCCAAACGATGGCCATAAAATAGCGGTTAGGCAAACAAATATATAAAATGCGACAGAATAGGTATAGTAACTATTCAGGTTAGTGTAAGACCAGTTTTTCATACTATCTAGAATTGCACCGGAACGATCGATGTCGCTTAAAATCCAGATAACCATTACTGTCACCAAAATCTTTGATGTTATAGTGACAATACGGTTAAAACCTTTATAAAAACCTTTGTCGTGAGTTTTTATGTTTAGCTCTGTCAATGGGGGACGAATAGACATAGTTTCTTCCTTAAAACTAATGTAGTGGATTGCATCGAGTGGTTACCTCATAACAAAAGGATTGGCCATCGGCTCCGCCGAGATATTGATCCATGTCGTTTTTGTGCGAGTATATTGCAGTACAGATTCGCTCCCAGCTTCACGTCCATAACCTGACTGGTTGTAACCACCGAAGGGTGCTGTAGGAGAGATAGCTCGATAGGTATTTACCCAGCAAATACCTGAACGAATCTGTTGCGAGACACGGTGCGCGCGAGCTAAGTTTTGAGTAAAGACACCAGAGCCTAAGCCATAGACACTATCATTTGCCATAGCAATAGCTTCGTCTTCAGTGTCAAAAGCAACTAAAGACATGACAGGTCCAAACATCTCCACACTTTGTGTTTCAATATCAGTATTAGGACATTCTACTAAGGTAGGCGTAAAGTAATTGCCGCTAGCTAAAGCAGGATCAGTAGGCGGCTGGCCACCGAAACGAATGGTCGCCCCTTGTGAAACTGCCTTCTCAAGCGTATCTTTAATACGATCTACTTGAGCCTTAGTGCATAAAGGGCCTACGTGGGTACTGGTATCAAGAGGGTTGCCAATGACAATATTCTTCGCTTTTTCTTCTACACGTTTGATAATTTCAGGCAAGATAGAACGGTGAATAAAACCACGAGATCCTGCCACACAAGACTGACCGGAAGCGCCAAAATTACCAGCAATCAAACCGTTTGCCGCACTTTCCAAGTCCGCATCTTCAAAGACGATGATGGGTGATTTACCACCTAACTCCAAGCTCGTTACCGCAAAGCTATTGGCAGAGTTTCTAACTACATGCCTTGCTGCATCGGGCCCACCAGTAAATGCAATTTTGTCTACATCAGGGTGACTGGTCAATGGAATGGCACAGTTTTCAGCATCACCTGTAATGATAGATACGACACCTTTAGGGAAGCCTGCTTGTTCTACTAGTTCAGCAAAAGCAAACATAGGGCAAGGTGCTACCTCGGAAGCTTTTAGAATGATCGTGCAGCCTGCTGCTAGCGCTGGACCTAGCTTAGTCGCTGTCAAAAACATTTGCGCATTCCAAGGCACAACAGCAGCCACTACGCCAATAGGTTCACGCGTGGTAAAAACATGCATATCTGACTTATCAATTGGTAGTGTAGCGCCTTCTACTTTGTCAGCCAGTCCTGCAAAGTAACGATAATAGTCGCTGACATAACGTGTCTGAGCCACAGTTTCATGAGCCAGTTTGCCACTATCCGTTGTTTCAATTTCCCCTAGTGTTTCGGCATTTTGCTCAATCAGATCTGCTAAGCGGTACAATAACTTACCGCGTTGGGTGGCAGTCATTTTTGCCCATTCAGGATTATTCAGTGCAGTCTTAGCACCATCGACAGCGCGTTCGACATCAGCAGAGCTAGCACAGGCGAATGTTGCCCATGCTTCGTTCGTTGCAGGATTATAGCTGTCTAGGACTTGGTTAGTGCTCCCTTCGCACCACTCGCCATTAATATAAAGTTGATAATGAGGTTTAGCCATAGTGGTTCTCCAAATTTCTTATTGGGTTATCTGTTTGTCATCTACTAGAAACTAAGTATGGTTATGCAAATGCTGGCATGACATTATTAATAAAACGGCGCAAGGATGCTTGTTTCTGCTCATAAGTCATACTAGAGTCAATCCAAAATGCAAACTCGTCATAGCCAAGCTCTTCGTATACTTTGAGTTTTTCAATGACCTGATCAGATGTGCCAATAGGCATGTTCTCTAACATTTTTTCAGGAGCATACATGTCGATTTTCGCCATTTCTTCTTCGCTTAATGGCTCAAGTAGTCCTTGACGAATAGGACGTTCGTTTTTGAACCACGCGCCAAAATAACAGTAGAAACGGCTGATACATTTAGCAGCTTCAGCTACGTCATTAGCATCACTACCAACGTAAGCATGTTGTAAAAGCATAATTTTCGGGTTTTTACCTTCGCCATGCTCAGCTTTGGCGTTTTTAAAGGCTGTCATTAAATTTTGGATTTCTGTTAAGCCTTGCCATAGCGGGGTGACTTGCACGTTGCAGCCATGTTCTACCGCAAAGTTGTGGCTATGAGGGTCGCGCGCTGCAATCCACATGGGTACGCCACCTTTTTGTAAAGGTTTTGGCGCTGAAGTGGTTGATGGGAATTGGGTATACTTACCATTGTGGGCGTAGTCACCTTTCCATAGTTGCTGTACTGCAGGGACAAGTTCACGCATACGACCGCCTGCTTCCATGGCATCCATACCAGGCATCAAGCGCTCGTACTCAAAATTATAAGCACCGCGAGCAATACCCAGATCCAATCGGCCGTTAGTGATAATGTCAGTCATGGCCGCTTCACCAGCCAGTTTAATCGGATGCCAAAACGGTGCAATCACCGTACCAGTACCTAAACGTACGTTTTTGGTGTGATGGGATAGATCAATTAGATTTAAAAATGGGTTTGGGGCGATGGTAAAATCCATACCATGGTGTTCACCAGTCCAAATAGCATGCATGCCGCCTTGGTCGGCTATTTTCGCCAACTCAATGAACTCACCATGCAGTTGTTGATAGCTCTGTGATTCGTCGAGGCGTTCCATGTGTAAAAATAGTGAAAATTTCATGAGGCAAATCCTTTGCGTTTTGGTTTAATTTACTTTAGTTCAATTTGATTTGGATATAAATTTTAATGGACGTGACCTTGTTCTTCTTGGCCAACATACACGCCATAAAGGCCATTTTCGCTTTCAGTTGCGTAGCGTGTCATCATCGAACTCATGGCCGGTGTAACAAAATGCTGTTCGGGAATATTATTGATTGAGATATATTCACCTAGCTCTTTAGGGTCAGCCGATTGAGCGGTAGCTCGATAAAAAATGTAATTGGTATTTGTTTTAGTATTCTCATAAATAGAGAAGACAGCGCCCAACTGAGCGTTAATATTACTGTCTGCTAAAAACTGTTGGATCGTGCTAACGGCATTGGTATTGTCATCGGTAGTCGTACTAGGCAAGGTTGCTTTGCCATCCCTTTGACTGAGTAGGATTTTTCCATTGTGCTCTATAATCACACCCACATTGACATGCTTTTCTTGCGTACTGATTTCTGCTGCTTCACGCTCTAATGCTAAGCTAAAATAACCTCCAGACGCATACCCTAAGCCATGCCCCTCACGAGAGGAAAAATCAAGTACTTCACCAACCAAGAGGTGATGATCACCAGCATCGAGATTGCGGTCTGTTTTACAAGAAAAATGCGTCAAGGCACCTTCTATAATTGGATTGCCGTATTCATCTTTATGCCACTCTATTTGACTAAAACGGTCTTCTTTAGAGCCTGCGAATATATTGGATATAGCTTGTTGATCTTCGCTGAGAATATTGACAGCAAAATACTCACAGTTAGCAAACACATCAAAACTGGACAACGATTTTGCTGGGCATACCAGTAGGAGCGGTGGATCAAGTGATACCGATGTAAAGGAATTAGCAGTAAAACCGACGGGTTTACCGTCATTAGACATGGCAGTTACGACAGTAACGCCAGTCATATAGCTGCCAAAGGCATTACGTAGAGTTTTAGGATCAAGTTGCTTCATGAGAACCTCTTTTTAAAAATAGGCATGCTTTTAGATTAAGCAAGCGTCATATTGTGTGAGTCACATTGGTTAAAAAATGTTGCCAATGCAGCGTTAACCATATTCGAATGTGTCATTTGAGTCATATGACGAGCTTCTGGTACGATAACGGCATCAGCATTGGGTAATATACTTGCCATCGCTAATGACATTTCGGGCTTGGAGTTGACATCCAGTTCGCCTGTTAGAAATAACGCAGGCACTGTAATAGCTCGCAAGTCAGCTTCTGCAATACCACGTAAATATGCAAACATCTGATAAGCTCGTGCATATCCCAAACGACTACCATTATCTAACCATTTTTGACACAGCTTGGCTTCTGAGCGGTATTCAGGATTGCCATCAAACCATCTGGCTATTGGTTGATCAGTAACATTTTGATTGAGGTCATTTATCAGTGATTCAGCTCTAGCTTGTACATCTTGAGCCGCTTCATCTGGACGATTATAAATTGCATTCAATGCAGCGACACCAAGTACTACTTTGGGAGAGGATACCGCAGTTTGTAAAGCCGTCATTGCACCTAATGAATGACCGACAATGATGGCTGGTTGGCCCACAACGTTATTAATGAAGTTTGTTAGTACGTCAGAAAAGTCCTGTAGCGTGACTACTGGGCTCGATAATAAGTCGCTCTCTCCATGTCCTGGCATATCAATCGCATAACAGCGATAGTGTTCAGTAAATGCAGACAACTGCTGGTTCCAGCTCTCTGCTCGTAAGCCCACACCGTGAATAAAGACGATAGGAGTGGCTTTTTTATCAATGTTTCCGCCATTGTTATCACCATAGTGATAAGCGATTCCATCGGAGGTTTTACGTGACCACTTCATTAATATCTGCTCCTTATACGGCTGCTGGATTATCTAGATTGCGGCCCAAATCTTTTAAGTCTTGATAACGATCACCAATGCGATGATGCGGACGGCCACCAGATGCACCTCCTAAGACGATGACTACTTCATCATCACGAGGGGCATCTGGAATGGCGAATTGAATGGTCAGATAATGTGAGCGTCGACCGACATCATCTTTATCCATCAACGGCACCATAATGGGGGAGTTTGCGCCGCCGCGCATGTTAGTAAACGATAAATAACTACTGGCAGATAAAGCTTCACGATAGAAGTTGCCAAAACGTAGTGTGTGAATCAGGCCTGAGGCGTGTTCGATTTCACCATCAAGTCCGACTACAGCCGCTTTGCCATACGCTTGTATTTTGTCTGCACCGCCAGCTAAAGCAATGATTTTATCGGTCATTAGCTTACCCAACACAGGACCAAATGCTTGAATCTCAGGTTTTAGGTCTTCGACATAACGTCCTGCCCATGGGTTAGTAATCACCGCTGCAACAGCAAACATTCGAAGCGGTGTATCAGCAGCTTTGAATCCTTCAATGAATGTTTCTTCTTCAAAAGTTACGATTTTTCTAATTTCTGGTTTTAGCATTATCTGTTCCCTACAGTGGTGAATAATCTCTAACAATGTTGGTATACCATAATACGGTATTTAATTAATTGCTAGCTTTTTTTGAAAAAAAATATTATGGTATACCGTAATACTATATTAAAGCGTACTGTTTTCTTTGATTCACAGTCGTTATACTCTGCATTTACATCTTACAAATTAGAGGTCGTATGTTAGAGAAAGTGGAAAAACCAAAAACGTTGAAAGAGACAACACTAGAACAGCTACGCTTAGCGATCATGATCGGACAACTTGAACCAGGTAAGCGTTTGGTTGAACGCACTATCTGTGAGCAGTTGGGTGTCAGCCGCACTGTTGTACGTGAATGTATAAGGCATTTAGAAAGCGAGCATTTGGTGACGTTTTCTGCAGGAGGGTCTTCAGTTGCTGTTTTAGAAAGTGATGAGATTCGTCAAATTTATCATTTACGTACGATGCTAGAGAGCGAAGCAGTTCGCTACTGCGCTGAACAGGCGACACCTGAACTAGTGGATAAATTACAAAGCCACTTAGTCCAGATCCGAGAAAACTTACATGCAGGAGATGTGGTGGAGGCGCTTGGGTATTCTTATTCATTTTATGAGCATTTATTTTTGACGGCCGGTATGACGGTCGCATGGGAGTTGACAGAGAGATTGAATGGACGTATTGGTCGTTTGCGTTTTATGACTTTGTCTACGCAAGAGCGTGCCACTAAAGGCCCTAATAACTTGCAAGATATTGTTAATAGTATTGCTAAAGGTGACAGTAAGTCGGCAATTGAAGCTTGTCGAAAACACATTGATGAAGCCTGCCATATGGGGTTGCATCTTAATAAACAGTAAAAGGAAGTAATAATGGACAAACAACGATTTGAATTGGGACTTACTCAACGCAAAGCCACTTTGGGTGCTGAGTACGTCGAAAAAAATCTACAAGCTGCTGATGATTTTAACCGTCCATTTCAAGAGGCCATGACCGAATGGTGCTGGGGATTTGGGTGGGGCGATGAGACGATTGATGCCAAAACCCGTTCGTTAATGAATTTAACCATGATTGCTGCTTTAGGGAAAATGCATGAATGGGAGTTGCATCTAAATGGAGCAATTAATAACGGTTGTTCTGTTGAAGAAATACGCGCTGCTATACATGCTATTGCGATTTATTGCGGTGTACCACAAGGTGTAGAGTGCTTTCGAATTGCCCGTGAAGTGCTGACCACACGCGGATTATTGTAGTCCTAAAAAAACAGTTGGAGTGAGAAATGCAATTAAAAAATAATGCGTTGTTTAGACAACAAGCCTTTATTAATGGCGTGTGGTGTGATGCTGATAACAAAGCAACCCATGAAGTACTAAACCCTGCAACGGGAGAATTGATTGGTACTGTGCCAATGATGGGAAGTACCGAGACTCGACGCGCCATTGAAGCTGCAGATATCGCTCAATCAACTTGGTCGAAAAAAACAGGTAAGGAACGTAGTAGCATCTTACGTCGTTGGCATACGCTGATTGCTGAAAATATGGAAGATTTGGCTGTCTTAATGACCAATGAACAAGGCAAGCCTATTGCTGAAGCAAAAGGCGAAATACAAAGTGGGCTGGACTACTTAGAATGGTTTGCTGAAGAAGCGAAACGTATTTACGGTGACTTTATTCCTGGGCACATGCCAGATAAGCGTTTAGTCGTGATTAAACAGCCTATTGGCGTCACTGCAGCCATTACTCCATGGAATTTTCCGCACTCTATGATCAGCCGAAAAGCAGGTCCTGCGCTAGCAGCGGGATGCCCGATGATTGTCAAGCCTGCAATGGAAACGCCTTATTCTGCGTTAGCAATGGCTTATCTGGCTCAGAAAGCGGGTATTCCTGACGGTATATATAGCGTAGTCACAGGTGATCCGATAGCGATCGGAGAGGAGATGACGACAAACGCTTTAGTCAAGAAAATAAGCTTTACTGGGTCCACTCGGGTGGGGAAAATTCTAATGAAGCAGTGTGCTGACACTGTCAAAAAAATGTCATTAGAATTGGGAGGCAATGCACCTTTCATCGTTTTTGATGATGCAGATATAGATGCCGCTGTGATAGGCGCAATGATGAGTAAGTACCGCAATAGCGGTCAAACCTGTGTATGTGCCAATCGTCTTTTCGTACAGGCAGGTGTTTATGAGGAATTTACCAAAAAATTAGCAGAGCAAGTACGAGCCATAAAAATCGGTAACGGTTTAGAAGCTGGCATAACACAAGGACCTTTGATTTCTCAGGCTGCGGCAGATAATGCAGAGGCGCTGGTTGCTGATGCAAAAAGTAAAGGTGCAACGGTATTATGTGGCGGTCAAAGAGTTGAGGCTAGTAGCAACTTTTTTGAGCCAACTATTTTGACCGACGTTAATAACGATATGCGCGTCGCAGATGAAGAAATTTTTGGTCCTATTGCGCCAATCTTCAAATTTGAGACAGACGAAGAGGGCGTTGCTCTCGCAAATCACACTGAATATGGTTTGGCAGGTTATTTCTATAGCCGAGATATTGGTCGTGTATGGCGTATTGCTGAAGCACTCGAAGTTGGTATGGTCGGAGTCAATACTGGCATGCTGACGACAGAGTTGGCACCGTTTGGTGGTATCAAAGAATCCGGCTTGGGACGTGAGGGCTCAAAATATGGTATCGAAGAGTATGTTGAGACTAAGTATATTTGTTTAGATATTAACTAAAACTAGGTTAAAGTAAAGTACTGTTCAAGCCTCGATATTCAGCAAATCATCTAAGTAAAATACTAAATAAAAAAAAGGCTGCTAACACTATGCATAATATAGTGTTAGCAGCCTTTTTTACTGTTTCAATCAGCATGCGAACATCGCGCTATATAACCTCAAGGGCGTAGTTCTGTGTTTTCGTTCTCGTATTCTTTCAGAATATTAAGTTTTCGACAATCTGTGAGCTGTTCATACAGCATATATCCAAGACTTAGCTTCAATCAAAGATATTGCACACTTAGTCAAAAATACTACAGCTGTAGTATTTTTATCTCCTAGAGTATTCTCTATAGTTGAATGACGACACTTATCTATTTAGCTATAGAGACGTTGTCGGAATGATACCCTTTGACAGGACATAAAAGACATAGCGTGGCTACTGTCATCGAATCAAACCCCAACTCTGACCTCTTCACCTAATAAAATTAGAAAAAGAGATAACCTCTTGAAGCTATATATCCTATAGTGTTAAGAGGTTTTTTTATGCCTAAAATAATACTAAATGATTAATAATACTAATTATTTTACGATATTAATCCCCGCAATACTAAAGCATTTGACACCTGAATGATTATTGGATAACATGAATTATATTCACGATAAATAAATAAATGATGAAAAATAATAAACTTAAGGTTAGGCAAAAAATTGCCAACCCTAGTAAGGATGATCTGTATGTACATCCGTATGCTAGAACTGCTTTAGGTGTTTGGCAGAGAATGAGACCTAAAACTCCTTATATCGATATGAAGTTTTTGGATAATTTTTACCGTCCACCACTTCGGTTAGTTGATGGAGGGAATAACAATTTTTATTTCTTTAATGATTTCCAAAGAGTCGATCAGGTCTTAAGGTTCGAGAGTGATAGTGATTATCCGTGTTTAATAATCCCTGAAAGTATTAAAGACGTTCAGCAGCTCGCATGGAGGGATGTTATAGACTTAATTTTCTTGAAAGGTATTCACCATCCCGATTTGTTTAAAGCGCTTAAAAGTACGGCGCCTCAAAGTGTGATATATCAGCTTATGGGGGTTAGGCAACTGACTGTAAGGGAGTATTGCCATTTTGCAGGTATTAGCCAGAGTAGTTATGAATATCGCCAATGTAAGCTTGCACTAGAAGAGCGAGTTCTAGGTATTCCTCAAAGTATGAGCTGGTTGAGTGGTGCATCCTAATGAATATAAAGCAGTTTGATAACAGCGAATTACAGAGGGTTTTAGATAATCTAGTGCCGCTTGATTCACTGTACTGTATAAAAGTACAAACCTTGATTATTAATACTCTTTATATTAATCCAAGCTTCTACCTACATATTGATGAGTATGCCAAGATAGATATGCCAGTATTTGCATCGTCTGAATGTGAAGCTATTGCCAGGGAAGTCGTCAAAGAGAAAAAGATCGAGGCTTGGGCGGTTACTTATATGCTGGTCTTGTTTTACCAGAGGTATGGTCAAGCACGTAGTGATAATGAAGCATGGCAGTTTATGAGTGCATATCTGCAAATAATTATTATGATTGCTATACGTAAGGATGAGCACTCTGCCAAAGTCAGTCAGCTAAGTGTGCGTCTAAGGATGGGGTTAAAGGACAACAACCCACAGTCTGAGATTATTAAAAAACTGATTGATATCCATGCTCAACGTGCTTCACTGAGGAATGCACTAGAAGCATTACGCGTATATGAAGCTAAGATAAGAAGTGATGAAGAGTCAGGCAAAGTGGTTAATCAAAAGTTGGCTAGTAAAATTGGTCAAATAAGACTTGCCTATGAAGTGATTGCAGAGAACAAAGCGTTTGTGGGTAAAACCTATACCAACTCACAAAACAATAAATTTAGCAAAGAACACACTAATAAGCGATACCTTGATAGTGCTGATGAGCCACTACGAGCGACAGTATTTGGCAGACCCCATATAAATGATAACGTGGCGGACGCTGAAAGTATTGCTGATGATGACCCGCCTGCGCTTCTAGACAATGACTTTAAGCCTTCCAGGACAACCGCTAAATCATCAGAGTTGCAACAATGGAAGCTAAAAAACAACTATCGACATGCCCGCCGTAATCAGTTTCATTTCCCTACCCATCTACGTCAACTAAGTCTACTAAGCTATCAAATGCTATTTGCTCGGTTATGGCAGCTTTTTGTCGTTGTTAGTTATAAACAGCGTCAGATTTATGCCGTTATATTGCTATCAATGGTAAGTGGCCGAAAGATCAAAGAAGTGCTTCATGAGCTGGCGTTGGATAAAAGTCAGCGCAAGTGGTTGAGCCATGAGAGCGGTTCGGCTGCTGACAGTTATGCTATGAGTAACACTATTAATGTAACTTCGAATCGTAGAAGTCACCTATTGCCGCATCGTCAGAGCCATGATAATGAATTTAAATTAGCTTTGCCAACTAGACTGCAAGCGGTTATTGAAAATAAGTTTTTGATAGATAGCAATGAGATCTCTGAAGTCCTAGCAAGTTTAAAAACTCAGCTAGAGCTACCAGTGTTATCAAATCAGCATATTGACGCTTGTTTATATACAGTCATAAAGAATGAGCTCCACAAGCCATTACATGCCGACATGGTTACTGGGGTTGATGTTAAACATAGCTCACCTTTGTATTACGCCAGTATTGAGACGATAAGCTTAGAGAAAACCTACTACAGCGCTATATACTTATTAACCAAATATTGTACTGCGGACAGCCAAAATGAGCTGCGACAGCTTAGTATATTTAACACACAAAGTAATCGTTATAAAAAATATATCGGTAGTGACATGACTTTGAATACTGATATCTGTCAAAAGTTTTTTGATGAGCTTGCTGAAGCAGTTGAGAGTTATAACGGTCGATTAAAGCGGAATATCAACATACGGCAGGATCGCTATATTGAGCAGTTTAATGCTTATGGTGTATGGCTATGGCACATCATCTTTATTCAGACTGGGATTAGACCCGTAAAGCATGCGCCTGGGCTGTTAAATCAGTTTGATTTTAGGCAGGGGCTGTTATGGGTGTCGGATAAAGAAGAACGTCAGGGACAAGGGCAGGGAAGGCTTATTCCTCTTAGTGATTTCTTAGTCATAGCAATTCAAAATTATATTGAATATATCAAGCAATTTGCGGTCATGCATAATTCTATATATCCCAATGATCAATTTCCTATAAATAACATTTTGAACTCTAGTCAGCCACTCATTCAGCTATTTAGCCAAAACCCCAAAGGGTTTACCGGCATTACACCTAGTAAGGTTCGCTATCAGATAAAAAATTTTTTTAGTCATCAAGATAACTGGCTAAGACATCAATTACGCTCACTACTAACGAATAAGTCTCCTGAGCATTTAATCTGCGCCCTATATGGTCATGAACATCCAGATCAGGAGGCTATGCATCCCATGTCATCATTATCCATTAATGAGCTAAAAGAGTTATCCGCTGACTTAGATAAAGTTGCAGTTGAGCTTAACCTACGACAAGTTGAGGTAAATGTATATGGATAATGCTGTTGCCCATCAGTTAAGAGAAGAAAATAAAAGCAAGAGTCATGTGAGTATCAAAAATGAGGCAAAAGTTTTGATAGCTTCGTATGTTGATGACAATCACATACCCACAGGAACAGACCTAACTGAATACTATCAAACCATTGATAGCGTGCTTGAGATACGCTTTGATACTGCACATACCTATTATTTAGCCAGGCAAGGATTTTTAGAGTTCATTCGAAGTTATAACAAATTACATGGATTGAATTTAGATGAGCCGGTTGTACCAGTTATAGCAGAGCGTGATCATTTAACAATATCTTACGATTGGATGGTAAATGGTGCTCAAGTAAGCCTTGCTAGCCAGCAAATGATTGAGATATGGCAACGGAAAAGAAGGTTCTCAAACAATGATTTGATTGAGTCAGTGCTCTACTGTAGCGTGATGTATGGGGGGTTGAATGACATAGATGTGTTAAAAGCACTGTATCAATGGCTCATAGGCGAACGAGACATATATCAATTGCAGCTACCAGCAACTGATGAATTACCAGGTTCAGGTGTCAGCAGCGAGAGTTTGGCGCTAATCTTGCTCAGTATTGATGATGATAATTACGGTTGTTCTTATACGCAAGGTCATATCTCAGAGGATGTATCTACTACAAGCTTACAGCGCTATGTAGAGTACATACCTGATGATATGACACTTTGCTTTTTATACGCGCTAAAAAATAAAAAGTTAAAAAAAGAAGATGTGAAGTCATTCGAAACCATTATCAGTGATATTTGTAAGAAGCTAAAACTACAAAATAAAGATAAAAGTAAACCGCATTTATCACAGTTAATAAAATACGCTGACTATCATTGGCGGCAGATGAAGGGAGGCGATATAGACACTGCACTGGCTATTGTTAGACAGGGCAAGATTAAAACGACGGGCTTAACCACAAATAAGCTTATTAATTATAATCAAGAGGTGATTAAATCAAACCCACAGCCGCTCACTTGGGAAGAGTTATTTGTAGCAAGTTATTCAGAATCAGACAAAAAAAGTACCAATAGTAGGGTTTATCCAAGCTTTGGTAAGAATCTTATTAAAGAGGTTCAAGACGCACTTAAGGGCAGTAAAGCATCCGCTATTATACAAGTAGAGCTGTTACAGCAGGAGTTAACCCAACCCAACGGCATGCGTCTTTTAGGATGGGTAAAGAGCTTATTGAATGATAGCAATAACAGGTTAAATACCATCAGCAAATATCTGGGATGTATTGGTCGGGATTGGCTGATGCTAACAATGGATGAGAATCTTGATGAATGGTCTGGTGAGGACTTTGAAGCTGTATATGAGGAGATCATTCAAAGTAAGATTAAGGATGGAAGAAAGCAGTCTATTTTGAACAAAGACTCAGGCTTTGGCGAAGACAATCTAGATGCGGATGATGACTTAGTTGGCTGTACAGACGATGTGTTAAGTAAAGGTAGTCTCAATGGCTTAAAGAATGAGCACGTAAAGAAAAACAAAGTTTCATATCTGGATAAGCTCAAAGATACGCAAAAATTTACTTACGGCAGACTACGAGCTTTCCATGATTATCAGAGAGCGTACTATAATGCGCCGTTTGTGTATTTTCCGTGGGGTAATAAACGCCAAGTGGTAAATGCGAACATGATATCACCTCGGATCTATCATGCGATGAAAGAGTATTTGGTCACCTCGGATTTAGATGATGAACAGAAAAACCTTTGCTTAGTAGTCTTAAGTCTTGCGTATCGAACAGGAATGCGTATCAAAGAACTTATCGGTGTTAAAGTTCGTGATATAGCTGATATCTATATTGATGAGCATGGACAACGAATAGAGCAGCCGCAAATATGGTTAAGACCAAATCGCTATCGGAGATTGAAAAGTAGCAGTGCAAGCCGCCTTATACCAATTAACTGCCTGCTTAAAAAAGACGAGCTAGAACAATTTACTCAGTTATATCGTCAGCAGAAAAGACTGAAGCGTCATTACTTATTTTCTCAAGGTTCAGGCGATCAGCCGTTACCTAGTATATTCTTTAGAAATCTCATGAAGCTGATTTGGGATAAATTGCTAGGGGAGCATGACTTCACATTTCACAGCTTTAGGCATACTGCTATTAGTCAGCTGGCATTAGTACTAAGTAATTCACCATTAGCACAGGTGATGACTGATTATGATAATGAGCAGTGCGAAAAAGTCATAAAAGGTATCCTGGGCTATCATAAAAAGCAGGGCTCTTGGTTTGGGTTGGCCAGCCTTTCAGGACATTTAACGTGCGACACAACCTTCGAGCACTATATTCATACTGCTCATCTGCTGGCAGGGGAGCGGCTGAGTAATGCTTGCTTGGAGCTACCTATAACAGTTTTAGAGCTAATAACAGGGTTAGATTACTCAATCATTTATAGGCAAGACAAAACTGCTTATGATGCAACGACAAAGACTGTAAAGTTAAATAAGATAAGAAAATATTTTCTTAAAAAAACAGCTGTTAATAAAACACCATTATTTAAGAATGCAGATGAACCTAATATCAATGCTAGCCAGCAACTGTTAAACGGTAACTTGAATGGATTTAATGAGTCAAATATAAATTCAATTTTCATTCATCCTAAATATGCGGACGTAATAGGTTTTCTAGAGGAGCTACAAGAGTTAAAAGAAAACTCTCGAGTTCAGCTGTTGCCTGAAGCTGCTATTAGACATGGTGTAAGTCTAAATGAATCTAAATGTTTATATCTGCGCGCTAGTGAGCTGTTCGACGATGACAGGCTATTACTAGGTAGGCCTAAAGGTAGTAAGAATCAGGAAGTAATAATTAGAGCATTAGATAGAGCATATCAGATGTCTATAAAGGATCCTGAGAAGTTGAAAATGTTTATTAAGATATTTGCACACAAACAAAACTTAAATAACTCATCGATTCATTTTGGTATTAAGGAGATCCAGCTGGAGATGCTACAGAGTTTTATGGTAGTAGGTTGTCAGCTTATTGATGCCAGTCATTGGCAGGTTAGGGCATATAGCGAGCAAGCTGTAAGTGATGTTAAAAAATACTTGAGTTTGAGCAGCTCAATACGTGTCGGTTCTCGTGAGAGTTTTCATGGCTATGAGGTAAGGGTAGTACAGAAAAAACGTAAACACTCTGACAAAAACTTGGCTAAGACAGATCGATATGACGCTTCATCAGGTGTATTGAGGTATATAGGTTATTTGGCGATAATATTAGTGAGACTTTAAAGGCTGTGGAGAGACCATCCCAGATTCTGTGTAACTGCCATTTAGATTAAATGCCTGCTTATACGATCATCAAACATAATCATAAAGCGATTCAAAGCAGACGTCCAGTTACGGATTGGCATCGACCACTTTTTGGATGCCTGCTGGGTGGCTAAGTACACCACTTTGAATGCTGCCTGATCAGACGGGAAGACCTTACGCTTATTCACTGCCGTCCGAATCACACTGTTTAGCGACTCTATCGCATTGGTGGTATAAATCACTT
>NZ_CAJHAL010000045.1:0-16711 GCF_904846365.1 Psychrobacter nivimaris
ATATAGTATTGTTATTATTGGGACCATGATTATCTGTGGTTAAGTCTGGTTTCCTTTTTATTATCAATTTACTAGGCTATGGGTAAGCCTGTGGATAAACTGTGGGTTAAATATGGATAACTAGCTCATGAAAGTTATACACAAAATTGTCCACAGTCTTATCCACAAAAAACAAGGTTTTATCCACAGGGTATCTGTGTTAAATTAGGCGCTACTTGATATATACCTTCGTATAGGGTGTTAGTACGAACTCTTTGGTTAGTTGTTACGTGTAATATCGAGGCTTAGATAGCAAGTTATATTGCTAAAAAATAACTATTATTTCAGATTACAAGGTCAGTACTTTTCATGATAGACACAGCAAATATTTGGGATAAATGTCTAAACGATTTGCGTTATAACGTCAAAGACAACGTGTTTACTATGTGGCTGAGACCTCTATCAGCTCATCAAGAAGCGCAAACTTTGATTATTCTTGCTCCCAACGATTATTTTGTGACGTATATCAAGAAGAATCATCTTCAAGATATTCATCAATTGGTGACCAAACACAGCCAAGGTAGTATTGAAGAGGTCGTCGTACGTGTTGATAATGCTGGCCGCAATGTAGAAGATAACAGTCAATCAGGTTCTTTGTTTGTAGAAGACGAGGTCTCCCCTACCCCATCCGAACATAAATTTGAATCTATTCATCATAACAACGCCAAAGCAGATATAGATGCGAACATGCGTCATAATGAGCCAATTGAGTCTGCTGATACAAAATCATTAAGCTATCTGAACCCCGAATTTACTTTTGAAACCTTTGTTACAGGTAAGTCCAATAACTTGGCTTACAAGGCTTGTTATGAGCTTAGTAAGCGCCAATCAAAAAATCGTCACAATCCCTTATTTATATACGGCCCTTCTGGATTGGGAAAAACGCATTTAATGCATTCTGTAGCTCATCGCTATTTAAAAAATAATCAAAGTTTTTATTATTTCACTTCTGAAAAATTTATTAATCAATTAGTTTATTCATTAAGAAATAATAAAATAGAAGATTTTAAAAAGAAAATAAAAAAAGTAGATTTATTAATTGTAGATGATATTCATGTATTGGCAGGAAAGACTAAAAGCAGTAATGAGTTTCTAACATTATTTGCAGATTTTACTAGTGGTGATAAACAGTTGATTTTAGCCTCTGATCGACATCCTTCCCAAATGACGGAATTTGATGAACGATTTAGATCACGGTTTTCTTGGGGATTAACAGTCGCTGTTGATCCTCCTGAGATTGATACTCGAGTACAAATTCTGCAGAAAAAAGCAGCCTCCTACGGAATGGTGTTACCAAAGGAATGTGCGCTATTCATTGCGCAAAATGTGGTGTCTAATGTCAGACGTTTAGAAGGTGCCCTAAATCAGGTGTTTGCCAATGCTAACTTAACAGGGGCACAGATTACTCTTGAAATGGTGCAATATGCGCTTAAAGACATCGTTGCGATGCGTGTGCAAGCAGTGAATATGGATAACATCCGTAAGATAGTTGCTGAGTACTATGATGTCACGGTCAAAGATATTATGGGGCGCAAACGTACGCGTAGTATTGCAAGACCACGTCAAATAGCGATGGCTTTGTCGCGTGAATTAACAGGCGATAGCTTCCCTGAAATTGGTCAGTCATTCGGTGGACGCGACCATACGACGGTGATGCATGCTTGCGATAAAGTAAATGAGTTAAGAGCAGCAGATCCTGCATTTGATAAGGATTATAAAACCCTAGCTCTAATGTTACAGGCAGGATAGAAGCGACAGATATCGTTGTATTCTAGTGGATACAGATGGTTTATAATATTGAAAATACAAGTGCACAGATGCTCTGTAGATTATCGTCAGCAGACAAGGTATTATTGAGTCATTACGACAAATTTTTATAAAAGAATCATTCAAATAAGAGTAACTAAGCATGCAATTATCGATCAATCGAGAATCGTTACTAAAAGCTATCAACTTGATCGCTAAAGCCGCTGATAAACGCCACAATATGGTTATATTGGGTAATATCAAGCTACAGTTATCAGACTCTGAGCTTATCTTAACAGCGTCAGATTTAGAGGTAGAGCTGACATCGACATTGAAATTGCCTGCTGGTGCTTGTGTTGAACCAGGTACAACGACGCTTCCTGCAACCAAGCTAAAAGATATTTGTAAATCGCTACCAGCGCAGGCGCAAGTTAATCTAGCAACTCAGGTAAATGAGCGTTGCTTGTTAACTAGTGGTAAGAGTCGTTTTACATTAGGGACACTACCAAGCGAAGACTATCCTAGCTTGGGTAACCCTGAAAATATCACACCTCTGACCATTAGCCGTAATCGTCTGACAGATTTGATTCATAAAACGCAGTTTGCGATGGCAATTCAAGATGTACGCTATTATTTAACAGGTATGTTGTTTGATGTTTCACAGCAGCAACTGACAACGGTAGCAACAGATGGTCATAGACTGGCATTAGCCCGTAGTGTGATCAATGTAAGTGCAGATATCAATATGCAAGCTATCTTGCCACGTAAGGCAGTGATCGAACTTGAGCGTTTAGCTTCTGAGCTTGGTAAAATGCTGGGTGATCAGGACAACGCAGTTACCCTAAGTTTTGGCCGAGAGTTTTTACAAGTAAGTTTGCCATTTGGTGATGTAGATAGTGCAGGGCAGGTTAGTCAAGATCTAATGGTGACATTTACCGCGCGTTTGATTGATGGCAAGTTCCCTGATTATCGCCGTGTGATGCCGAGCAATACTGATAAATTGGCTTTATTCAGTCAAGAAAAAATGACCGATGTATTACGCCGCGTTGCCATTTTGAGTAATGAGAAATCTCGTGGTGTGGTCTTTAATTTTGCTAGCGATGGCATGGTCGAAGTACGTGCTAATAATGCTGAGCAGGATGAAGCAGTCGAGATGATACAAGCTAAGTATCAAGGCGAGCCGATGGAGCTGTCGTTTAATGCTGCTTATCTGCAAGATGTATTAGGTGTCATCCAAGGCGATTTACAAATGCATATGAGCCAATCGAATGCCTCTGTATTGGTCAATCAACTCAATGATGAGTTCCATCAGTATGTCATTATGCCAATGCGTATATAATGCGTTTTTCTTTAGAAACAAAAAAATTGAATAGAAATAGTACGTTTTAAAGAGCTTTGTTTTTAGTACTAAATATTGATTTTTAATGAACTTTTGCTTGTTAGATTAGCAGGCTTTAATGGGCGGCTATCGATACCATGATTGAACGTCTACAAATATCCCATCTTAGAAACCTTACTCAAATTAGTTTAGAGCCTGCTGCTTGCAACATCATTATCGGTGCAAATGGTAGTGGTAAAACCTCGTTGCTCGAAGCAATATTCTTGTTATCAAGAGGTAAGAGTTTTCGCCATTACCAGCCCAAACGTTATATCCAGCATCATCAGAATAATACAACTGTTCATGCTAAGCTCAATGATAGTCGTACTTTAGCTATTCAAAAGCAAGCAGATGCTACGACCATCTTACGCCTCAATCAAACCACTGTTTACAACCAAAGTGTTTTAACAGAGCAGCTACCCACGTTGCTGATAGATCCATCGACAATGGATATGTTGGAGCAGGGAAGTGCGAGCCGTCGACAGCTGCTAGATTGGTTAGTGTTTCACATGAAACAAGGGTTTCATCCACAATGGATGGCTTATCAACGCCTACTGAAACAGCGCAATAGCTTGCTAAAGAGCACTCGTCATTTAACACAAGTACAGCTTTCTGAGCTGAAATCATGGGATAAAGGGTTGAGTAACCATGCTGCTTTGATTCATCATTATCGCGAGCAAGTATTTACTGAATGGCAGCCTTATTTTGCCAAGAGTATCGTACAGCTATTGCCTTCTTACGCTGAGCAACTGAGCCTGAGCTATAACGCTGGTTATGACACCAGTGTCGCGCTAGATGTGCAGCTTAATGAGCGGTTAGAGCAGGATTTGCAATTGGGGTATACTCGTATAGGCAATCATCGTGCTGATATTCATGTGCATTGGCATTCTAATGAGTCTGTAAACGATCAAACGACAGATGCCAGAAAAGCGGATTCAGCACATGGTGTTCAAACCAAATTACCGACTTTAAAAGAGCAGGCAGCAAACGTATTGTCTCGCGGTGAAAAGAAACTGCTCATTACTGCACTGCGCTTATCGCAACTACCACTGTTGCTAAACGATGGAGAGCGCAGTGACTCAATCAAGGATGATTTATCATCGAGAGCGACACCTGTTGTGCTCTTAGATGATATCACTGCAGAATTGGATGATAGAGCTATAGGAATACTGCTATCGACCCTAGCTAAACTCCCTTGCCAAGTATTCATGACCAGTCTGACAGATGATATTTTACCTTTAGTTAATGAACTTTGGTCACAACCAAATACGTTTCACGTGAAACAAGGAAAAATCTTAGTTACTAACTAATATTTCATTCTTCTGCTTATACTTTTTATGATTACCTATCTACTTTCACCTCTCATTAATCAGTACACTAGCGACTACTATTTGTCCTAACCGTTACTAAGTTAAGACAACCTTCCACTGACCGTAAAACTCTCAGTAAACAGTGACTTAGAAGCAAAAAAATGTTAAAATAACCCTTTATTTTCGTCCTGTGCTCAGCAATTTATTTGATAGCATCATAGAAAAGATTTCTATTTTTCAATTATCTATAAGTATTTGATAATTATGTATTTTATTTATTTCAATAGTTTTAACAATGGCTAGAAAAACAAAGACTATTACTAATAAGTAATTTACTAATTTTATCTCTGTGCAGCCTTTTTTGAGGCTAACGGTGGTTAGTGGTTTAGCTGCTCATATGCACTCTAGATTATGAATAATAGACGTTAATTTTAAGATGCTACTATGTAGCGGACTTTTTATAAGTGCGCTAATCGTAAATGGCTGATTATGGCTAGATTAAGGAATGTACATGAGTGATTCATTACCTATTGACCACGAGCAATTGATAGACGACAGTGCTACTGAAGCCACCGTGCCTACTGTAGTTTCAGAAATATTGCCTTCTGATTATAGTTCTAAAGATATTCGCGTATTGCGTGGGTTAGAGGCCGTACGTGTGCGTCCTGGTATGTATATCGGCGATACCGATGATGGCACAGGCTTGCATCATATGGTCTTTGAGGTAGTGGATAACTCTATCGATGAGGCGCTTGCTGGTCACTGTGATCAGATTGATATCGTTATTCACGAAGATGAATCTGTCAGTGTGATGGATAACGGTCGCGGTGTGCCTGTTGATATTCATCCAGAAGAGGGTGTATCAGCGGCGCAGGTTATTATGACGGTCTTGCATGCAGGTGGTAAGTTCGATGACAATAGCTATAAAGTGTCAGGTGGCTTGCACGGTGTGGGGGTATCAGTAGTTAACGCTCTGTCTCAAAAACTTGAGATGAATATCTGGCGCGAAGGCTATCACTACCATCAGACTTATACTGATGGCGTACCTGATAGCGATATCCAACAGATGGAAGCAACCGATCAGACAGGTACCCAAATCCGCTTTTATCCTAGTAGTGATGTGTTTACCGGTACGATCTTTGAGTACGATATCTTAGCAAAACGCTTACGTGAGCTATCATTTTTGAACTCTGGTGTGCGTATTGTTTTGACTGATGAGCGTATTGATAAGCGTCACGAGTTTGAGCATAAAGGTGGCTTGCTAGAGTTTGTTAGCTACATTAATGCTGGTAAAGACGGTATCAATGAAGTCTTTCATTTTACCAGTCAGCAAGATGATGGTATTAGCGTAGAAGTCGCGCTACAGTGGACAGATACGTATAACGAAAAAGTATTGTGCTTCACTAACAATATTCCGCAAAAAGATGGCGGTACTCACTTATCAGGTTTCAGATCAGCACTGACACGTGGCTTAAATAGCTATATGGATCGCGAGAACTTGTTTAAGAAGGAAAAAGTAGCTGCAACTGGTGATGACGCTCGTGAAGGGTTGACTGCAATCGTCTCTGTTAAAGTACCAGATCCAAAGTTCTCAAGCCAGACGAAAGATAAGCTAGTATCAAGCGAAGTAAAATCTGCTGTCGAATCTGCGATGCACGATAAATTTAACGATTATCTATTAGAAAATCCAAGTGCTGGTAAAGCCATTGCTAATAAAATTATGGAAGCAGCGCGTGCACGTGATGCGGCTCGTAAAGCACGTGAAATGACACGTCGCAAGACCACTTTGGATATTGCAGGTCTGCCTGGTAAGTTGGCTGATTGCCAAGAAAAAGATCCAGTATTATCTGAACTATACATTGTGGAGGGTGACTCTGCAGGTGGCTCAGCTAAACAAGGTCGTAGTCGTAAAACACAAGCAATCTTGCCACTAAAAGGTAAGATTCTGAACGTCGAGCGTGCTCGTTTTGATAAGATGCTATCATCTGCTGAGGTAGGTAACTTGATTACCGCGCTTGGTTGCGGTATTGGTCCTGATGAATATAACCCTGATAAAGTACGCTATCACAAAATCATCATCATGACCGATGCCGATGTTGATGGATCGCACATTCGTACGTTGCTATTGACGTTCTTCTTCCGTCAAACACCTGAGTTGATCGAGCGTGGTTATGTATATATTGCTCAGCCACCGCTATACAAAGTGAAAAAAGGTCGTCAAGAGTTATACCTAAAAGATGACGAAGCGCTTAAAGCGTATCTATTGTCTTCAACAATTGACAATACTAAGCTGCATATCAGTGCTGATGCGCCTGCGATTACTGGTCAAGCGCTTGAGACATTACTCAATGACTATAACCAAACGCAGTTGATCAAAGCGCGTTTGCAGATTCGCTTCCCAGCGGTAATTTTGGACGCATTGACGCATACGCCAAAACTTAGCACTGACATGACTTATGATGAGTCTGCCATGCAGGATTGGAAAACAGCGATGCAGACTAAGCTTGATCACTTCGGTAGCGATCTAAATCCTGAGATTGAATTGGTTAATATCCATGCGCCGCAGCCAAAGAATATGGATGCAGCCGCAGCAGATTTATTGGGTATGACGCCAGTAGTAGGAACTGAAGAAGGCGAAGCTTCAGATAGTGAGGCTTTATCTACCAAGGCACAGTGGCTACCACGCGTCACAGTATACGTGCATCAACTGGCACACCATTATCTGCTAGATGCTAGCTTTATCAACTCGGGTGAGTATAGCAAGTTGCTACGTTTATCAAGCGAATGGAATACGTTGCTTGAGAGCGATGCCTTTATCCGCCGTGAAGCGTCTGCGGGGACGACTAAAGACATCCCAGTACGCGACTTCGATTACCTATGGCAACAAATGATGCTGGATGCGCGTCGTGGTTTAGCTATCCAGCGTTACAAAGGGCTAGGTGAGATGAACGCCGACCAGCTGTGGGATACAACGATGGATCCTGAAAACCGTCGTATGCTACGCGTTACGATCGAAGATGCTATCGCTGCTGACCATATGTTTACCTGTTTAATGGGTGATCACGTTGAGCCGCGTCGTATCTTTATTGAAGAGAATGCGCTAACAGTATCGAACTTAGATATCTAAATTTAAAATTGGTTACTGACAATTTATAAAAATACCGCTTTAATATTCAAGGCGGTATTTTTGTTTCACGTGAAACTCATTTTTTAACGTTGCTATTATTTAATAATTATAATTTGTGGGAATCAAATGGTTGAAGTAATTTTACTCGCTATTGCTTTAGCGATGGATGCGTTTGCAGTGTCGATAGGGTTGGGTGCTAAGGCTCAAAAATATAGTCATCAATATGTACTGCGCTTGGCTATTTATGCTGCGCTTTACTTTGGTATCGCTCAGGGGATAATGCCTCTTATTGGATACTTATTAGGTGCGGCAATGTTGGGTTGGCTGGCCGCTGCTGCACCTTGGATTGGCGGTACTATATTGATTGCTCTAGGTGGGAAAATGCTTTATGAAGTGTTTACTGCTGATGAGTCAGATACTGACAGTGATGATCTGGACGTCAATGATGATGCTATTAACACTGATGGTGATACAGTAACAGCCACGAGTAAGCATGGACATATCAATCACCGCACTATGTTTACGTTAGCGGTTGCAACTAGTATTGATGCAATGGCGGCAGGGTTTACGCTGAATTTATTGGCACTGAATGCGTGGTTAGCTTGCTTAATTATCGCTGTAGTAACTGCTATATTTGGCTGGATCGGGGTCTATTTGGGACGTCGCTCAGGCACATGGCTAGAGGATAAAGCTGAAGCATTGGGCGGTATCGTGCTTATTGCAATTGGTCTAAAAGTGATGTTTTTTAGCTAATTTATTTAGATTCTTACTGAGTATTTATACAAAAGCACCGCTTTGAATATCAAAGTGGTGCTTTTTTGTTTCACGTGAAACTCGAGTTAGTAATTTTGCTTGATGATTACTCTTCGTCAGTGTCAAAGCGCCAAGCTAGTACGCGAGTGCTTTTCTGACCTTGGCTCATCTCGATGATACGCATTTGAGCGACGTTTAGCTGCTTTAATAACAATTGCAATGGCTTAACGTTTTCAGATTTTGATACTAAGGTTGTGAACCAACCAACGTGTTCTGCAAAGCTCTGGCTTTCTTTTGCCATTTTGGTCAAGAACGCAATTTCGCCACCTTCACTCCATAGCTCTTTGTGCTGACCGCCAAAGTTCAGGTTTTGCGCAGCGTTGCCTGATTTGGTTGAGCTACGGCTGATTTGCTCGCTTTCATTTTTACCACGATGGCGCTGCAAATTATGCTGCTTACGGCTATTGGCTTCCATCGCTTCTTCTAATGAAGCATGAAACGGAGGGTTACAAACCACGACATCAAAATAATCTTGACGACCAATGATGTTTTTAAAGATAAACTTAGGCTCAGGCTGCAGCTTTACTTTGACCGCACTCTTTAGTTTTGGATTAGCTTCACAAATCAGCGCTGCGGTGTTGACTGAGATAGGGTCAATGTCACTTGCTGTAAAGCGCCAGCCATAGCTTTGACTACCAACGATAGGGTAGATAGCACTGGCACCAGTACCGATATCAAGGGCGTGAATTTCTTTACCCGTTGGCGGTGTGTTATCGGCGTTTACGTGAGTGGTTTGCGCCAGTAAATCCGCGATATAGTGAATATAATCGGCACGTCCAGGAATAGGCGGACATAGATAACCTTCAGGAATGTCCCAAAATTTAACCCCGTAATAGTTCGCCAACAGTGCTTTATTTAGCACGCGAACAGCCTGATGATCCGAGAAGTTAATCGTCGACTCACCTTTAGGGTTGGTAATGGTGTGGTCAGCAAGCTCTGGTAAGGCGCGAGTCAGTACTGCAAAGTCATAACGACCTTGGTGCGGGTTGCGTGGGTGCAGCTGACCGAGTTTTTTCGCGGTCGCAGGAGATCTATTTCTGTGTTTACTATTTGCAGGGTTACGGGTCATGGGCTTACTTGTCATAATGTCAGGCTACGATATATGGATATAAGTAACCAGTGTAGCAGATTTCGCAGGTTGCTAATTGTTTATCCGCGCTTTATCGGTCGCTTATCGGTGACGTAATATCAAGTTAAGCCCTAATACGATCATCGCAGTACCCAATACACGGTCGATCCAATGCTCAAATCTTTGGAAGCGTCGATGTACCGCAGGGATAGAGAGTAGCATGACGACCGTACTAAACCATGCCATCTGCAACACCATCATCCATACGCCATAGATAGCCAATTGCCAAAGCGGTATGTCAGGCGACAATACAAGAGTAAAGATAGCTACAAAATAGACAGGCGCTTTTGGATTAAAGACATTACAAAGGAATCCGCGACGCAACGTAGCAAAGGTAGATTCGCTATTGCTAGATGATTTTTCGATAGTGGTTTCTTTGGTTGTAGGTGGGGTCTGGCTAGTAAGCGCATCTTGCGAAGTGTGAGTGCTTGAACCTACTTGTGAATCTGCTTTTTCTAAAGCATGTGTTTTTTCTAAAAGATGAGCTGTTTCTAAATCTGCTGGTTTTTTAGGCTTGGCTTGGATACCTTGCCAACCTAAATAAATCAGATAGCCGCCACCCAACCATTTGATAGTAGTCAATAATGGCTGTGAATGAGCAATGACAGTCGCCAGTCCTAAGACAGAATAGATAATATGGACGGCAAGACCTAAGGTAATACCGAGACTACAAATCAAACCTGTGCGTCGACCTTTTGCTAATGTCTGCTGCGAGACTAAGACAAAATCAGGGCCAGGTGAGGCCGCAGCCAATAGATGTACGCTAGTGATAAGCAAAAAACCGTGCCAAAATTCCATAAAATACTCTGAACCATATTTAGACCTGCAACATAGTTGCACTTATCGTAAATGAGGTCAACTTTTATCGATTTTTGCACTATGCGAGTCATCTCTATGGCTTGTGTTATAGAACGAGGGTGTCTATATTAAAGGTGACTTATGACTCAATCTCTACCGATAAAGTATCGAGATTCGACTATATAACCACTCATTATATTCCAATAATTACTTTAACAAGGATGGAACCATGACTACGGATAGTAACGCCACAGAAAACCGCATCACTTATAACACCCAAGGCCATGTTTGCCTTGTCGGGCTAAACCGTGCCAATAAACGCAACGCCTTTGACAGTCATATGATTGCCCAACTGTCTGACGCCATGACTCGCTACGAGGCGGACGATAACTTACGCTGTGCGCTGATATTTGCCCATGGTGATCACTTCACTGCTGGGCTAGATTTGGTAGAGCTGCAAGACAAGCTAAACGATGGCGTGTTTGAGTTTAATGATGATCAAATCGACCCATGGGGTATCAGTGGAAAACTGCGCACCAAACCAGTGGTCGTCGCGGTAAAAGGTACTTGCTTCACTGTGGCTATCGAGCTGATGCTAAATAGCGACGTGGTCATCGCTAGTGATAACTGTAACTTTGCACAAATGGAAGTCCAGCGCGGCATTATGCCATTTGGTGGCGCAACGGTACGCTTTGTCGCCGCTGCTGGCTGGCAAAAAGCCATGCCGTATCTACTCACTGGTAAAGCATTCGATGCGCAAACGGCCGATAGGCTGAATTTGGTCAGCGAAGTGGTAGCAAATGGTTCTGAATACGATCGTGCATTGACGCTAGCCCAAGAGGTCTGTAAAGCCGCCCCTTTGGGTGTGAGAGGCGCATTGTCGTCAGCACAAGATGCCAGTCGAAATGGTGCAGCAACGGCATTGGCCAATATCCATAGCTATCTACCGCCGCTCTTTCATTCAGAAGATGCCAAAGAAGGTGTGATGGCGATGGTTGAGAGACGTGAGGCGGAGTTTAAGGGGCGTTAGTTTTAGGAAAAATACTAAAAAATTATTAATTTATAGGAATAAATATGGAGCAGGTCGTCGTTAGAAGTGATGATTATAATTCTAAATCGCAAGTCACTAAGTATGAATGGTTAGAGATATTATCTAACGATAATTTTATGACCAATAACTATAAATATGTGCTGAGCATCTTCTTTTTAGAACCTGAGCACAAGGCGACCTGTAAATATTTAGCTGAGAAATATAATACCTCTCCTTTCTCAATCAGTGGGTTTATCACTGGGTTTAGTAGGGCTGTTCAAGAGCATTTAAATAGGTTTGAAATAACTACTGAGGAGGGTGATAAGACCTACTGGCTAGTTACAATGCTCGGTAAGAAGGTAGCGGGTAACTTGTTTGAATGGACACTACGAAATGAGTTAGTTGAAGCAATGATGGAACTCGACTATATCAATGCCAATGCTATCAAAATAGATAGTATTGGTCATTTAGTCAGTCTTATAAACAAAGACATTGGTAGTTTTAAAAAAGACTTTCTCATAGCTAGAAAAGAGCTGGTAGGTAATCAAAAGATCACTAACTCACAATTATTGTTTAAATATGATAGTGAAGATAGACAATGGGCGATCAATGAAGGAGCAGGCACCGAAGTTCAGTATCATATTTACTTATCAAACAATAAGATTGGTTATGGACTGGGATTTAATACGCTGTACGTCAGATTTAAAGATGAAAAGACACCGATAGAATATATCAAACCTTATATGGATGCTTTTATAGCTTTGAAAAACAGTGATGAAATAACAAAGCTTACCGATAGAAATTTTGCATTGAGTACAAGCGATGCTGACTTCCAAAATCCTGTTGAAGATGAGCACTACTTATTCGGTCGAATTATAGAATTAGACGATGCACAGCAATTGTCTTTAATTGACTATTACAGCATCATAAGTGACTTGAAGGGAGATTTGTTTAACGCATATAAAAACGTTTTTGAGTTTGCCAACAAGCTAAATTTGAACGGAAAAATAGCCACTCAAAAAACACAGCAGTCAATAACTCACCCGCTACTTAAAGAAATTAGCGAGCTATTACTTGCTAATAAAAATCTTATACTTACAGGTGCACCAGGAACAGGTAAAACCTATTTAGCTAAAACGTTGGCTGAGGAATGGGGTGCAAAATATGAACTCATTCAGTTTCATCCATCTTATGACTATACTGACTTTGTAGAAGGCTTACGTCCTATTCAAAATGTAAACGGAGAAGTTGGTTTTGAGCTACGAGATGGAAGCTTTAAGAAGTTCTGTAAAGAAGCCCTAAAATATCAGAATAATCAACAGTTAAGTAATTTTGAAGAAGTTTACCAAAGGTTTATAGATGATATATCCGAAAGCTCTACAGACCTGACAACGCCAAGTCGCGAAAGTCCATTTAGTATTATTGTCAATTCACGCGAAAATATCACAGCAGTTCTTTCGAGCGAAACACAGCGGCAAATCACTTTAACCAAGCCTTTAATACAAAATTATTTAGAAACAGGTAAATCATTACGCTGGAAACCGTATTTAACTTCAGTATGCGATTATATCGAAGAAAGTTATGACCTCAGAATGTCTGATACGGGCGATAAAAGCAAAAAATTCATTATTATCTTGGATGAGATTAATCGTGCTGAAATCTCTAAAGTATTGGGTGAGCTGTTCTTCTCTATTGACCCTGGCTATCGAGGGGAGAGTGGTAGAGTCACTACTCAGTATGCCAATTTGCAAACAGATGAAGATGTATTTAAAGAAGGTTTTTATATACCAGATAACGTCTATATCATCGGCACTATGAATGATATCGATCGCAGTGTTGAGTCTTTTGATTTTGCTATGCGCCGCCGTTTCGCATGGAAAGAAATAAAATCAGCAGATCGACTATCTATGTGGGAAGGTCAAATTGATGATTGGGCAGAGGAAGCTAAACAACGCCTAATGGATTTAAACAAGGCTATCGAATCTGTGCAAGGATTGAATTCGGCTTATCACGTTGGCCCATCTTACTTCCTAAAGCTTGCCAACTATGATGGCGATTTTGATAAGTTATGGACATATCATTTAGAGTCGCTACTTTTTGAATATCTGCGTGGTTATCCTAATGCTGAGCAACAGATTCAAGGATTAAAAGATGCCTATAATCTACAGTTAGGGTTTGATGATGATCGTAACGACGGATAATACCTCATTAATTTTAGGCTCTAATGAGCCAAACGTTAATAAAATTATAGATGATTTATCACTACTCGCTAGTAAAAATATTGGCGAGCTAGTGACCGCACACCCCAATTTATTGATTTTCCCCACACATTTTGAAGATAACGAAGATGATATTGCCAGTAAGCCAATCTTTGAATTAAATGTTAGTGAGTCTCAGACCGTTTTAGAGACAGGCAATGTCATGGGCTTTATTGGTGTAAAAGATACACAGTTGAAAATCCAGTCCCGTTTTGCTCGGGCATCTGTTGTAGATAGTGATGACCAAGCCAATCAAGAAGAGGCTATTGAAGAAGATTATTTTCTACATTATATGCTGCAAAAAGTATTGTGTATTAACCTGTTTGATTTAAAGCACAGTAGAAATCAAACCAACCTATTTGATTTTTTAGTATATTTATTTCCTCATTTTCTTAAAAAAGCGCTCTCACAAGGCCTGTATAAAGAGTATCAAAAGCAAAGCTATAACGACAGTAGTCTCAAAGGGGCTATCGATGTCAAAGCCCATCTGCGACAGAATCTGCCGTTTCGAGGCAATGTTGCCTACAGTGTGCGTGAGCATAGTTTTGATAATCCAATTTCCCAGCTTATTCGTCACGCCATAGAGTTTATCAAACAAAAACCCAATCTGAGAGATGTGTTGCATAGCGACAGCGAAACACTTGATTTCGTCAATCTGATTGTCCAACATACTCCGTCATATCATGTACGTGACCGGCATACTATTATCAATACTAACCGTAAGCCTTTTGTACATCCTTACTTTACGGAATACAGTGGCCTGCAAAAAATCTGTCTGCAAATTTTACGTTATGAAGGTTTGAAATACGCTAACAATGATGATAAGGCTCACGGCATTTTGTTTGATGGAGCGTGGTTATGGGAGGAGTACCTCAACACACTACTACGTCCTATCGGATATGACCATCCCACTAATAATAACCGACAAGGTGGTATCAAGGTCTATGCTCAAAAATTTTCAGGTAATAACGTCCGTCGTTATCCTGACTTTGTGAAAGACAATCGTATTATTTTAGACGCTAAATATAAGCGTATGAAAGATAATAAAATCGATAGAGATGACCTTAATCAAGTCCTGTCATACTTGTTTTTGTATAAAGCAGATATCGGAGGTTATATTGCCCCTACAGAAGAGGATGACTTGGCGCTAAATATGGGATTGCTTAATGGTTTTGGTGGCAGTATCCACAAATTTAAGCTATCCATTCCCCAACATGTTGCAAGTTATCCAGAGTTTAAAAAAGCTATTGCTGAAAATGCAGCAAAGTTAGTTAAGAGTATTGATGAGTTATCAGGTATTCAGAGTAGTAATCAACCACTTATGATTATTTAAAATTCGTCACTATATGATATGAGTTTTAAGGTACGTTTTAGCCATGAGATAATCTCTAATGGCAGGATTAGCTCCAATTTTATAATAACTTTGATAACTACAAAATCTAGCGCAGCACTTCAACATACCATCAAGCAAACCAAACATACCAACCGAAAAAGACCTCACAATCGCGAGGTCTTTTTTATTGAGTGTAGCTAATTACATCTGCAGCAGCGTTAGAAACTAGGTTCTAATAGACTATTATTTAGCTGACTTATAGTAGTCAACCATCATAGTACCCAAAGTGCCGTTGTCATCGATCGTAACGATTCTGACCGTACCTGATTGTGCTGCGGTACTAGACTGCACTTGTCCAGCGTTACCTAACACGACTTGGTTGTCTTTGGATGCTTTCGCCTCGTTACCGATAGCGATACTGTTCATGCCGCCTGCCATAGATTTATTACCGACTGCGACGGAAGTTGCGCCTTGTGCCATAGCCGCTTCCCCGACAGCAGTAGAGCGCATACCGCTTGCATTGGCTAGATGACCAAATGCTTGTGCGCGTTCAGCGGTGGCTTTTGACTGCCAACCGATAGACGTTGAGCCTAGACCTGCAGCATTGGCTTCACCGCCAACGGCAGTGGCTGAGTTTAGACCTGCATTGGCTTTGTTACCGACAGCAACCGTATCATTATTGCCACCTGCCATAGCCGCTTCACCGACAGCGGTAGAGCGTATACCGCTTGCATTGGCTAGATGACCAAAAGCTTGCGCACGTTCGGCAGTGGCTTTTGATTGCCAACCGATAGAGGTTGAGCCTAGACCAGCAGCGTTAGCTTGACCGCCAACGGCAGTTGCTGAGTTTAATTCTGCATTGGCCTGACTACCGATGGCAACGGTATCATTGGTGCCGCTAGTTGTGGCAGCGTTGCCAAGAGTGATAGCGGTGCTGCTAGTTGCGTTTGCAGTTTGATGGTCAGTTCCTGTTGCCATAGCAGTGCAAGAAGCAGTTGCGGCAATAGCAAAGGTGAGCGCACTAATCTTTAGTACTGATTTCGGTAAAAAGTCCATTTTCATTCTTCATTCCTTTTTGTTAGCCTTGATGGCTTATTAGATAGTTTGGGTAGATGTTGATAGATTATAATCATGGCAACATCAGCGCACTCTGGCACAAATAACTTTATGATAGATAGAGTCCGAAACCTTAATGTAGCATTAATTTTTAATCATTATTGAAATAATGTTTACTTTATATCTTTGAAGGTTATTTAAGCCGATAAATGGATAATTAAGGTCTAAAAGCACTTTAATTATTTGTAAAAAATCGAACACGCCTTAATCTACTACAGCAGATAGCGTAGCGTATATTGATAATATAGTGCACATATTGCGCTGTGTTTTTGACGTTCCAAACCATTATTATTCTAAATAAGAAGAGTACCAATGCAATATAACTTTGATGAAATAATCGACAGACGCGATACCGGCTCACTCAAGTGGCACTATAGCGATGACACAATTGCGCTATGGGTGGCGGACATGGATTTTAAGGCTGCCGCACCGATATTAAGCGCGGTTGAGCAAGTCGTGCAGCATAGCATCTTGGGTTATACCAAGCCTACTGATGCCTTATACAACTTGAGCTATGCTGAAGAAACCGTACAACTAAACTTGGTAAACTAAGCGTATTAACTGGAGTTTACCATGACCAAGAAAGTAAGAACCTACAGTGACGAATTTAAAGCAGAAGCCGTTAAGAAAATAG
>NZ_CAJHAL010000046.1:0-15996 GCF_904846365.1 Psychrobacter nivimaris
CCAAAAAGTGGTCGATGCCAATCCGTAACTGGACGTCTGCTCTGAATCGTTTTATGATTATGTTTGATGACCGTATCAGCAAGCATTTAATCTAAACGGCAGTTACACAGAATTCGGGATGGTCTCTCGTCCCATGACTCGCATATTTCCCACCTTTTAAAGCATTCAGATATTGAGGCTAATATTTTTGAGCTTTTGCTCTTTATTTTCTATCAAAGCAAATTGACACTATAATAATTACCAACTAATCTATATTCAACATAACCGCCACGCTACGCCCTTTGGGTAACGCGCAACCTTGGCGGTTTTTTGTTGCCTTTTTTATGACAGTATCAGTTACAATCGATAAGACCGAACAAACGCTATGTCTCGATTTGACAGAAGAGTAGAGGTGCGTTGTACGAACCAGTGAACTACTATTAAGAAAAGTGAATCTTAAAAAGGCGTCATTTAATGTTAAAACAAGCTTTAGTGCTATTTTTCATACTACCTTTAACGGCTATGGCTGCTCCTGTAGCAGAAGGCACCTATGTCAGCGGCACTAATAAAAGAGTACACCTAAGCAGTTTTGAATATGAAGGTGCTAAACACTACGAGCTGTTTCTTGCCAATATGATTGGCGACGCTAGCTTTGTTATCGCTAGTAAAGCTAAGCCCATTCAAGATGGTAGCACTGTTATTTTTACGGTACCAGAGAGTGGTTATCTAGACTATCAGTCTAACTTAGGTTGCCAAATTGAAACGAGATTTTCACCCAATGAAATTCAGTTAAAGAACTTAAGCAATTGCACTTCTACTGAAAGGGCGTTTAACGGTTCTTACGTCTATTCGAAAAAATCTAGTATTGTTCCTAAAAAGTACCAAGGCTCTTGGGGAGACTGCGATCTCCCTAAAGCAATTCGTGAGCCAGCATTTTTAAGTGATAGCAAAGGTTCTTCAAATGGCACTCAACGCTTCGATGTTATCAAAGTAGATCCTATGTCTTCAAATGAGTTAAATGTCACAGGTGCTTTTTATTATGAAGCAGACCCAGTCATACACACGATAAATTATAAATATTTATCTGATAAGAGTGTGAATATTAAAGCTGATTGGGATGACAATTCATCGAATTATAAGAAATGTCGTGACTAGATTTACACTTCTTACTCAATACTGGTATGACTAATCTTAGCATCAACTTGACTTATTCTTGCTCACCACGCTTGTCTCTTAGCTTATGCCTAAGCAGATATTAGAGAGTAAGCGTAGATTGATCGTTGAACATCAATATACATATAGAACATGGTTGGTTTTTATATCTCACCTAAAAGGAAATTGGTAAATGGCTCAAGTCAACTTTGTGATGGTCAGAAGTCCCAAGCTTATTAAAAATAATCAGATTGGCTATGGTTGGGCGAGTGTTAATTTTTCTCAATTTGAGACTGTTAAAGATTTAATTGACCAAGGGTTCAAAGGTATCGGTAGAGGACGACAAACCAACCAAATAAAACGCTATTTTAATCTCAAGCAAGGTGACTATGTAATTGTTCCTTTTTCTGGAGCAGTTGCTGTTGCGGAAATAATTGGTGAGAAAAGTTATCAAGCCATTACTAAAGGCATTCATTATGGGGAAAATAGAATATCTGTCAGATATCTAAAGCATAAGGATGGTTACTTTATCCCTAGAGGTAACTTATCAACTGCCCTGCAGAACAGACTTAAAATACGTATGACTGTTTGTGATTTGAATGAGTTTTCGGACGAGTTATATAAGCATATAGAATCGATTAAGAGCGACAAGCTATATACATGGAACAATGAACAAGAACTTAAAATACAGCAAAACACTGAGAAGTTTAAAGTTGATCTACTATCTAGATTGCGCAGTAATAAAGATATAAACCTTCAGTCTGGTGGCATTGGTCTTGAACACCTTATTAAGGAAATTTTAGAAGCTAAAAACTACACTGCACGTATACCTGCGAAAAATGAGAAATCGGGCATACAAGATGTCGATGTCATTGCGACACGTTTTTCAGAATTCTCAGAAAAGAAGGAAGGCATTTTTATTCAAGTTAAGCACCATGATGGTACAACAGGAAATCATGGTATAAAGCAAGTTGCAGAGTATGAGGTCAATGAAGATGATTACTCCCAAATCGATAAAGTTCTGATTACCACTGCTGACTTTAAAAATAATGATTTTGCAGATTTGCACAATGTTACCGTATTAGCAGGAGCTGATTTCGTCAACTGGATATACGATAATCTTAATCTATTATCAGATGATAGTCTCTCATCACTCGGGATATCGAGCTTGCCTACGCTACTATGATGTAAATTCAGAATAAGCATGAAATTCATTTCATGTATAGCTATTAATGCTTATAAACAACGAGCTACCGTATGGATACCAGCCCTAGCATCAATTTTGCCGAAGAATTCAGCTCAAAAATTCCTGCCTTAACCTTACTCACCACACTGGGCTATCAGTTTATTCCGCCTAGCCAATGCAGTGCCATGCGCTCAAAAGTGGTTTCAAATAAGGCTATTGACCAAGTTGTATTACTACCTATCATGCGTGCATTTTTAGCTAAGCAAACTTTTACGTTTGAAGGTAAGGCGCATCCTTTATCAGACAGCGCCATTGATAAAATCATGCATGAGCTTAACCCTGCTATGAACTTAGGGTTGCAGGCAGCAAACGAGGCGCTTTATAACGCCATGCTTTATGGCGTGACCGTGACTGAGTTCATCGATGGTAAGAAAACCTCGCAGACCGTCGCTCTGATAGATTGGAACAATATTGATAATAATAGTTTTCACGTTACCGAAGAGATGGTAGTACAGAATACTGAGGGCACAGGTAATGTCATTCCTGATATCGTTTGCTTTGTCAACGGTCTACCGCTAGCAGTGATCGAAGCCAAGCGCCCTGATTCGAGTAGAGAGGGACAATCGACCAATGCCCAAGCGGTGTCCCAGCATATTCGCAATCAAAAGCCAAAGTTTATTCCAAACCTATTTGCCTATAGCCAGTTATTGCTAGCGGTTAATGGTAATGACGGTCTGTATGCTACTTGCGGTACACCTAGGAAGTTTTGGGCAAAATGGGTTGAAGAAGAAATCTCTGAGCCTGAGTTTCATCGTTTAAAGAACCAAGCACTCAGTCCTAAGCAAGTTGAGAATTTGTTTGGTGATCGTCCTACCTCTATTAAAGAGGAGTATAAATCATTGATTGCTGGCGGTGATCTAGTCGTCACTGACCAAGACCGCTTAATCATCAGCCTTTTGCAGCCAAAGCGTCTGCTTGAGATGACGCGCATGTTTACCTTGTTTGATAAAAAGGTGGGCAAAATTGTTGCCCGTTATCAGCAAGTCTTTGGTATCAAAGCCCTGATTAAACGTATCAGCACCTTTGATGAAAAGGGCAGTCGTGAAGGTGGAGTGATCTGGCATACCACAGGTAGTGGTAAATCATTTACGATGGTGTTCTTCTCCAAAGCGCTTATTTGGTTAGAAGAACTCGCCAAGTGCCGCGTCATTGTCGTCACCGACCGTATTGATCTAGAAACCCAACTTAGTAAAACCTTTGCTTCTGGTGGTGTACTTAGCGATCGCGACAAAACGGATGCCATGGCAACTTCTGGTCGCCGCCTAGCGCAGCAAATCGGGAATGGTAACGAGCGTGTTATTTTCTCTATTATTAATAAGTTTGGCTCAGCCGTTAAGTATGATGAATGTTATAACGACAGTCCAAACATCATCGTCATGGTCGATGAAGGTCACCGTAGCCAAAACGGTGAGAACAACATTCGCATGAGCCAAGCGTTGCCAAACGCTGCTTTTATTGCCTTTACGGGTACGCCATTGCTAAAGGATGATAAGACTGAGAATAAATTCGGTAGCATCATTCACTCCTATACCATGCAGCAAGCGGTCAAAGACAAAACCGTTACGCCACTGTTATACGAAGAGCGTATCCCTGAGCTCAATACCAATGACCAAGCCATTGATGCTTGGTTTGACCGTATTACCCAAAAGCTCACCGATGATCAAAAGACTGACCTTAAACATAAGTTCTCCCAAAAAGGTCAAATCTATCAGGTTGAAGGTCGTATTGAGCTGATCGCTCATGACATCTCGGATCACTTCCAAAACTTTAAACAGCAGCACCTGAAGGGTCAACTGGCCTGTGACTCTAAAGCCTCAGCTATCCGCTATAAAATGGCGTTAGATAAGATTGGCAAAGTGACCTCAGTGGTTGCCATGTCACCACCTGATACCCGTGAAGGGCATGAGACTGTCGATGGCGAATCAAAAGACATCGTCCAGAACTGGTGGCAAGCCAATGTCGCCAAAGAGTATGGCGGTGATGAAAAGGCTTATACTAAAGCCATCATAGAAGCCTTTAGTCAAGATGATGGTCCTGACATTATGATCGTCGTTGATAAGCTATTAACGGGCTTTGATGAACCTAAGAATACTGTGCTGTATATCGACAAACCGCTAAAGCAACATAACTTGATTCAGGCGATTGCACGGGTAAACCGCTTACATGAGAAAAAGCGTTTTGGTTATCTGATTGACTATCGTGGCATTTTAAAAGAGCTGGATATCACCATTGAAAAATACCAAGACTTAGCGGAGCGTACGCAAGGTGGCTTTGATATCGAAGACCTTAAAGGTCTGTATAACGCGATGGATACGGAGTACAAGCAGCTACCCAGACTGCATAGCGAGCTGTGGGCGATATTCTCATCGGTGAAGAATAAACAGGATGGGCAAGCGTTAAGACAAGTGCTTGCACCAAAAATGCAGGAAGTCGATGGTAGAGTAGTCGATACCAAGCTTAAAGAACGTGATGATTTCTATGCGGCTTTGACCGAGTTTTCTAACGCCATGAAAATTGCGTTGCAGTCAGCGTCTTTTTTTGAAGATAAATCATTCGATAGTAAACGTGATCGTTATAAACAAGATCTAAAAGCCTTTATCAATCTACGTAAGCAAGTACGCGAAGATGCTGATGAGACTGTCGATTATGATGAGTATGAAGCGGATATTCGAAGCTTACTTGATAAGCACATCGCAGGGCTTGAAGTTCGCGAGGCAAAGGGCGTTTACCTAGTCGATAATTTAGGTAAGGATGTTAAGCCTGAAGCGATGAGTGATGATGAAGCACGTAACCAAACCGATAAAATCACTGGTCGTGTTACTAAGATGATTGAGCAAGATTTGGCTGATGATCCTTATGCCCAAGAGTATTTTTCTAAATTGCTTAAGCAAGCGATTGCGGATGCCAAGGCAATGTTCGATGCGCCAGTGAAGCAATACATGATGTTTGCTGACTTTGAGCAAGCCGTCAAAGACCGTGATGTCGCTGATGTACCAAATGAGTTTATCGATGATAGTGGTAAATTGAACAAACATGCTCAGGCGTACTTTGGTTTGTTTAAGCATTTATTTGATACTGATTTCTTGATAGATAAAGAGCTAAATAACGAGAAGCTAGTCGCTTACGCCTTTGAGATTGATAATATCGTTAAGACAGCAGTGGCTGAGTATTCTATTAATCCAGCAGAGATCGAAAATGCTATTAGTGTCAAATTGCTGCCGATGTTATTTATGGATTTGGGTATCGATAAAGCGCAACAGCTCATTGAGGAAGTACTAAAGATTACCCGTCTTGGACTTTCAAGAGACAAGTAGCATAAGAGTAGCAAGAGGGTAGTAGGCAATGACTGAGAATGGTGTGTTTTATTATGGTCAAGATAAAATTGACTATGAAGTTGTGCGTAAAGAAATAACTTATAAGGCAAAGATAAACCAGCCTGAAAGCGATGAGCTAATTACCGATGAGACCAAACCAAGCAAACCTCGAAAAGTAGTCATCAAAGTACATCCTGATCAGCGTGTGGTTGCGACCGCACCTGTCGATGCTACCGATGAGATGATTTATGATGCTATGTTGAAACGTGCTCGCTGGATATGGCAAAGCCTACAGGACTTTGCCAAGCAACAAGATCATGTATTACCCAAACGTTATGTTAGCGGTGAAACCCAGTTTTATCTAGGCCGTCGTTATGTACTAAAAGTGATAACCAATATAGAAACTGCCGATGTAATACATAGCACTGTGAAGCTCAGTCGCGGTAAGTTAAACGTAGAATTGTCTCAAAGTGATTCTAAACTAAATATTGAAGAACGAACTGCTATCGTAAAAAGCCTAATTGATCATTGGTACAAAAATAAATTCAGGTCAATCTCTAGAGAGAGGCTTGAAGCCTTGATAAATAAGGCCTCATGGGTAAAAAATAGTCCTTCATTGAGACTAATGTTAATGAAAAAACAATGGGGTAGCTGCTCTACTAAAGGCAATCTAATACTTAATCCGCATTTGGTAAAAGCACCAAAGGAGTGCATTGACTACGTGATACTACATGAGCTCTGCCATATCGCTGAGCATAATCATAGCGAAAAATTTTGGCGGCTACTAACGCAAGTAATGCCGAACTGGAAAGAGGTGAAAGCTAGGCTTGATGGGATGGCTGAGCTTTATTTGAATGAGTGAAGTTTAGAGCTAGATAATTTAATGTTTTATTTTGGAAAAGTATTGAAGTGCATAATGATCTACATTCCCAGACAAAATATTGAAAATTTACTTGAAAGAATGAATTAATCGTTCGATACTATTTTCTTACTTAATGAATGTAAGGAAAGTACGATGGGTAACCCATATGGTGACGATCATGACGATGATGCTGAAGAACTAAATGATGCTGATCAACAAAAAGAAAATGATGAAATTAAAGAAATGAGTAAGCAAGGTTTGACGGATCAAGACTTCCCAAAAGGTAGGCCATTTGGTACATTCAGTAGTAGTGACACAAAAAATAAGGGTCTTGCAGGTAGTTATTTAAAACCTCACTTGTAAGTGAGGTTTTTTTGCATGGGTCATTTCAGCTATGTTTGAGACTTTTCATATTCAGTTTTATAAATGACTACTTGGAAAATGGACAAATTAGTTTAAACTAAATAAGTAGATCCTACCGCTCAAATAGACGCAATATACACTCTCTTTAACTAGATATAGTATCTTACTATGCCCGATCACTATCAAAGCCTTATCCTAAGCCTAACTCAACAGCCTACCGAACAAGAGTGGCTTGAGTTTAAGCATAACTTTCATAGCTCTGATGAGATTGGTAAGCGTATATCTGCGCTTGCCAATGGTGCTTGTTTGTCTGGCAAGAAATTTGGCTATTTAGTGTTTGGCGTAGAGGATGGCACGCATAATATCGTTGGTACAAGCTTTAGCCCAAGGACAAAAAAAGCCAAAGGCAACGAAGACTTAGAGCATTGGCTGGTTAGCCGTTTAAGTCCTAAAATTCATTTTACAATTCATGAGTTGCAGATTGATGGTAAAGCGGTGGTGCTGTTCGAAATTCCAGCAGCCACAGATATGCCCATTAGCTTTTTACATGAGCCTTATATTCGTATTGGTAGCTTCACAAAACCACTTAAGCATTATCCTGATCAAAGCCGTAAGCTGTGGCAAAATCGAGCGGATGACTGGAGTGCCGAGATTTGCCATGAGGCAACGCTTGAAGACCTTGATCCTAAAGCCATTGCTGTTGCTAGACAAGTCTTTGCTGATAAAAACAAACGTTTGGTTGAAGATATTCAAGAATGGGATGACATTACCTTTTTGAATAAAGCTAAAATTACCATTCGTGGTCAGATCACTAATACAGCGATTGTTTTATTGGGGCGTTATGAGTCCACGTATTTTTTGAGCCCAGCGCAAGCGCATATCACTTGGATTCTAAAGGGCGTTGATGGTATTGAAAAAGACTATCAACATTTTGAACCACCGTTTTTGTTAGCCTTAGACGAGGTATATAACAAAATTCGCAATCTCAACTACCGCTACATGCCTGCTGGTACGCTGTTTCCTGAAGAGGTGCAGCAGTATGATCCCTATATCATCCGTGAAGCATTAAGTAATGCTATTGGTCATCAAGACTATCGTCTGGGCGGACGTATTACTGTAGTTGAAAAAGAAGACTCAACACTGATTTTTCAAAACAGTGGGGAGTTTATTCCTAAGACTATCGAGAACGTCTTGCTACAAGATGCGCCTGAAGCGAGCTATCGTAATCCATTTTTGGTTAACGCCATGGTCAGTCTAAATATGATGGACACCATTGGTAGTGGCATCAAAAAAATGTATCAAATTCAGTACAAGCGCTTTTTTCCTTTGCCAGATTATGACCTATCAGACAACAGAGTGCGAGTGAAGTTCACTGGTAAAGTACTGGATCAAGAATATGCTAAACAGTTGGCGCAAGTAGATAATCTATCATTGTACGATATTATTGCACTAGATAAAGTACAGAAAAAACAAGCGATTACTGAAGACGAAGCAGAAACGTTACGTAAAAAATCATTAATAGAAGGTCGTAAAAATAATTACATGATAGCCGCTGATGTTGCCAAGCATACTGAACAGCAAGCTGAGTATATGCAAATGCGTGGTTTAAACGACGACTATTATGAAACTGCTATTTTAGAATTCCTGAAACAATTTGAACAAGCCCAGCGTTCGGATTTCAATAAATTTTTATCTAACAAGCTTCCTGATATTCTAACTGATGAGCAGAAATTTCATAAAATAAAAAATCTACTTCAAAAAATGAAGAGGAAAAACCTTATCTATTTTGAAGATAAGGTTTGGAAGTTGGTCTAAACTTAGACGAACTTAGACGAACTTAGACGAACTTAGACGAACTTAGACGAACTTAGACGAACAAGCCGCATTATACGGCTTGTTTTTATATCACTGCTTAGTGAATCCGATCTGCCATCTTACTCTCAATCCAATCAGCCACCTCGCTTTCTACCCATGCTACTCGTCCTTTTGATAACTTAACTTGAACTGGAAAGGTGGAGTCGTAACGTTTGGATTTTTTGCTCATCATTTCATAAATCGTAGTGCTGCTAAGCGCTGTATAATGCATTACCTGCTTGAGCGGTATCATGCGAGGTATCTGTAAAGTGCTAGCTGTTGATGCATTTTGCTGTGTATTCGCATTTAATAATTGCATGATTATCTCCTTTGTAAGTTAATGAGAATCTTTCTTCTCATACAGTTACGGAGTCCCATATTTTTTTACGGCATCCCATGTAGTCCAGCGGCTAGTCTTAGATGATGCAATAAAAAAAGAAGCTGATCGTTCAGCTCCTTCTTATGCTGTATCTCTGCCTCGATGGTTTTAGCTCACCTTTGTCACACTCTCCCTTAGGCTTCTTTCAATATTACCGACATTGTAGGGAGCGATACTATTTTGCGACCCTCCTTGATGACTACTGCTAACATCACCTGTCTCTACAGGATAAAACTCATCCACTACATCCATTGCATCTTCGCTATCGATACCAAAACACGAGTTCACATAGCCAAGCTTTGCCGCTGCCTCTAGTGCTGCTTGATCAAAGCCATGTTCGCTAAGCTCTTTATCAATGGCCCCAGCATCTTGTACCGCTTGTTTTAGTGTCACATCATCGCGTAGCGTTAAATCTACAAAGTAGATCGGAGTTCTATAGCTTTGCGTAGTGCTCTTACCTCTAAGCGTGAGTTGTAATGGTAGACACGACAGCTTGTTGCCTGATACCGCTGCGAAATAGCTTAAGCGTGCAGCTAAGGTACGTATGCTATTGAAGCCTGTGGTGCGAAAGATGAACGTACCCAGCTCATCATCTTCACTCAGATTTGCGTACAGTCTGCCATACGGCTTACAAGCACCGCCTTGTGCCAGTGGACAACGATCAGGTGATGGACATGGCAGTTGCTCGACGCCATTGCTAGTTCTGCGCTGACATTGCTCGCCGTCACCCACGCACAGTGGACGACCTGTTTGTCTATCGAACAGTGTGTACTCTGCTCGCAGATTAAGCTCAGGATCATTAAACAGCATACGTACGGGAATCTGTCTGAGCTTGCCATCATTCTTTTCGCGTAGCTTTGCATCGAGTGGATGGTTGATCCAACCGTCTTTGTTCTGAACTTGACTGGTAATGGTAAATTGATCGTCTTTGGCAGGTAAACGCTTGCCATCTTTTACGACGATACGTCCGATGCTAATACGACCTAAAACTGGCGGGGTTATCGTTAGACCTTTAATCATGGTGGTATTCCTTATGTATTTAATAGAATGTGCTTGCCCATAAAAAAGCCCACCTGTGCTAGGTGGGCGGTTATGCGCTTGCTTTGATTAATTAGCTTTGACTGGTTGGTTGCTGTCTTGATAATTGAGTGATCTTCAGCTCAATCATTAAGCACAACGAAGCGTCTGCTGCCTTGCTTGGTTTTACTGAACTTGGCTAATAGCTCAGGATGGGCTTTGATAACGGCTTTGCTATCTAGACCAATACTGTCTTTCGAGCGCTTCCAAGAGATCACGCCTTTCTCGAACACAGCTACCTCGTTATCAGCAATCAGCGTTTGCAGCTGATGCTTCACTTGGTCATGACGTTCTTCTAGCTCTTGCATATAGTCACGGTAGCTCAGCAATTGCTCAAACAGCTTGTTAGCACCGTCATCGTCCGTTAGGTCAACCTTGCTTGATGGTTTCGCAGTTGGATACAGCTGCTTTAATGCCCGAGCAGCAGATTCTGAGTGGTCAGGGGTTGGTGGTGTGTCTGTTGCTACGTACTGCCAGAACAGACGCTCATGCTCCATGATGGACTCAATCAAGCGCTCATCACGCTCAACCTTATAAATCTTAGCTTCATGTCCACACAGCAGCACACAGATGTGTGCAGCCTGTTTGCCTGTGACAGCCAATTGATGCTGTACTTGGCACGTCACGTACAACGGCACGCCATGCTTCCACAGCTTAGCCCCATGTTCACCAGCAGTCTTACACTCTAGAATCTGTACCTGATCATTACCTGTAATGGCATAGTCTAGGTTAGCCAGCATAAAGGCCTTGTCAGAATCAGGATGCTGCAAGATGGCATTGACACGCCTAACCTTGTTACCAGTATGCTCTTGGTAGTACTTAGCGACCATCGGCTCTAAGGTATTGCCCCAGTACAAAGGCGAATAACCCTCGATGCTCTCATCGATGTTTGAAGTCATACGACCAGTCTTGATCATCCATAGTTCAAGCATCGACAAATACGGATGGATACCACAGGCGGCAGCGGCATCAGAGCTGCCAATACCTTGCTTACGAATGGCTAACCAGTCTTCATGGCTTAAATCTTTGGTGTTGACCAAACGCTTAGGCGTGGTTGATGTCTTTGGTTGAATAGGTTTACTAATAACTTCATTTTGCTTTAGCGTAACTTCTGCTGATTTGGCCTTGGTTTTAGATTTAGCGGTTCGAGACGTCTTATCTATAATGGTTGAACGTTTAGGTCTTAGCTGAGTCGTGGTTGTATTGTTTAATGCGACCATGTTCATGGTGAACTCCTTTATTAAGTTTATTCTTGGTGATCTGTGGATGTGCCTTGGTTCATTGACGGCATAAAAAAACCACGCTCAAAGGCGTGGCTGATTCATTAGATAGATAGAGTGGCTAGGCAATTAAGCGTAGCGCTTCATCGAGGCTTTTATCTTTGAGTTTAGCGCCTGCGCCAAACCATGCAGAGTCCAAACGATGATCTCTCGACATGGCACGTCGTTCATGATCGACATATTCAGTCATGGCAGAGAGTAAGCCATATGCCGTATCTTTGGCAGAATCTAGGTCAGCACCGCGACCTTGACCGTTAAACATCGTCATCACCTGATTCATAGCTTTAGCATTCGGGACCGCATCTTTTTCTTTCTTAGCCGTATTAAACAAAATAAGGCCATCGTCTTTAACATCGTTAAACACACGGTTTAAATAATTGGCCGCTTCTGCTTGAGTGACTCGTCTATTGCTCAACTGCTTCATCTCATAGTTAAACTCATTCCATTGATTGACGGATACGCCTAATTGCTGCTTAATCTTTTCCGCATTAAAGGTAGTGCTATGCGGTACTTTCACCACACCGCCACTACCATCAGCTAAGCTGATCGCTAAAGTGTTATTACATACCACGCGAATATTGGTAAATTGTGCTGTGGTGGCAAGCGTGCCATCACAAGCGGTTGCTAGTAACAAATAGCCATGACTAACATCACCGCCACGTAGCGTCGCTGATTGTCCCGTACGAGCGAGTGCCCAGAACTTACGACCACCTTTAAGTACGCCTGCGGTTTCCAACTCGAAGTCTGCTTGTTCAGTCAGATCACGATAAAACTCTAAGATCTCATTAGGTTGTACTTCTTGATAGCGCTGACTAACAACGGATAGTGGTTCTAAGGTATCACTGCGGTACAGCACCTTGTTATTGTCATAAGGCATGATTAGGTTTTGACCTTTATCATTAGTTGCCATGTAGCTCACATCTGATGATTCAATACGCCAGTCCATTCCTGCTTGCTTGGCCCAGACTTCAATAGGCTGCTTGGGAGAAAGCTCGTTACCTAAGCCATGCCAAGGGGTTTCACCGACGTATGCCATGCTCTCGATTAAATGTGCCATGAGTATTACTCCTTGATTGTTCGATAAAATAAGTGGTTTGATAAATACTTGGATAAGTTAGGAAATCAGATACTGAAGCTATGCTGACAGGTACTGCATAGATAGCGCGGCATGAGAGCCGCTTTAACGAGTGGCGGTTGGATAAGCTTTTGTTGTGCCAGATTAATCACGGTAGCAATAGCACCACCTGCGACCATGCCAATCATGGGATTGATCTTGTAGTACTTGCAGACGCTAGCACCGATACCAGCAAGTAGCTTTGGTGAAAACAAATCCTCTGCTATACCTTGTATATTGTTATCCATATTTTCTATGACATGGGCTGAATGACAATTGGGACAGATAGGTTTCATAATATCTCCTTGATAGTGGCGCATAAAAAAGGTCTGCTCATAGCAGACCTTTAATTAGGGTGGATTGGGTTTAAACGGTCAGAAAAGCATAGCTATCTGATTGCTCTCATAGGAATATTATATATCTGAGATTATTTTGATATGGGCGGTAGGCCTCTACGTTTTTTTGTACGATAAATACCATGACCAAAGGTACGCATGTTTGGTAACCAAAGTTTAAGTTGCTGCTCACTCTTGCTTGGCTTCGTTAGGTATAAAGCTGAAGCTACAGCGTTTTCGACTTCCTGAGGGTTATCACGATGAATCATGCCGATACCTAGTTTGCCATGTTGCCTATACTGCTGCTTACGTTCTTTATCGTGGTAGCTATAGTATTCGCCTAGACCAGCGGTTACCTCCTTCCATTTTTCGCCCACCTCTTTAGCCAAGTACCAATCGTTCTGTCGCTCTGAGCCATCATATATAAGTAGTAAATGACAGTGCAACCCGCCCTCGATACCGCCTTGTTCTAAAGCCCAAGCATTGCCTTGCAAATGCTCAAAGCACGTCTTTTTATTACCGATAAGCTCACGGAACTTGCTCATGTGAAAGTCAAAGTCTTCGATAGATACATGATGACTGGTCTGCTGTGCGTACTTTAGGTCGATGCGGATAAATAGCAGTTTTGAGTAATGAGTGGTCAGATTACCTACGTAATTCGCTAAATTGTTTCTATTTTGCGACTCCTGATAGCTGAACGTGATGCGTTCACGCTCAATGTCATTTCTATAGCATGACAGCATGTTGATAAAATGTTGTGTTTTATCATGATCCCAAATGACATTAACGGGATATGAATCACCAACGATAGCGTTGGTGCTATGAACAAATGCGACAACCGGCTGTGAATAGAATAGCTCAGTATTTAAGTGTGTCATGAACGGATAATACAATTCGTTCAGTTGATTTATAATCTCGTTAAAACAGATGGTGTTCGCTAGTATATCTGTAACCAGACTATGGACGTTTGCAGCAACTAGCGGTTGGTTTAGGTGTGAGTAAGACATTATGGTACTCCTATGAAGTTAGTTTCATAGGGTGGGATCAGTCCGTATTTTTATAATGTTAGTCGCTGAGAGATGAGCTCTCAGCAATAGAATAAATGACTACTGGAGTATTAATAATATACATAACCCATTAAGGATCAGCTGCCGGAAAGCAGCTGTATTTCAGCTAACGTTGAAGAATCGCACGCTAAGTAATTTCAAATTGCTGTGTGCTACAGGTGGTTTCTTGGGATGGAGTTAGCTAAACAAAGCGACAAATTATACTGAACAATTTTCCGCTGTAATATTTTAACACAGGTAGAGACCACAAATTTTTAAAGCTATCTATTCTGATTTATAACTAGGCTTGATAAGCATGTTTTCGCTATTGAACTAGCACTTTCGATTAAAGCTGTTAGTTCTTATATCTAGTAAATTCTAACTTAGTAATTACTTAGATTCATCTACGCTAATTTAGTATAGACTGGCAACATTCATCGCTGTAGCTAACCATCCCATTATTTAATAGACAGTAAAATATAGACTCTAATCGTAAGGTACTATATATTAGCTATAGATGAATAATATTACCTAATTTTAAGGTTTCCATGGATTTATTGCTAGAAATAAACTAGAAAAAATATAGTGTAAAACCTAATATAAACTAGGGTTTTTACTATATTTTTCTATAATATTTTACGAGGAAATGACACGGTGGACGGACAATTGACCAAGCTGAATGACAGTCAGAACTATCGATTTGATCAAGCATCAATGCTGTACAGTCAGTCGCAGTTCTTAAAGTTAATGACAGATGAATATATTAAAGATATAAAATCTGGAAAGAGGCGAATTGAAGATTTTTACAAGGCTTTGCAAAAAATGAGTATAGCGGATGCAAGATCTCTACTATACATAGATAATATTTTATCGGGCAAAAGTCTGGAAAACATAACTTACGATGAGGATGATTATAAAAACTTACTGATCAAACAGCTAGAAAGCTGGCCTATGCCTATAGAGAGATACAATTTTCTAATCGAATTCAAAGCTAAAAGTATCTTGCCAGAAAATTATCTTGAGTGGTTTAAAAACGATTTACGATGCTCACTATTTTTGATGAGCTTGATTTACAATATGGTAAGTAACGCAGCTTACAAAGGGAGAAAAGAGCTAACTGCTGGAACAACTAATTTTTTAAGGTACCATATTGCAATTTTTAATCATCATGCATCTGGCTTTGGTTATAGAGAAACGATAGTTGCAGGTAGTGACTGGAAGGTTAAAATTTTGCTCTCAGTCAAAGCAACATACTTAAAGGGTCGTACTGAGAATAAGGAACTAAAATGGCTTGATGTTTCTAACCATGAACAGATCGAGTGGGCGTATGATTATCTTGAAAAGAATAAACACATTATTCTCAAAGGTGTGTTTTTCCCTGAGACCATTGAGGAAAAATATGAGCTTATATTAGCAAGTTTAGATAGGCTTTCTAATATTGAAAGTGACGATATTGGAACTGAAAAGAATAAGGGTTATTCTCCACGAAGCTATGTTTTATTTAGTATTAAGAAGGCATGGGATGGGCAAAAGCAATATGATTCTAAGAGTAAAACGAGCGATGGCATTATAAAAATATATAAGAAAAATCAGGCTAAGTTAGACGAGCTCACAAAGAAAAATAAGATTACAGCAAATAAACTGATAAATAAATACATTGAAGACGCTCATAAGAAAATGTTGTCCCCAAACGACCAAAGTGAGAAGCAAGTTTTTGAGCACTATGAAGAATATAAAGCCGACGAAAAGTATATGAACATGTCGTCAACAGAGGAGGTACTACCTGACGCAAATTCAACTAAGCCACCAATAGAAATTACATCTCCTATAGATAAGAAAAAAAATCACCATAATGTAAATGTTAAGCCGAGACCATCCCAGATTCTGTGTAACTGCCATTTAGATTAAATGCCTGCTTATACGATCATCAAACATAATCATAAAGCGATTCAAAGCAGACGTCCAGTTACGGATTGGCATCGACCACTTTTTGGA
>NZ_CAJHAL010000047.1:0-15896 GCF_904846365.1 Psychrobacter nivimaris
TCTAAAAAGTGGTCGATGCCAATCCGTAACTGGACGTCTGCTCTGAATCGTTTTATGATTATGTTTGATGACCGTATCAGTAAGCATTTAATCTAAATGGCAGTTACACAGAATCTGGGATGGTCTCAGATTGTTCAAAGTATCCTCATAGCTTTCAAGCTTGACAACTTTTAGGCAATGACTGATTCCTTTATAAGGGTTTACTATACTTTCGTCACTCTTGCTTTTTGGCAGTGTAGGCTTACCATTCTTCCAGTCTTCGCTATAGACAACCTTTTGTAGGCGTGGTTTTAGCACTGTATCAAAATACTCGCCTTGCTCAACTAAGATGTATTTACGATTACCATCGTCTTCACGGTTCAATGAAATTGTCGCGTGTGCGGTTGTACCACTACCTGAAAAGTAGTCTAAAATTAAGTTTTCTGAGTTGTCTAAGTTATTAGATAATATTTTTATAGTATCTATCACAGCATAAATTGACTTTGGATACGTAAAGCTATTGAGACTTTTAAAATAATTTTTTAACAGATTAGTACCGTTGGAAGTCGCCGAATATTTTTTATCGTCCCACCAAGTTAATGGCAGTACACCTTCATCGTTCATACGAGCCTTTAAATAAATAGCTTTCTCTTTGTTCCTATCTAAGTCGACCTTAAACTCTTCGACTTTTTCTTTAAACCTATCTACTCCCCATTTCCACCTTCTTTCTAAACCATTTTCATCAATAGGATAAAGTATAATTTCATTAGACTTTATAACTTCATTTATTATCCATTCCTTTTTAAACGCATCCCACTCTATTTCTGGCAGTCTAAATTTATCATCAGAAACTATAATGGGATAAAACATAGATGGTGCATCTTCTTTAGTGCCTCCATGCTTCCTAAAATTTACCCATTCAAATTTACCAGTTTGATCTTCTTCATTGTATCTTGCAGTTTGAGCTTCATTTCTTCCTAACCGACCAACTTGACTCTCTGACCCTTTGCCATATATGAGTGCATATTCATGAGCAATACTAACCCCTTTAGTCGTTGAACGACCAGAAGGATTATTACGTATTACAATATTACCTAGGTTGTTGTCTTTACCAAAATCATAATTCATAAGCTGTTGTAAATTAGCAACTTCAAGGTCATCAATTGTTACACAAAACAGTCCATTATTTTTTAAAAATTTTCTTGATACATTGTTTCTATCATGAATTAGTGAAAGCCAACTGGAGTGTTTATAACCATTTTTATAAAGAATCTCAGAAGCAGATGTATTATAAGGTGGGTCAATATAAACAGTATCAACTTTAGACTGGTATTTTTCTTGCATTAAGTTTAAAGCTTGGAAATTATCGCCATGGATGATCAAACCATCGGTCTGCTCATCCAAATCATCAATGCTATTTAACAACTTGGCTTTAAAAGACAAATCAAACAAGCTTGTATCAACCATTAAGTAAAGGTGTGATTGAAGATAGTCTTCGCTACCCCATTTAGATACCTTATCATTTCCCACTTTAAACCCAAGATCTTCCCACTGTTGCCATTGCTCAGGGTTATTAGCAATATCCCCATATAGCTCTTCATCAACACGGTCAAGCGTAATGCAATAATGGCTCGATACCACAAACTTCTTTTTAAGCCACAGCTTCTTTTGAAAGTTTTCTAGCGACGCTAAAAAGTCAATTAACTCACGGCCAATTTTGCGTAAGCACTTAATCAGCGCAAGCTGGCGCTCTATCTCTATAAAGCCCGAGCTATTGACCACATCATCTAAATGCATGACTTCGTTTTTGATATAGAAGTCCAGCTCATTATTTAAGAATTTACCTAAGTCTTTATGAATGAAATAATCGGCTGTGTTCTTTTGTGTATAAGTATCTAGATGCTTACGCAGTAAGTCACGATCAGCCTGTTTTTCGGTTGGTGCTGGATGCTTGAGTAAGGTTGCCCATGCTGTACTGACTGTGGTATTTGCCAATATATCGTCATGAGCTTCTGTATTGAGCTTATCTTGTCTGGCCTTGCTGTCCATTACCGAGTATTCAAACCATACCGTCAGCTCATCGCCAGCGTCATTAAGCTCTATAGGATGTACGGTTTCTTCATATTCCTCGCCTTCTTCATCGGTACGAGTTACCGTCTTTGGCTTAGAGAGAATAACGAAGCGACGGTTTTTATCATTGTCTTTTTGATTATCCTTCGCCGTATCAGCAGATAACAGACGGAATAAAACGGATTTGTCTGACTCACCTATCGAGTTGAAACGAATACGGTAATTGCTAAACATCTCACCTGACTTGGTATAGTACTGGTCTTTATTCGCCCAATGCAGCATCACCTCTTCGCCAGAATAAGGAATGGCATAGGTGTCGCCTTTATAACGGCGCTGACTGATAAAGTCGCCCTCATCATAATAGCGACTAAAAAAGGTGTACAAATGGCTAAACACTTGCGCTTGATCAAAGCTGCTATCAGCATGATCGCGTAGCTCTTGGTACTGCTGTCCAAGTGAGCTTTCGATAGCGGTTTCGTTGACTAAGTTACCTGCCTCATCGAACGCACGCTTACCAAACTCGTCCTTAATTTGATTAGTGATACTCTCAAGCTGGCTGTCATGAACATCGCTTTTGGCGTCCGTCAGATACGTCTCTACTTTGGCTCTGAGACGATTATCTAGATAGTCGCTAATTTCATTACGACGCGCGTTCAAAATGCGATAAATACCAAAATCTAGATCAGGACGATCAATTTGAAAGATATTTTTTAGTTTTTGATTAAGATTGGCATATTGGCTCATGGTGAGTCCTTCGACAGGGTTTTTATAGCAGCATTCTGTCATAGGCTTATGACAAAACGAGCTAGGCTAGTCTCAATTAATGAAACCAAACCTAGCTCTAAAATAGAAAAAAATTAGCCAAACATTATATCAGATCAGTACTTCAATAGCTAAAAAACGCTTGCTCCATAATAAAATTTATCAACTTATTTCACGTGCCAACGAATATGATAAAGCGTTTCAAATTGGCTTTTTTTGTGCATCATCTGCTCTAGATTTTCTATCAAGGTGTCGCGTCTTTCCTCAATCTCATCAGTCACATCAAAGATATTTTGACGAAGTTTACGCTGCTCACGTTCTGCCTTTTTGAGTTGTTCTTGCTTTTGTTTTTGCTCATCGATAGTACTAGCTTGGCGCGTCTCACGCTTTAAGCTGCGGATTTTGAGCTTAATATCATCAAGCGCTGACTCAGCCGATGCCATGTGATCATCTGCCCAACTTTCGATCTTTTCTTGCTCACGCTTAAAAAACACCTGATTACTATCAAGCGCATCACTCAATTTGTTTTTATGCTGAAACTCGATTGTATCGGTAAATAGTTTCGGAATAGCTGTCGTTATTTTATCTTCAAACACTGCTCCCTCTAAACGTAAAATACGCTCACAGATATCAGCATCCAATAATGCGTTGTCATCTGTCATACCCGTAAGTATTAAATGCTCTTCTTTAGCAAAAGAGTCTAATGACAGTAAGCTAAGCGACAACCATCCTGACTGCCCTACTAATGACTCAAGACTGGATACTTTTTTATCATAATTGCTGTAATCAAAGTTTATCTGCGCAGTCTCAGTGGGTAGGTGCTTTGCCGTATTTAGTACATACTCACCAAGTGGATGCGTCAGACGATATATGTAGGTATTATCAGGTACAGATTCGCCCTTTCTGATCAGCTGATAGCTACCAACCTTTATATCTACTGTAGGCGACTTATGCAGCGTAAAATTTAACTGATTAGGATGAAAGTCAGCATAGGGCGCTAGTAGTGCCCGGCTAATCGTCCAAAAGAAATTACTGATACGATCAAGCTGCTCTTCAGCACGCTGCTTATGGATCTTCAGCAATTCATGAATGTCTGCATCAAAATGCTTTAATAGAAGGTCACGAGTTTGTAGCATTTTTTGATTAATCTGGGCTTCTAGCTCAGACTGTAGCTGATTAAAACTTGCTTCAATCTCTTGGTTGGTACGGCACTTATCGTAGATCTCAAGAATACGTTTCTCAAAGTTAATACCGCTCTCTATCGACCCTAGTATTTCGTTAGACGCCCCAAACACTCCTTCAAATAAATCAAACTTTTCACTCAGTAGCTCCATCACTCTTTGATCAGCAGCATTACGCTCATTGATAAAGTTAACGACAACCACATCAAAAGCCTGACCATAGCGATGACAGCGTCCAATACGCTGCTCGACTCTTTGTGGATTCCAAGGTAAATCATAGTTAACCACTAAAGAGCAGAATTGTAAGTTGACACCCTCAGCAGCGGCTTCGGTAGCAATCATAATTTCAGCATCATCTCTAAAATAATCAATAAGCGCTGTACGTCTATCTATTGACGATGAGCCAGTAACTCGGTCGCTACCTACGTGTTTAGCTAACCATCTGTGGTAGATGCCAGTATTGACTGGGCTATTATTGCTACCATTAAAAGCGACTACCTTGCCATTAAAACCATGAGACTGCAAAAACTCTAAAAGATAGGTTTGCGTACGGCGTGACTCAGTAAATATCACGGCCTTTTTTGGTGCGCCCATTTCAAACATACGGGCAAAGCCGCGCTCCAATGCTGTTAATAGCGCATAAGACTTACGATCTTCATCAATTTCATGAGCTAAAGCAAGATACTGATCGACCTCTTTAATTTCAGATTTAAGTAAATCTGCATCAACGCCACGAGTTTCATATTCGCTATACTCGTCCTCGTCTTCTTCGATAAGCTCTTCATCTATATCTTCATCAGCAATAAAATGCTCTATCCATTCTGCATCAATGGTTTGATTGTCTAAAAGAGCTTGGAGACGGTTACGAATCGATTCTAATGTTGCTATAACAGCAGAAGTAGAAGACGCCAATAGCTTACGTAAAACAATGGTGATTAGGTGGCGCTGCTGTACAGGAAAGGCATAGCTAAACTCTCTTTGTAAGTAGCTATTAATTTGATCATACAAACGCTGTTCAACATCGCTAGGTGTAAATGGTACCGTTAAAGCATGGCGTCTTGTATATGGAATATACTCCAAAACATCCTTACGTAACGTACGATGGATAAACTGATCCAATCGGCGCTTAAGGGCTGGCAAGTTATCTTCGTTAACATATTGACGGCGGAACGCCTTATCGTCACCAAATAAATGCTCATCTATAATAGTACTAAGCCCATATAGCTCCATTAATGAGTTTTGTAGTGGAGTGGCTGTCAGTAGCAGTTTATTACGAGCAACTAGAGACTTTTTAAAGCTATTGCCTGTTTTATTACTTGGACGATGGGCATTACGCAGCCGATGCGCCTCATCAATTACAACCATATCCCAAGGTATTTTAGCCAGCTCATGCTCCATTCTGGTTGCAAATGGATAGGATATAACAGTGATCTTTTTATTTTCAAAAGGATTGTAGACACCTTCTTGACGTAACTTCTTCCAAGTAAACGAGTCTAGTACTTGTACAGGTAGGTTGAATTTATCTTGTAATTCCAATGCCCATTGCTTACGTAACGACGCAGGGCAGATAACTAATAAATTTCTTCTATACTCTGCCCAGTATTGGCAAAGCACTAAAGCCGCTTCGATAGTTTTACCTAAACCTACTTCGTCGGCTAAGACAACACCTCGACTTAAAGGATTACTCAACGCAAATAATGCCGCTTCAATCTGGTGTGGGTTTACGTCAACCTGAGCATCGAATAGCGACTGCGCAATACGTGCGTCGTCGGAGCTACTACGCTGCTTAGTAATTTCCCAAGCAAAATACTTTAATTGGTGGTTGGTTACCTTATTCATAATTCAAATCTTATTATTAGTCGCAACATAGAATTTTTATGCGTCGATCTTCAATCGCCAGTTATCAGCTAGAATGTCCATAAGCTCCATTTGACGTTTAGGCAAATCCTCTGGCTTCCACTGAGCATAGCCAATGACTTGTGTAGTCAGTGCATACGAAGAAACTCCTTTTCGACCTAAAAAGTAAGCATTTTTCTTTTTATCAAAATCGAAGTTTCTAGCACTTGAATTGCGTCTCTTATTTAATGGTACTAAATTAGCTAATCTATGTACCCATATTTTTCTTTCTTCTGCTACAGGCCACCATTGGGCCCATTCACTTTCCTTGTCTACTGTCTGGGGTAAAACGTGCTCAATAGTTAAGATAGTAGGATCATAAGTTGCTCCCCCATCTGATATAAATGCATCTAATCGCAATATTAAGTAGTTTCTTCTTCTTGATGTTAGATCGTAAATATCACTATCAAGCACCTTAATCATTTTATGCTTTTCATCATCTGTTAATTCTACCTCGTTTATAGGATTAGTAAGAGAATGATTGTTTTCAAGTGCGCTAAGCACCTTGTTATAACGTTCGATGCGTTGGTTTATGTTATAGGCACAAATATGCATAAATGCTGCCAGTCGCTCTAATCTTTCAAAAAACCAAACCATGTACTCAGGCTTAGCTTTATTATTCTTTATAAATTCGATTGCTGTTGGCACCCAATCAGAGTTATCAATTCTATTTAACCATTTTAAATACCTGTTAACTTCTTCGGCATAGGCTACCGCTACATAATCACTATTTTTTGCAATCAACAATGCTTCTGCATAAGGCTCTAATACTGCTGAAATTAGATCTTCAGGACTAATACCTTTACTTAATACGTGTTCTCTAAACTCTTCTAGCAACGAACGTTTTGCCTTTTCTTTAGCATGAATCATACGAATATAAGAAAACAAATCATTGAAACGACTCCGTCCAAGCTCGACCTCCATCTCTTCCCAACGTTCATTATATTTTTCTCTTTGGGCCTCTAATTCAACCATACCAATCGTATCGGCCTTAATGATATCAGTTGGCTGCAAGTCTAACCCTCGGCTATTCATTACTGAAAATATTCTAAAGGCTGATTTTTGATTAGGGGTTGATACCGCTACTAAATAACACTTTCGAAGTAGGAAAGCTGTAAAACTCTCAATTTGCTCTACATCATCACCAAGCTTTTCTGAAACGTACTTATCTAGAAGCTGACTATTGCGTTTGATATTTAGACGTGATTCATTCTCAAGCGCTTTTTCATCCATTGCGAAAAGTTCATCAAACTTTAGGCCTTGAACGTAAGATGCAAAAAAATCTCGATCTCGACTGCGAACAGTCAATCGTGGCTTACTCTCTAATCCTTCAAATTTATTCCCTGGCTCTAGTATGTATTGCAGTAGTGCCTTCCTATCATCACCCTGTAGTTTATTTGATAGCACAGCTAGTAGGATTGTTAAAGTGGTCAATCTTTGCTGACCATCAATTACTTCAGAATGAGGCTTATTTTCCTCCTTAATCAGAACAATACTACCAAGAAAATATTCCTCATCAGGTTCATATTGATAGAAACTATGTAAATCTTCAAATAACTCGGATGCCTGATCTATCGTCCATGCATATGGTCTTTGATAAGGTGGAATAACGTATTCAAAATCTGAGCTAAATATTTTTGATAAAGGGTAGTCCGCACCGCTAAGGTTTTTGCTCATTCGTAAACTCTCTATTAAAGATTAACTTATACATGATGATTATTGTTTTGTGATTATATTATTCGAAGTAGTCTACCATACGAGCTTGAAATATCCTTCTAAGGATATACTTCTGTCTGACATATTTAACAGCTCACGATCCTTGATATTGCCCTACTTCCAAACGTTTAAGCTGTAATCTGTCGGATAGCCTGCTAAGCTTAGATATAGCCATTCAACGTCATCCTATTAAATCTATATGCATGAGAATGAGGCGACCCCTTACAGCGCCCTACTAGCGGCTGCTTTTGATCAAGATAGTGATAGATGATTATTAACAAGATAAATACTTTTATCATTTCTCTGGAGAGACCCTTAAGCCCTTGTTTTATATATGTTTAATAGTGAAAAATAGCCTTTAAAGAATCTTTAAATAGTCTTTTAGCCTGTTTAAATAGTCTTTTATTCGAAAGACTATTTGCCTATTTCTATGAACGCCAAGTACCACCCTACACAATTTTTCCCTAACAAGATTTTGCGCATGAAATAGCCTTTTAATTGCGATAAAACTTTGATTGTAAACACAAAGTGGCTGAGGCCTTTTCTTCTGCCTAAAGTATATTACTTAGTGTATTAGATTAAGAAACCTCTCATAATACAAAAAAAATAAACCGCCCTACTTTTAAAGTTAGGACGGTCAGATAAATCTATACTGAACGTTCTGCAATCTTCGTATTAATCCATTCTGCAATCTCGCTTGCTACCCACACCACCCTTACCTGTGTCAGTTGTACCTTCTTAGGGAATGTTGGATCATAACGATCAGAATTTTCATTAACCATCTCATAAATCGTAGAACGACTAAGACCAGTATAGCTACCAACATCTTTAATACTCAATAGCTGTGGTATGTGATTACATTGCTCAATTACTGGCTGTGCTGCGTTTGAATTTTCCATGATTATCTCCGAATTATTGTATGGGAACATCTGTTCTCATACAGTCAGGGAGTCCTGTATTTTTTTATGAGACTTATATCGTCCGATAGACCTTATGCATAGAGTAATAAAAAGGAGCTGAATCATCAGCTCCTTTTTCTGTGTTAAAAATACTTTTAATAATAAGTTACATACACGACTATCTTAACTATTTAGAGCTTTCCTAAGCCTTTTGTTTGTGTAGCCTTTAGCCCGTTTATAAATATACTCTTCAATGAGATATAAAATAACTCGATCTTTGAAAAAACGCATGCTGATAAGACTGTGTTCATCTATATCTGATGGCGTACTCTTAGCTGAATCAGCTAGGATCGTACGCAGGCTTTCAATTTGAAGGTAGAGGGCATTAAATTCATAGTCTTCTAGAGCATCGACCAGTGAACCAACATATTCTACAACCATGGACTCGTAAACCTTGCCGCAAAATTCTTCTGTTTGGAACTTATAGCAAATATCATCCCATACATTTTTAAGAGGTTTTGTGGTTACCGTATCTTCACCAAAGCTCTGTAAATAACGTTCAGTCTGATTGGCAATTCTTTTAGATATTTTCTTAGACAGTTGTACTGAATTACTTAATGCCATTGTCTTTTCTAAATCCATTTTAGCTATCCTTACGTTAAACAGTAATAATCTGTTTTTAATATGCCGTTATGAAGAACTAGCACATTGTAAGACTTAACCTAGGTATTAAGCCACTAAAAATAAACCGATAAGAAATAAAACAAGCGACCTAAAATCGCTTGTTTCAACCTAACTAATTTACGCCGCATATCTTCCTCAATTTCTTTAGCTTACAGCTGTCACGCTTTGCAGCAGCCCTTGCTCAATGCTAGTCACGTTATGAGTGGCTAACCCGTTCTGATAACTCCCCTGTTGGCTATTGCTTACGTCATCTGTCTCCATGGGATAAAATTCTTCAGCCACATCAAGTAAGCCATCGTTATCAATTTCAAAGGATGAATTGACGTAACCCTGTTTTGCAGCCTCTTCTAGCGCTGCTTGATCAAAGCCGTGTTCGCTAAGCTCCGCATCAATTGCCTGCGCATCTTGCACTGCTTGCTTTAGTGTCACCCCATCACGTAGTGTCAAATCCACAAAGTAAATCGGCGTACGATAGCTTTGCGTGGTGCTTTTGCCTCTTAGGGTTAATTGCAGTGGTAAGCAGGACAGCTTATTGCCTGATACCGCAGCAAAGTAGCTCAGCCGTGCGGCAAGCGTGCGAATACTGTTAAAGCCTGTGGTGCGAAAGATAAACGTGCCTAACTCGTCGTCTTCACTCAGATTTGCGTAAAGTCTGCCATACGGCTTACAAGCACCGCCTTGCGCTAATGGGCAACGATCAGGTGACGGGCAAAGCAACGTTTCCACGCCATTGTTTGTACGGCGTTGACACTGCTCACCGTCACCCACGCATAGTGGCCGTCCGGTTTGTCTATCGAACAAGGTGTACTCAGCTCGCAGGTTTAGCTCAGGATCGTTAAACAACATGCGTACCGGTATGTGTCTCAGCTTACCGTCATTATTTGCGCGTAGCTTTTCATCGAGTGGATGGTTAATCCAGCCATCCTTATTTTGAACTTGGCTGGTGATAGTGAATTGATCGTCTTTAGCAGGCAAACGCTTGCCATCTTTTTGAATGACACGTCCAATACTGATACGACCTAAAACTGGTGGGGTTATGGTTAGACCTTTAATCATGGTGATATTCCTTATGGGTTTAATAAAATGTGTTTAGCCATAAAAAAGCCCACCGATTAGGGTGGGCAGTTATGCGCTTGTTTTGGTTAAGTGTAGTAGGTTTCGGCTTAGTCGTTTAAGATGACGAAGCGACGACTACCTTGCTTGGTTTTACTAAATTTAGCTAACAGCTCAGGATGCGCTTTGATAACGGCTTTGCTATCCAGACCGATACTATCTTTCGAGCGCTTCCAAGAAATTGCGCCTTTTTCAAACACAGCGACTTCATTATCGGCAATCAGTGTTTGCAGCTGGTGCTTAACCTGATCATGGCGCTGCTCTAACTCTTGCATGTAATCACGATAACTCAGCAGTTGCTCAAATAACTTATTGGCACCATCGTCATCTCGTAGATCAACCTTGCTTGAGGGTTTGGGCGTTGGATAAAGCTGCTTTAATGCTCGAGCTGCGGATTCTGAATGATCAGGCGTTGGTGGGGTGTCGGTCTGCACGTATTGCCAGAACAGACGCTCATGCTCCATGATGGACTCAATCAAGCGCTCATCCCGCTCAACCTTGTATATCTTAGCCTCGTGTCCACAAAGCAGCACGCAGATATGCGCCGCAGTTTTACCAGTGACCGCCAGCTGATGCTGCACTTGGCAGGTGACGTATAACGGCACGCCATGCTTCCAGAGCTTGGCACCATGTTCACCAGCGGTTTTGCACTCTAAAATCTGTACCTCACCACTACCAGTAATAGCATAGTCTAAATTTGCTAGCATGAATGGCTGCTCAGGATGCTGTAAGATAGCATTCACGCGGCGTACCTTATTGCCGGTATGTTCTTGATAGTATTTAGCGACCATCGGCTCTAAGGTATTGCCCCAATAGAGGGGTGAATAACCCTCAATGCTCTCATCGATGTCGGAGCTCATGCGTCCTGTCTTAATCATCCATAATTCCAGCATAGAGAGATACGGATGAATACCACAAGCAGCTGCTGCGTCAGAGCTGCCAATGCCTTGCTTGCGTACTTGTAGCCAGTCCTCACGGCTTAAATCTTTAGTATTAATTAAACGCTTGGCAGTCTTTGAAGTATTAGATTGGGCAGGTTTATCAGCAGTATCATTTTGCTTGGTTTTCACTACTGATGGTTTAAGCCTAACGGTTGCACGTTTGGTTTGTCTCGGCTGAGTAGTGCTGTTTAATGCGATCATGTTCATGACAAACTCCTTCGATAAATTGATTATTGGTATTAAATGAAATAAGCGGCATAAAAAACCACGCTCGAAGGCGTGGTTGATTGTATTTTCAGGTTTTAAATGTGGCTGGTTAAGCCAGCATCAGTAGCGATTCTTCTAAACCCTTTTGTTTAAGCTTAGCGCCAGAGCCAAACCAAGCGCCATCTAATCGATGGTCTCTCGACATCGCCCTGCGTTCATGATCGACGTATTCAGTGATACTACATAGCAAGCCGTAAGCGGTATCTTTGGCAGCATCAAGATCGGCTCCGCGACCTTGACCGTTAAACATGTTCATGACCTGATTCATGGCACGAGCATTGGGTACGGCGTCTTTTTCTTTCTTAGCACTGTTAAACAGAATGATGTCATTGTCCTGATCGTTGAATACACGGCTTAGATAATTGGCTGCTTCTGCTTGGGTCACCCGGCGCTCAGATAGCTGCTTCATCTCATAGCTGTGCTCATCCCATTGCTTGACCGACACACCCAATTGCTGCTTGGCCTTATCCGCATCAAAGGACGTAGAGTGCGGTACTTTTACTACGCCGCCGCTTCCGTTAGCTAAACTGATTGCCAAGGTGTTATTACACACCACACGAATGGACGTGAACTGGGCGGTGGTCGCCAGCGTGCCGTCACAAGCGGTTGCAAGAAGTAAGTAGCCATTACTGACATCTTTGCCTTTGAGTGTTGCTGACTGGCCTGTACGAGCCAATGCCCATAGCTTACGCCCGCCCTTCAACACACCAGCAGTCTCCAATTCAAAGTCAGACTGTTCCGTAAGATCACGATAGAATTCTAGGATCTCACGCGGCTGTACTTCTTGATAGCGCTGACTGACCACCGATAGCGGCTCGAAGTTATCGCTACGGTACAACACCTTCTGCTCTGCAAAGGGTAGAATCAGGTTATGCCCTTTGTCATTGTTTGCCATGTAGCTGACGTCTGATGATTCAATACGCCAATCCATACCCGCTTGCTTTGCCCAGACCTCGATAGGCTGCTTGGGTGATAATTCTTGACCTAAGCCATGCCAAGGGGTGTCGCCGACGTAGGCCATTGTCTCTAATAAATGTGCCATTATGATTTTTCCTTTTAGATTTGATTATGAGTATTGGCTATAGGGGTGCTTTAGATGGTGAAGGTTCTTGAGCAGGTATTGCAGGTATAACTGGGCCTTGCTGCTAGAGTGATCAAAGGTGGCTGCTGTAGCTTGTCTTTAGCCAAGCTGATCGCAGAAGCCAGTGCCGTACCTACTACCACACCAATAGCGGAATTGATTTTGTAATACCTACAGATACTCACACCAAGACCTGATAGGGCAGATTGTGAACACAGTTGCTCGAAGAGATTAAAGGGACTGTCAGTATCGGCAGTGCTTCTGACGTTCGCTGAATGACAGTGTGGGCAGATGGGTCTCATGAATAGCTCCTTTTTCGATTGCGCATAAAAAAGGCCTGCGATTAAGCAGACCTTTAATTAGGATAGTTTGGGGTTAAACAGTCAGGAGAGCGATGCTTCCTGACTGATCTCATAGGAATACTATATATCTAAAAATATTTTGTTATTCAGGCAAGCCTCTACGTTTTTTTGTACGATAAATACCATGACCAAAGGTACGCATGTTTGGTAACCAAAGTTTAAGTTGCTGCTCATTCTTGCTTGGCTTCGTTAGGTATAGAGCTGAAGCTAGAGCATTTTCAACTTCAATAGGATTATTTTGATGTATCATGCCGATACCTAGTTTGTCATGTTGCTTATACTGCTGCTTACGTTCTTTATCATGGTAGCTATAATATTCGCCTAGACCAGCGGTTACCTCCTTCCATTTCTCACCCACCTCTTTAGCAATATACCAATCATTCTGTCGCTCTGAACCATCATACATAAGCAGTAAATGACAGTGCAGCCCACCTTCTTCCCCACCTTGCTCAATAGCCCAAGCATTGCCTTGCAAATGCTCAAAGCAACTCTTTGGCTTGCAGTTTTTTGCTTTACCGATAAGCTCTCGAAACTTGCTCATGTGATAATTGAAGTCTTCAATGGTCACATGGTGGCTGGTTTCTTTTGCGTATTTTAGGTCGATACGTATAAAGAGCAGTCTTGAATAATGCCTGATTAGATTATTAATATAGCACCCTAGTTTATTTTTATTTTGAGATTCTTGGTAAATGAACGCATTACGTTCATTTTCAATATCATTTTTATAGCATGGCAGCATGTCGATAAAACGCTGAGTTTTATCATGATCCCAAATCACGTTTTCTGGATAAGTATCACCAACGATCGCTTGAGTGCTACTAAAAAATGATAAGACTGGCCGTGAATAAAATAGCTCACTATCGAAGTGAGTCATGAACGGATAATAAAATCCGTTCAGTTTATTTAAGACCTCATTAAAACAGATAGTGTTCGCTAGTATATCTGTAACAAGACTATGGACGTTTGCAGCAGCTAGCGGTTGGTTTAGGTGTGAGTAAGACATTATGGTATTCCTATGAAGTTAGTTTCATAGGGTGGGATCAGTCCGTATTTTTATAATGATGGTCGCTGAGAGTTATGCCCTCAGCAGTAGAACAAGTAGCTGCTGTGTTTAGATAATAATATAAATAACCCACTAAGGACGAGCTGCCGTAGTGCAGCTTTGTGTAGGCGAGCTCTAGAAATTATGGTGATAGGTAGCAGTGGATTATAGGACTTTAAAGACAAATGGTTAAAGTGGAGTTAGCTGAACGGCACTACCAATTAGTCTGAACAATTTTTCGCTATAATATTTTAGAAACAGGTGGATATCACAAATTTTTAAAGCTATCTACTCTGACTTAGAACTAGGTTTGATAAGCATATTTTCGCTATTAAACTACCACTTCCGATTAAAGCTGCTCATCATTATCTCTAGCAAATCCTAACTCAATAGTTGCTTGGCTTCGTCTACGCCAGTTTAGTATAGACTCGCGACATCCATCGCTTTAGCTAATCAGCCCATCGTTTAATACGTAATAAAAATATAGACTCTTACTGTAAGCTGGTATATATTAACTATAGGTAAATTATATCGCCTAATAACAAGGCCTGCATGTATTTATTGCTAGAAATAAACTATAAAAAAAACAATGTAAAACCTTATAAAAACTAGTTTTTGTATTGTGTTTTTCTATAATCTTTTATGAGGAAATGACATGGTGGATGGACAATTAACTAGGCTTCCTGACAACCAGCACTATCCATTTGATCAAGGATCAATGGAGTATCATAATTCTCAATACTTGAGAACTATGTCAGACTTGTACATAAAAAGTATAAGATCTGGGACTAAGCGTATTGAAGATTACTTCAAAGAATTAGATAAAATGAGTGTTACGGATGCAAAATCCCTACTATATACGTATAATATTTTACTTAATAAAAGTTGGGAAAATATAAATTATGACAATGATGATTATAAAAACTTATTGATCAAAGAGCTTAAAACCTGGAGTTCACCCATTGATAAATTTAATGAGTTATTGGATGTTAGAGCAACGAAGGTTTTACCAAAAAGTTATCTTGACTGGTTTAAAAATGATCTACGATGCTCACTTTTTATCACCAATCTTATCTATAATGTTTTTAAAAACTCAGCTTTTAAAGGTAAGGATGAGCTAATAACAGCAATTACAAGTTTTTTGCCATATAACATTATTTATTTTAATAGCCATGTAAATAACGAATTTGGTTATTTCAATAGAGTACAGATAATAGATGATTGGAAAGTTTCGAATTTACTCTCGATAAAATCCACGTATTTGAAAGGCCGTACACCTGATAAAGAATTAAAATGGCTTGATGTTGCTAACCATAATCAAATTGAATGGGTATATAGCTATATAGATAATGACAAGGATCAGCCTATAATCCTCAAGGATGTATTTTTCCCAGAGACTTTTGAAGAGAAATATGAGCTGGTACTAGCCCATTTAGACACACTATCAAACATTGAAAGCCCTAACATAGGAACTGAAAAGAATAAAGGTTACTCTGAGCGTAGCTATATGTTATACAAAATGAGAAAAGCTTGGGATGGTCGAAAAAATTATAGCTCTAAAAACGAAGAAGGCGATGGCATTATAAAAATATATAAGAAAAATCAGACTAAGTTAGAAAAACTTATAGCCTTTAGTGGCTTTACCGCTCAGAAAATGATAAACAATTCTATCGAACAGATGTATGATCAGCTTATTAAAGATGATACTGAAGCAGTAGATAAGAGCCTTTCCTAAAAAGTGTGTAACTGCTTATAATCCACTAACAGGAGAATAAGCAATGACTAACCAATCTGACATCAAGAAACTGGCTGAGCAAATGGCCAGCAGCATGAAAAGCTTCGATGACATCAAAGACTTTCAAAAGCAGCTCATGCAGTCCTTCATCGACACTGCCCTAAAAGC
>NZ_CAJHAL010000048.1:0-15155 GCF_904846365.1 Psychrobacter nivimaris
TGTCATCGAAGCTTTTCATGCTGCTGGCCATTTGCTCAGCCAGTTTCTTGATGTCAGATTGGTTAGTCATTGCTTATTCTCCTGTTAGTGGATTATAAGCAGTTACACAAAGTTTGGGAAACTCTCAGACAATTATTACTACTTTTTTCTAAACTGCTAGTAGATCGTTTTAAAATTATAAAAAACCCCTGCTACTGAGTTTACAATAGCAGGGGTAAATATTTGTCTTTTCAGATGTCAGCAAGTAATAAAGTATCATACTGGTAGTATTGTAAAGTATTGATTTTACTACTCGTCAATTAACACTAAAAATAATAAAGTATCATACTGAAAGGTGATAATACAATAGCTTAGTGCTTTTACGAGTAACAAAGTATCATACTGGATTTTACTAAAACAACTTTCTCAGTCTGTATTAAGGAAACTATCACAAACTACCTGATTCCATGTTTAGCAATAAGCTTTCTTAGCTTAGTTACTAGGACGCCCGTATCGATTTTACCGTTGCTAACCTTGTATTCTAAAGGTGTTATTCCTTTTAAATCACTTGCCAAATTAGGTTTATTATTTCTAGGTAAAGCCATTAAAGTACGCTGTCTACCTAAATGACCCATGAACAAACCTAGCTCAAATATTACATTATCTCTTGGGATTCTAGACTCTTCCTCTCTTGACGTAACCGTATCGTCGCTACTCATAATAGCTAATCCAAAATCAGAAGTTTTAACAGCCTTTTCCAAGGACTCTAATGTGTAAGATCCTCCTTCAAATACATCTTGGTCACACCAAATATCAACAGCTATATCATCGTGATCTAACTCTACCTTTATGTCTCTGGCTACATCCAACGCTTCAACAGTGCTTATAATAAATAACTTAGGAATCTTATTACTTTCTTCTATCAATATGTTCCTTTGTTCCAGCCTGTTAGCTAGGTCAATCGAAATGATTTTATAAACATCAGGATATTTTTCCATTAACTCATTAAAAAAACTAGCATTAACTTTAACAGTAATAACCTCACCAGAGGCAATTAAAGTTGCAGATCTTGGTTTTGATGGATTTATTGCTGACATTTCACCAATGTTATTACCGGGTCCACGAGAATAGGGTAGCTTAGCACCATTGATCATCATACTTACTTCACCTGCTAGTATGAAATAAATATCTTGATCATAATCACCTTGAGTAATAATGGCCTCACCGGAACTGAAACCTACAACATTCCCATTACTGGCAATTTCTTCAGCGATTTCACGATTACCGCCAACTAACTTTTGACCTAACAGCTCATTAATTACAGCTGATGGGTTTTCTTCGAATCTTGATATTAAAGACATAATTGTTCTCCAAATAGTTATATTATTTAATTCCACATTCATTCATTGTCAAACAACAATCTACGGATTCACAAGCTTTCCAAAATTTTCTCTCTTCTAATACTCTTCTTTTTTCATTAAAGGGTATTTGATACAAAATATTAGCGCATTGATACTCACAATTACCTATCGTTTTATGTCTACGCTTTCCGCTACCGTCTTTCACACAAATACAAGAAGCCCTCTTATTGAGTATCTTATCCTCAATACCTGTAGCTATAAGCTTTGACCCATAATATAAACGATAATGTGATTGGCATGGATAGGATTTAGAAGTACTAACTTCAATAAGTTTAATTTCTTTGAAATCAATACTTAAGTTATTGGCATGCAACTTAAGTAAGCCTTCTTCTACAAGCTCCTGATATTTCGCCGCTTCCCCATGACTCCATTCATTAATGCTTTTTGGCCATTTTCTATGCTTATTAACATACTCTTGAGCTCTCAAATACTTTTTAACGCAATCAATCCAATTAAGTATTTCTAAGCTATCCACTTCTAAACCTAAACAAAAATAACCACCGAAGTTTATATGCCTGTTAGGACAGAAATTTGGCAAACAACCGCCGCTCTCTTTGATCAACAATCCAGAATCAGATTGAGTGGCTGTTAGCTCAAAAGCCTTTCTTTTACCGCTAGTCATCGTTACATTCAATGCAAAACATACATTGGATGCACTGTCTTTTTTAAAGGCTATACCAGCAGCATTGAGGTACTGCTCAAGATCATTTAAGCTGGGCATGAGGCTTAAACGCAGGTCGTGATGGTATTAACTCTTCATCCGATGGAGTCGGTGCAGAAGAAGAGATATCGTCGTACATTGAACCTTCATTTTTAGCGATATCTTCTTCTATCGCTTCATTATCAACTTCTTCAATACGCTCAAAGGTTATGTCTGTAGCTGATCTATCAGAAAATAAATCTTCATATTTAGAGCCTTCTAAGACTCCAAATGCCGTTTCACCAATGCGCGTCTCTGTTTCGTGTTTGCACTGCATTTGTTCTTTTTCGGAGGCTATCGTAGATATCCCTAATGAAAAACGCGTACTATTATCTACGCCCTCTTGACCAACTCTAAGATTAGACACATCACCAAGCTCATAACCAATCGCTAAACCCAAATCGTCGGTTTGAATACCAAATCTATCATTAAGCTTTTCTAGTGATAGGTTAAAGCTGCTTCTAATACCGCCTGATGCCTCAGTACTAACTTCTACTGTTTTTAGTCTATCTGTATATTTATTACTACCTTCGCAGATAATGGCATGCATACAGTCGCCAATAAAACGAACCCGCTTACCTTTAAAATCAGTATTTATGCAATCATCCATCTCTGATCTGATTACGTGCAAACAGCGGACAATGTTCTTTTTACCTTGCTCTGAATCCATATTGACGTTTACGTAGTTTGTAAATCCATCAATATCTGCATACAAAGAAACTAGCTCTTGTCTTTTAGCAGTCTTATAGTAATGCTTGGTAAAGTCAAAGTCTTGTAAAGGTGATGTCGCTCGTGAGAACTGAAAATCCTTTAATAGTTTAGGCTTAGGCGCGTTCTCATTAACACTCTCAAGTGACAAACCATTCGGTAGCGTTGTGCGCCCAACTGATAGTTTGATCTCATCAGAAGTTAACGCTGATGTCTTGGTCTTGTCAGCATCTACCTTGGACAGTTCAAGAACATCCCTTGCATTGGCAGTGAGGTAAATCCCTTCTTTGTCACCTGCAGCATGTTTTGCAGCATGATTGGCAGGGTTTCCTAAAAACAAAGGCTCTTTATTTTTGGCTCGGCCATTATTGACAGCTAAAGCGATACCAGAGTCGATACCCACTCTGATCGTTGCTGCTTCGATGTAATTATCGTTACTATCTTTTTGCTGCTGAGCGACAGCATCAATAATTAAATCACTAAGGGCAACGGCTCTATCTAAGCGCTTTTTCTCACTATCATAAGGCTTTGTGACGACGGCATGTAGGCGCTGATTGTGGAAGTCTACAAATAGAGAATCAGATTCATCCAAGATGTATCTGATTGTTCTAAAATGTGAATCAAAGAATCTAATAGCTCTTTTGTGCGAAGTCTCATTCTCATTACCATCTTTAATTAGTAAGTCTTCAAGATTTAGAATATCAACGTAGATATGAGCGGCATCCATTTCATAGGCTTTGTTAACCGGTATATTACCCAAACTCATATCACGAGTATAAGGCACTATTTCAACATCTTTTACTGAGTCACACAGTTTATCTATATGACTTTCTGCTCTATCCACATCCCAACTATAGTGCATTTTATATCCTTATTTTAAGTAATTAGTTTTGACATATATGATTGCTATTTTTATAAAAATATATGTCTGTTAATAACGGAGACGTAGCTATGTATTCAGATATCAGTTACTTTTAGTAGGGTTTTTCTCGCTATTAGTATCCATAATCATATCAGTATTATTGTACTGTTAAGAGGTTAATACATCAGTTTGAATGAATAACTAAATAATATACGACAGCTATTGTCGCATCACTTTCTAATTATTATTAAAAAAGCCAAATACACTTAGTATTTGGCTTTAGTATGAGGAACTTGTACTAGATTTGGTTTTTTGGTTTTACACTATTTCAAATCATTGATTGTAATTGAGTAGCAAGTACTTTGCGTGCTTCCTAGGGTGGCATAACCCGCTTGTCCAATAGCCTGCTGCGGTTTGTAAGGATTAAACAGCTCATCAAGAGTATGGTGAAAACCACCATCATCTACTCCAAATACATAATCAAAAAATATTTTGGCCATTGTAGATTGAGGGTGGCTAGCATCGCGATAAGACTTGCTAGTGTGCCAAGTACCGCTAGATATCTTACCGAAAACCCGTTCGATATTACCTGAGATAGAGTTTGATGCATGCTTTCTAGTAATATTTGGTTTTTGCACGTATGCAGCAGCACTTTCAACTGCTTTATAAATTATATAGTGCATAACAGATACAGAACATTCAGCTAAACATGCTCTGAGAATGCTAATTAGCTTGTCGCCAATAGGCGGTGCTAGATCGTTCAGTCTTGACCTAGTGATTAGGTAGCTTAAACACTCTTCTAGCTGTACCTTTTCACACCAGCTCTTAAATTGACTATCCGCTACTAGAGCACTGGTATTTTTTCTAGATTTAGCGTTTATCAAGATTTTAGTAAGATTCTCAATACTATAAGCAAATTCAAAAATCGCTTGATAGAAATCTATCTCTAGTTCTTTTTCTTCGTTGATGGTTACGTATTCGTAGCTATTTTCAGGAGCTAGTATGAGCAGATTTCGGTTAAAGAGATGGTGTAATATCTCTTCATCTAATTTAGAGAACGGTGATAAAGGTAATGACAAATTGTCACGTAGAGAGACTGTATTCCTTAAATGATCTGCTCCTATACTCTCTACAGTCGCTGCGAGTAGAAGCTTATCCACATCGCTAAGCTCATTAATTGAAGGAATGCTGCTTAATTGAATGTTTCTGCATTGATTAATATATTCTAGAGCGGCCTGTCTCTTTTCTTCTGCTAAGCGGTCTTGTTCAATACGATACTCTAAATACTCTTGATCCATTCTTTTTTCAAGCGCCTCCCTGCAATCATCACACCGCCATCTAATAGTATCCAATCGAGTTAGCTGTGAACGAGTATAGCAAATCTTAGTTTTACCACAGTCTATGCATTGACAGTCCAGTACGATAAGATGAGCATTTATTTTAACGATACTAGGTATATCCTGATGCTTAACATCAAACTCTTGACCTATCTCTTTACAGGTATATATAAAACCACTTCGTTTATCGCCTTCTCTTAACCAGTACCTCTCACAGATCAGCTTATTAGTTTCTGTTATATCTAGCTGATACTCTAGTTTAGTTTTCACGCCCACCTCTCAATACCGACTATATCCCGTGGATATTGTAGCTTACCACTGTGAGTATTGCTATCTTTAGCAGTGGTTAATGAGATGACAACAGATGAGCGTATGATTGCTTTTGGAAAGCGTGTCCGTGAGATGCGAAAAAGCAAAGGAATATCCCAAGAAAGATTGGCGGAGATGGCAGGTATTGATCGTAGCTATATGGGAAATATCGAACGTGGTGAGAAGAATATTACTCTGAAGAAAGCGTATGAGATATGCGATGCGTTGGATATTGGAATACAAGATTTAGTCTGAGATTCAAACTAGATTTCGTGAAATTATATATTTTTGGGGATTGATTAGATTATACCTAGGATTAGGTATATAGCTGTTTAGTCGTCTGTTTCAAATATGTTTTGATCAACATAGGCGAGCCTTTCATAGTCTGTTTTAAGTGGTCTATTAATTGGTTTTTTGAAACTTCTTTGATGTTTCCCCTAGGGTATACCCTATTTTATAAGTCCTACAAACATTATAGGTAATAATCCAATATAGTTTCTTTACTCATTATTTAACATTCTCACGATTGATTTTCCTATTGCTAATGCTAAGTTTATCGGAAATGCGTTACTAATCTGCTTATAAACTTGCCTATCAGGACCTTTGAAAATCCAATCGTCAGGGAACGTTTGGATTCTAGCATATTCACGGGTCGTTAATGGTCTGTCTTCACTTGGGTGGCAACGTTCTAGCATTCTATGGGTAGGGCTGCAAGTCAGGTTTAAGCTTGGTTCATCCCAAGATAGTCTTCTTGCTATTCCTGTCTTACTACCTGTTAGATAAAAGCTTCTTTCCATGTACTCTTCTTGCAGATCGATAGGTAGGTCTCGCCAATGCCCTCCTTCTGGAACAAATGACATTATTTCTGCTTTTCGTCTCGAATATTTTTGCCCCGATGATTCTGGAACGTCACTATCGTAAAGCTCACCAGCTTTGAGAGCATCCTTTACGGTTAACTCTCGATAATAATATGGTGGTTTTTTAAAGGTGAGTTTATCGTACAGATCGGATCGAACTGCTATGGTTATAAACCGTTTACGCTTTTGAGGAACTTTGTAAAATAGGGCTTCGTAAGTTTCGCTTTCGATAATTGTGTAGCCAAGATTTTCTAACATTTTGTTAATAGTGTTTAGCACCTTACCACTATCGATTTTTGTTAAGCCAATAGGGCTTTCTGCTAAAAATACTTTAGGCTGAATTTCTTTAATGGCTCTTTTCATCTCAAAAAGAGTAGTTCCTTGAAGGATCTCAAATTTCGAGAGATTGCAAGAAAGGGAAAACGGCGGTATACGTAATTCGCCAGTCAATAAATCGACTTTGGCCTTTAAATGGGTAAAATCTACATTTTTAATATCATCTTCGATTACATTCCAATCTGAACGATTAGTGCGAAGGGTATGATAAGCATATTTATCTGTTTCATTTAGCAAAATTGGTTTAAAGCCTGCTTGTTCCAGACCAAGTGCTAAACCGCCAGCGCCTGCAAATAGTTCTACAAGCGTATAATCACGACTTGGTTTAATGGCCATTTCTTCATTCCAGCATCTCTTAAAGCTGTCAGAAAATTGCACAAAATATTCAGTCTGTACTTTTGAATACGGTTTTTCATGTATATATTCTCTACTTTTATCTATAACCAATATTTTTTCATTAACTGGTTTTTTTTGAGGAGATGTAATGAGGTTTTTGTTATTTGGTAAATATTGTGTAATATGTTCAATTATGGCGTTTGTTCTCGAATCAAGATGTTCGAAAATTTGTCCATTCGCTTTATTTATAGACTTGTTTAGAAAATTTCTAGACACTCCTATTGAAGCATCAATTACATCGTAACTACTTGGTAAACTTTTTCCAAATTCATGTAAGGCTTTTTCTTCAGCTTTTCTTTTCCAGTCATGTAGAATTTCTACTGAATATGTATCAATATCTCTATCAATTTTATTCGAGCAGTTACTACATAACCAAATACCATTATGTAGAGACCTTCTTTCTTCTTTACTCATATTAACGTTATAGCGAGGTCCATTTTTCGCAGCAGCCTGAATATGTGCAGCTACTCCAATATTATTTACTTTGTCTTTACCTGCAGGTCCCTGAGTAACTATTCTACAGTCTAGGTTAGAACATCTACCTGATACTCTATCTTTTAGCTTTGTTTTTACAGATTGAGAGAAGTCGTCTCTTTCTTTTGACATATAAGCTTCCAATATAAATAGTTGTTAGTATTTATAGCGTTCCAATATTAAAAGTAAGACTATATAAATACTAATTTTTTAATGAAAATATCATCTCAATTTCAATGAAAACTTACACTAATTTATATCTATCAAACTTATATTTATCTTGAAAATAACATCTTATACAGACTTATCATGCACAGTGAGCTATTTTGAAGAAACTATATACCTAAGCTTGGTAAATTAAACATCGTAATATAAGTTTACTAAGTTTATGCAAGTACCTTAATCATACCTTCCCACCGACCCCTTTAAACTTCTCAACAAAGGCTACAATTTTCTGCAAAACACTTTGCTTCTTAGTTAAATATTGGGGGTTGAGTGGGCTCAACTTAGGTAAGATAGCATTCAGCTCTGTACCGTTCTCACTAGCGTATTCACGCTTTAGAGAAGCGGTAATATACCGCTTAGCGGCATCTTCATTCAGATTCTCATCAGCAATCATATCTTTGACTTCACGTTGCTGCTCTATCTGAGCATAGCTAAAGAATGCATCAATGATACTGGATTTGTCAGGAATGTTATCTAAGTTGGTTTGATTGATGAAATCAACCACTAGGCTCTCTTTAGCTCGGTTGCCAAGACTTGCGCGAATCAAACGTCGTACTTCTTCCACCAAGGCAGACTTATCTTTGGTATTTTTATTATGCTCAAAAATTAGCTCAAGGATATAATCTAGATTGATCTCCTGTGATTTGAGCAAGTCTATTTCAAAGACTACCTCATCCCAATCAATCGAAGACTCATCTTGCTGGTCACCCGCTTTTTCACGACGTAGCCAATCGCGTATATCGTTATAGGTTGAGCGATAATCTTGAACGGTACGTTCAGCAGGCACTGTAATGGCTTGCATAGCGGCTATCTCATCATCGTTTAGGTAATGCTCATCCTTAAACGTCTCAACTGCCTCAGCGTCACTCACATCTAAGTCTTGCAGGGCTTTTAGGCTTGCAAACTCATCATAGTTTTGTAGAATGTTCTCAACGCGTAAATACTCACCAAATAACTTAGCGAAGTCTTTCTTATCAGACTCTTTGACAATCTCATCAGGGTTAGGGAAGCGCTGTTGTAGCTCTTTGACCACCTCCAAATAACCACGTCGTGCTTTGCCTGTGGCGATATCGGTAAAACCTTCTAAATATTCTTTATAGCTCTTCTCTAGCACCACGTTTTTAGTGTTTCTATCACCAAACAAGGTGATGGCGTCAATGGTCGCTTTTTCTAAGTCTCGAAAGGTCACAATATTGCCAAACGTCTTGGTGGCATCGTAGATACGGTTGGTACGTGAGAACGCTTGCATTAAGCCATGATAGCGCAGGTTCTTATCCACGAATAAGGTGTTCAAGGTAGGGGCATCAAAACCCGTCAAGAACATACCAACAACAACCAGTAAGTCCACTTCTTGACTAATGACGCGCCCTGCAAGGTCGCGGTAGTAATTTTGAAAGGATTTGCTGTCTACACCATAATTTGTTTTAAACATCGCGTTATAGTCGCCAATAGCACTGCTTAAAAACTCTTTGGCACTGCTGTTCATGGCAGTGGGTTCAAAGCCTTCATCAGGAATGTCCCCCAATGCATCTTGCTCTTCATTGGCGGCAAAAGAGAAGATAGTGGCGATTTTTAACGGCTTGTCGCTATCCTTTTGCAACTTATTCAAGGTTTCATAATAGGCTTTAGCAGCGTCTACACTACTGACAGCAAACATAGCGTTAAAGCCTTTACCACCAGACTTTAGACGATGGGTTTTCTGTCTAAAGTTCTTTAACACGTACTGCGATATCTCATTGATACGATCAGGATGCAGTAGCAGCTGTTTGTTCTCGGCTGCGGTAAGCTTCGTTTCATCTTGCTCGCTTTCAATGCCGCTAAACTGTGGGCGTACGTCGTTGTAATCGACTTTAAACTTCAATACCTTTTCATCACGAATGGCATCAGTGATGACGTAGGAATGCAGCTCATGACCAAACACTCCAGCGGTAGTCTCGGCCCCTAAAGCGTTTTCTGGAAAGATTGGCGTACCCGTAAAGCCAAACTGATAGAACTTTTTAAACTTCTTCTTTAGGTTTTTTTGCGCTTCACCGAACTGGCTACGGTGTGCCTCATCAAAAATAAACACCACCTGCTTACCGTAGATAGCTAAGTCGCCTTCACCTTTGATTAAGTTATTGAGCTTTTGAATGGTGGTGACGACGATTTTATTATCGTCTTTCTCAAGGTTACCTTTTAGACCTGCGGTACTGTCTGAGCCGTTGACGCTATCAGGGGAAAAGCGTTGATACTCTTTCATGGTTTGGTAATCAAGATCCTTACGGTCTACCACAAAGAATACTTTATCAATGAAGGGCAGCTCAGTGGCCAAGCGTGCGGCTTTAAAGCTGGTTAAGGTCTTGCCTGAGCCTGTGGTATGCCAGATAAAGCCGCCACTCTCAAGGCTGCTCCACTTTTTGGCTTGGTAGGCGCTGTTTATCTTCCACAAAATACGCTCAGTGGCCGCTATCTGATAGGGACGCATGACCAATGAGGTATCGCTCACGTCAAAGACGGTGTAATGCATCAGTACGTTTAATAGGGTATGTTTCTGGAAGAAGGTGGCTGTAAAATCTTTTAGGTCTTTGATTAAGGTGTTGTCTGATCTTGCCCAGTTCATGGTGAAGTCAAAGCTGTTTCTGTTGCGCTTGGTGGTATTGGCAAAGTAGCGTGTGTCTGTACCGTTTGAGATCACAAATAGCTGTATGTATTTATATAGGGAGTTATCAGAGTTAAAGCTCTCTTTGCTATAACGATGCACTTGGTTAAAGGCTTCACGAATGGCAACGCCACGTTTTTTCAGCTCAATTTGCACCAGTGGCAGCCCATTGACCAACACCGTGACATCATAACGGTTCGCCTGCGTACCTGTTTGGGCAAACTGTTTGATCACCTGTACTTTATTGCGTGGAATATTTTTCTTATCAAGTAGCGCGATATTTTGCAGGCGTCCGTCGTCAAACGTAAAATCATGAATATGATCATCATGGATCTTACGGGCTTTATCCGTGCTGTTATCACTAGGATTATCAAGATACTCCATCACAAAACGCTGCCACTCGTCATCGGTGAACTGCACCTCATTTAAGAGTTGCAGCTGCACACGCACGTTAGCCAACATGGTTGCGGGTGAGTTTAAACCAGCAACAAACTCATAGCCTTGGTTTTGTAAATCCTTGAGCAATTCACGCTCTAAATCGTCTTCGGTTTGATAGCCTCCATCAGGCTGATCGCACTTGGTATATTTATTGAGGACGATAAAATTATTCGATTCAGCAATCGTTTTGGTCTGTTCAGTCATTGTCTGCTACCTCAGTCTTAGGAAAGCTCAGTAATAGCTCACGATAATACTCATACTGCTGCTGACGCAAGGCAATCTCACGCGGTAAGCCTTCGGTAAGTGAGGTGGTTAAAGTGTCGAATTTGTCTAGGATGGTGACGATGCGTTCTTGTTCGGCAAGGGGTGGGAAAGGAAATGGCAGACGTTCGAAAGTTGCAAGATTTATATTACTCTGAGCACTACCAGTACTTTGCGCCTGAAGTTCTGATTTAAATGAAGTTAAAAGATATTCGACGTAACTAGTAGTTGTTTTTTCTGGATCTGCAACAAAACCTATAATACTGTCTGGGAAACATGAATCAAAGCCAAGTATAGTTGTTTCTGCGATATTGGCCGCTATGGTTATGCAAAGCGTTCCCTTAGGCCATAATTTACTCTGTTCCAATCCAAACTTACTATAAGTTTGTGTGTACTCATTAATAACATGAGATGCATTTCTAACGTCCCCTGTTTGAATGAGTGGTACATCTCCTCCATATAGTTTTGGATCATTTCTAGGGCGATGTCTTGATTTTCCGCGACCAAGTTCAAGCGCAACTTCTTTTAACGTTTTCCATTCAACTTCACCATCATTAAACGTTAATAATTGTTTACGATAGTAGGCATATTGCTGCTGACGTGCTACAAGCTCTGCGGTAAGCTCTGCGGTAAGCTCTGCGGTAAGCTCTGTAAATGCGTCTAAAATTCGGACGATTTCAGCTTGGACGCTGAGAGGTGGGATAGGGATAAGGAATTTTTCGAGCATTGGCTTTCTGATTGATATCGAGGTAGCTCCAACACTCTTCCCTAGAATATATTTCTTAAAACTATCAGTCATTAGATAGTATAAAAACTTCGTATTTAGCTCATCTTGGGTTACATGAATTCTATATGCTCTCTGATGCAGTGCATACTTGCCCTCAATATAATGAAAAATATCACCAATTGCACCTTCTCCAGGCACAACTATTGCTATCTCATCAAACTGAAATACATTTGACTTTAAGATGTTTTTTGAACGAACATAAAAAGGGTATTTCCCATTTTCGTTTTCATCCTGACGGTTTGAACGTCCTGTTCCTATGTCAGCAACCTCACACAGCACTTTCCACTCAACCTCAACCCCATCAAACAGCTTCTTCATATAGCTCAAATTACTCATGCCTCAATCTCCGCAACGATGATATCGATATCAGCACGTAGCTGACTAATCTTAGCAACGGTGGTTTTCAGCTCAGCATTGAGGGTGGTAATATTAATCACTTCACGCGTGTCTTCTGCTTCTACATAGGCGCTAACCGATAGATTGTAGTCATTAGTCGCAATCGCGCTATTATCGACACTCACGGCTAAGTAATCGCTGTCCGATTTGCTATCAAACAGCGCCATCAGCTGCGCGATATGTTCATCGGTCAGTACGTTGGTATTGGTCTCTGACTTAAATAACTGACTGGCATCAATAAATTGTGTCTTACTATCCGTTTTGTGCTTGGATAGCACTAAGATATTGACCGAAATCGTTGTACCAAAGAATAGGTTGGGCGCTAGCGAAAACACGGATTCTACATAGTTGTTATCTACTAAATATTGACGGATTTTTTGCTCAGCACCACCACGATAAAAGATACCAGGGAAGCAGACGATTGCTGCACGTCCTTTACTAGATAAGTAGTTCAACGCATGAAGCACAAATGCAAAGTCTGCTTTAGATTTGGGCGCAAGTACACCAGCGGGCGCAAAGCGCTCATCGTTGATTAGTGTAGGGTCGTCGCTGCCAATCCATTTCACTGAATAAGGTGGGTTGGAGACAATGGCATCAAAGGGTTTGTCATCACCAAAATGCGGATTTAACAGGGTATTACCTAGCACGATATTGAACTTGTCGTAGTTGATGTTATGCAAAAACATATTCATACGCGCAAGGTTATACGTAGTGTGGTTGATTTCCTGACCAAAAAATCCTTCTTCAATGATATGGTTATCAAAGTGCTTTTTGGCTTGCAGTAATAGCGACCCTGATCCTGCGGCTGGGTCATAAATCTTATTAACCGTTTCCTGCTTGTGCATGGCAATTTGCGCAATCAGCTTAGAAACGCTTTGTGGGGTAAAGAACTCGCCCCCTGATTTACCAGCATTGGCTGCATAGTTAGAGATGAGATACTCGTAAGCATCACCAAACAAATCAATTTGGTTATCAGCGAACTGCTCCAGCTTGAGACCTGCCACGCCTTTAAGTACGGCTGCTAAACGTGTATTCTTATCCGCAACCGTATTACCCAGTCGGTTGCTAGTAGTATCAAAATCAGCAAACAAGCCTTTGATATCAGGCTCAGATGGGTAACCATTGGCTGAACCCTCAATCGCTTTAAATATAGCGGCTAAATCAGTATTAAGGTTCTCATTTCTGTGAGCGCCTTTAGCGATCGTGGCAAACAGTTGGCTTGGGTAAATAAAATAGCCCTTAGTTTTAATCGCATCGTCTTTAATGTCATCAGTAATCACATTGTCAGGAAGCGCGGCATAATTAACGCTATCATCACCTGCTTCAATATAACTGGAAAAGTTCTCACTGATAAAACGGTAGAACAAAGTACCCAATACGTACTGTTTGAAGTCCCAGCCATCGACTGATCCCCGAACGTCGTTTGCAATTTGCCAAATTTGGCGGTGTAACTCTGCGCGTTGTTGAGTGCTTGTTGTCATAAAAAGACCTGTAAAATTAATGTTTATAAAATATCGAAATATGTGATAAACACCCTAACCGTAGAATGCTTATTCAGGTTTGGGCGTTACTCTTTTCTAAGAGAATGAGAGCAATTTTTTTTGCAGTCCACTTAACCATTTTTGTAGCATCCTTTCATCGCATTCTTTTTCATAAAAGCCAGTAGGATGATTAAGCGTTTCGTAGTCATCTAATAACGGTGCCGCATCTGTCCAAGAGATTGATCCTTTGACTACACTCATCATAAACTCTGACATTTTATGTTCAAGTTGGGTGTAGTTATTTACTTTAACGATTAGCGTCGATAAGCGTTTATCAATATCTGCAGTATATACCTCAAAAATAGAAAATCTTTGGCTAGCGTACTGAAACCTAGCCTCCATCATGATACGTGGTCGACCATCCTTAGTTTTGTGCCTGCTACAGTGCTTTACCTTAGGAAGCCCGTGATACTGTAAGGCTAAACCATCGTTAGAATACTTAGCTCTAAAGCTCTCTAGAAGGTGGGTAATTGCTTCAAAGTCCTTCGCGTTATTAACGGTTTGATCAGAGGCGTCTTGAATATTCTGAAAATCGCCTTTAGAAACGTCGCCAAATACAGTAGCCTCGTCAGTAGCTACGATAGCTGTCTTAGGTTCGCCATCAATATTTGGCTCGTCTCCTAGTTTGGGACCTTTGCTTGACCTAATTTTTTTATAATCGATACTTGTTTTAATAGGGTCTTGGAACTGTAAAGTGACCTGCGGTGTATCTAAGGTTTGCTTGGATTTATCAATGTCAGCCTCACTGGTATCATCAATAATATGAGAGTTGTTTTTATTTTGAGGTTTAATTCTTACTTCGTTAGCCAATGGATTGATAGACTGTCTATTATCTACAAAATGCTCTCCTACGAAATCAATATTTAGGCCGATATTAGAGATCAGATTGCCAATAGATAAGATTTCATCAACTCGATAAACGCCATTCTGATTCTTATAAAAACGGGCTTTAATCTTAATGTTTTTGAGTGGTGGTGGTGTAAAGTTAAAAACCCAGTTTTTGTAGTCACCATTAGGTCTGGTTTCTTTCATTAAATGCCAGTGGATACTATCATAGCTTTGGCGCATCTCATTATTTAGTAGTAACCAAGCTAAATGACTTCTCAGCACATCATCTTTAAAATCTTTTTGGGTAAGTGAACAGTGCGATTCTACTTCAATGACATAACGTTTATCAGTAAAACGGATATTAAAATCAGCATTTAAAACTCGTTCTTGAAGTGCAGATGTTGCTAAATATGCATTATAAAAAAACAGAACTCTGGCTAATTCAAATTTTGGGATATGGCATACTGCTGAAACATTACGAGCACCTACTGTTCTTAACGTAATTGGGGCAGGGGATTCAAAATATTTAGCATGGAAGAGAGTTTCCCAAACTTTGTGTAACTGCTTATAATCCACTAACAGGAGAATAAGCAATGACTAACCAATCTGACATCAAGAAACTGGCTGAGCAAATGGCCAGCAGCATGAAAAGCTTCGATGAC
>NZ_CAJHAL010000049.1:0-13799 GCF_904846365.1 Psychrobacter nivimaris
TGTCATCGAAGCTTTTCATGCTGCTGGCCATTTGCTCAGCCAGTTTCTTGATGTCAGATTGGTTAGTCATTGCTTATTCTCCTGTTAGTGGATTATAAGCAGTTACACAAAGTTTGGGAAACTCTCAACATGGCTAAAGCCATCTTTCAAAGCATCGAGCGATAGTCATCCAAAAATTTCGGAATGGCTATCCAACTGATGCAGTTCTAAAATATCGTCACCAACAAGCCTATAAATCAAGACTAAATCAGGCTTCACATGACAATCACGACAATTCTTAAACTCTGCACCACCCTTCAAGGGATGATCTAAATATTTTTCAGGCAAAGGATTATTTGCGACTAAACAATCTAATACTTCTGCCCATTCAGCCGTAACCAGTTCTAAATAACGTCTTTTAATATCACGTTTAAAAGAACTGGTTACGATAATCTTACGTTTAGCCATGTGCTTCTTCCGACATAGCTTTAATCGCTTCTTCTACCGTTTCGTACTCGGTGTACTCGCCATTTTCAATCTCTTTTAAAGATTGAAGTAACTTGGCTGCTGCTTTAGGAGTTAAAGCAGTTTCTCGCGCATAGTCAAAAGATAAAGGGATCGCCTTAGTTTTAACGATTTGATTCAAGAACAGTTTGAATGCTTGGGGCATAGTCAAACCGTAGTCTTCCAAAATAGGCGTGACTTGTTCTTTTAACTCTGCTTCTAAGCGCATATTGAAATTGACTGCGGACATGATTTCCTCACTCAAAAACCATTAAAGTAAAGATAATATAAGGCATATCCTTTACTTTTTCATTACTTTTGATGTAATAAATGGTTTCTAACAAATGATGTTATTCACCAATTAAAATGTCTATGCGAAAAACCATTTAAAATGTCCTGTTTTTAACCACAAGAGTCAAGCACAGGATTTAAATTTCTTTGTTCAATAACAGCTTTCTGAGCTTTACGGCTCGGCATACTTTTCTTGGCACGGGAACGTTTATTCTGTTTCTCCAATTCTTCATGTTGTTGCTGGATATGCGCCAGGACTGAACCTAACCGTTTATTCTCAACAATCTCATTTTGCTGCAGCCCAGCCAATTTATTGAAGATGCTGTAGTTGAGCTTTCGTCCTTCATGCATGAGGGCCACAGTGCCATCCGGATACTCCAGAAATGAAATGTATTGCCCAGCAAGCTTATGATTCAGCTCTGTCGGTTCAAGCAGATAAATACATTTGTCATAGGTAATCGTCAGGTTCTTGGTGACCTTACGCGGTTCCTGCCAGGTAAAAATATCATCCAGTTCAAGATCAGATTCGGTTAATGGTCGATGCAGGTTCTTTGAGTTTCGCGCACATTTGGCGAACTTCTGATTGAACTGCTCAATAAAGCAGGGCAACCAGGCATTTGCTTCTGCAATCGAACAGATGCCTTCCAGGCGCATCTCCTTGATCAAACGGTCCTGAAGGGTTCTATTCGCTCGCTCTACGCGACCTTTGGCCTGGGGTGAATTGGCGAAGATAATATCAATGTTTAACTCATTCAGAATCCGCCCAAATTGCGTGATCTGGCTGTCTTGCCTGGATTTCTGGTTGACTCTAAATACCGAGTGTTTATCGCTATAAAAGGCCAAGGGCTTGCCGTATTGCTCAATGTAGGCTCGGGTTGAAAGCATATAGTCAAAGGTCGTTTCAGCCTCACAAAAGCGCAGATGCAACAGCTTGCCGGTAGCATCATCGATATAAACCAGCAAACAGCATTTGGTGGCTCTTCCTTCAAACCAGTCATGATATGAGCCATCAATCTGGATCAGCTCACCGAAGCAATCACGGTTATAGCGTGGCTGGTATGGGCGTTTTAGACGTTTGGATCGCGGAATCCAAAGGTCATTTGCAGTCATCCAGCGCCGAACCGTTTCTACCGGGATATTCAGGTCAAACATGCTGCTGAGCTTCTCATGCGCCAAGGTAGGTCCAAAGCCCAGCAGATGTTCAGAAATAATGGAAAGACATTGCGATTTTAATAAATCGTCATGGCGATGATGGCCCGGTTGACCACGACTGGCATGCGTCATGCCTGAAACACCATCTTGATTGAGCTTCTGCAATAACCGGGTAATTTGACGGGTGGAAAGATTCAGGATTTCAGCAGCACGGACTTGGGTAATACGATGATCTCGAACGTCTTGCAGAACTGCAAGACGTTGAATTTCTTTGTCAGACATAGTGATCAGCATCTATATTTTATATCCAGTCCATGGTGATAAAAACCATCATAAACCAGACATTTTTATTGGTGAGAATATAGACACTTTAAATGGGTTCTAACAAATGCACTTCGTATAACGCCCATTATGTTAAATGGGTCATTTTGATCCTAGACAAAATAATGGACAGCACGTCCCTCTAAAGATAACGTAACTTTAATCTTTGGAGATTCAAGAAATGGCTAAACGTTTTAGTCCCGAATTTAAACAGCAAGCGATTGATTATGCACTTTCAAACTCACACGAGTCTGTAGCTGCAATCGCCCAGAAATTAGGTGTGGGTTATTCAACATTAGATAAATGGATTCGTGAAACCAATCCGGCAGGTTCAAGCAAACGTCAACTTTCTCCTGAACAACAGCGGATCTTGGAATTAGAGAAAGAAGTCAAACAGCTCAAGGAAGCCAATCACATCTTAAAAAAAGCGCATGTGTACTTTCTGACAGATCATGCCAAGAAAAGTACACGGTAATTCAAGATATGGATGTGAATGAAGTCACTGTGTCTTCTGTCTGTAAATGCCTAGATGTCAGCACTTCAGGCTATTATGCCTGGCGAAAACGCCAGACCAATACAGCGCAGAAATACAATGATTTAAAAGTTGTATATTGGCAGCATCATGCGCGCTTGGGTGCACCGTCATTGGTACATGACATGCATGATTTAGGTTATCGCATGAGCGAACGTACCGTTGGAAGGATGCTAAAAAAGCTTGGTTTATGTAGTAGGATTGCACGTAAATACAAGCATACGACTGATTCAAATCATCGTTTGTCTACAGCACCAAATTTGTTGGATCGCCAATTTACAGTTACTCAGCCTAATAAAGTTTGGACAACGGATATTACCTATATCCGCACTAAAGAAGGCTGGCTGTATTTATGTGTGATGCTAGATCTATTCAGCCGTCGTATTGTGGGTTGGCAAACCAGCCATCGAATAGACCGCCAATTGGTGTGTGATGCGTTTAATTATGCAATGGCTCGTCAGGGTTATCCAACGAGTGTCATGGTGCATTCGGATCAAGGTAGTCAGTACTGTAGTCGTGATTTTAGGGCGCTATTATTGACGAATAACTGTATTCAAAGCATGTCTAGACGAGGAAACTGTTGGGACAATGCAGTGACCGAAAGCTTCTTCCATACCCTGAAGGGGCATGTAGTACATGGCAGTGTATTTTCTACGAGAAAAGAGGCAAATGCTATCTTGTTTGAGTATATTGAAGTTTACTACAATCGAATCAGAAGGCATTCTGCAAATGGCTGGTTAAGTCCAGAAGCCTTTGAACAGAAATATTTCAAGAATTTAGAGGGATCGGTTGTCCACGATACTGTCTAGGATCAGATACGACTCACCCATAGCGCAGTCTCTCCAAATCAATATTCAACGATAGGTTTCATTGACTATTTATAAACAACCTAAGATACTTCCATCTCTTTACTTTTCGCAGACAGCATATTTCCAAGAACAACTTGCCAATCGCTTTTCATATCGAGCCGGCTTATTAGCCAAAGCTCAGCCATAAGCGTATCCGACGCGTCATAAACACAGGACATATTCGGATAGCGATGTGCCAAAAATTTCGGGAGTATCGCAAGGCCGGCACCTTTATCACAAAATCTAGCGCAAGACTCCAAATCATCACACATAATCTTTATATTTCCATAAAAACCAAGCTGTTCCCAATCTAACAGGCCAAAAACAAAATCATGAGTCTTATATGAGAAGCCAATGCCCGTCTTTATAAGATCAGACTTATCTCTTAACGCGTCCTTACCAAATTCATCAACAATATCATCTATATATGAAGCCGAACCAAAAACCCCAAGACCGAATGTACCAAGCCGTTTTATCTTTAAACTATTCATATTGGAAATGGGACGCGCCAACCGTATTGCAAAATCGAAACCCTCACGCTCCAAGTCAACAAAACGCGCATCACTAGAAATATCGAATGTAAACTCTGGGTAGATTTTTCTAAATGCTATCAGCACATCTGAAAACTGATTTACCAGTACAAAGGGGATAGAAACTTTAATCACTCCACCCTTATCCCCCGGAGTCAGACCAAAGAAAAGACGCGTTGCGCTTTCCATATCTACTGCAGCTTTTAGCACATCTTCCGTCCCTGGCGCCAAAGCCCACCGATTATTTTCTCTGACGAATAACGAATATCCTAAAAAGGCCTCTAAACTTTGTATCTTTCTTCGTAACGTAGAACCGTCGATCCCTAGGCTTTCGGCAGCGGCCTGATAGTCCCGCTCTCTATATAGGGCCAAAAATGCCTTAACATTATCCCAATTAGCGCTGTCATAACTCAGATTTTGAGGCATAGCACCCCTCACTTGGCTTTATTCGTCAAAAGATATCTCTATAAACCTTGACTTGGGCTTAGAGCGACACGCTAATATCCAGCCATCCTCTTCATCAGAGGGATCCAAAACCGTATTTTCCTCCAGAACTACATCGCCACTTAGCAGACTGCACATGCAGGATCCACAATTTCCTGCACCACAGGAATTGGGCACGTTAACTCCGGCATTTATTATCTCTTTTAAAATAAAGTTATCTTCAGAGCACATAACTTCTGTCCGACTGCCATTTAAAAGAACAGAAACGGCAAAATTCTTTTCTTTGCTTTCATTTTTATCGCCATTATCATCAGAAACACTCCCAGCAAAAGACTCCTTGGTTATCAGTCCAGGTGGGACTTTAGACTCGATCAAAAAATTCTCTACACCTCCCATGAAGGGGGCAGGTCCACATAAAAAATATTCAACCTCGGAAGTATCGTCAACATATTGTTCAAACGCACTCGATGTCGGGATGCCCTTCTCATCATCTGACCAGAATTCAATGTCAAATCGCTCTGGATGAGCCAAAGAGAGCTCCTTCAACTCTTCACGAAATATAACAGAATCCTTAGATGAGTTAGCATAAAACAATTTCATCCTATTGTTATATTTAATTAGTGCTGTTTTTATAATAGAAATAACAGGAGTTATACCACTACCCCCTGCAAAAAAAATAAAGTCTCTTTCCCAGTTCTGCGGGTAAAACTCGCCCGCAGGAGGGAGTGTCTCGACCAAATCGCCAACATTAACATTATCACACAGCCAGTTCGACCCTCTACCGCCATTTTCTCGCTTGACCGTGATCTTAAAGTCCTCATTGGCCGCAGCCGCAGAAGATAATGAGTAAGATCGGAATAATAGACTTTTACCAGTACGAATTTTTATTGGTAGGTACTTGCCTGGCACGTGCTCAGGAGGAACCTCGCACAAAGGCTTTAATACAAATGAAAACGACTCCTTCGTTTCCGCTATCTTATTAATAACTCGAAACTTTAATATATTCATTTAAGACCTACTATAGAAAAAAGGAATTATTGCCTTGCGGCGAAAGGCAGTCGTTCAAATTTATCTGCTTCATCTTTATTTTCAGCTCATCATTATCCTTAATAATTACATAACCATACCAACCACTTAAAACTTGAGACTTGCCATCTCGGCTTTCAAACACAATAAAGCTTGTTCTAACCAAAAACCCCTCGCTTGACCCCGGTACCTTCCATATTTCTGGAATCCCAGTTACCCTACTAGTGCTCGAGATCGGTATCTGCGAATACGCGAAACCTGTTTGTATCCTTACAATCCTGTCCTTAAGCCGTCTGATATCGTGAAACTCCAGGGTGACTTCCTCAGCAGGTGACTCAGCAGGAGAGCTCCCAGGAATCCAGTAGCAACCACTTTCAAGGAATAGTGAAAGCCATTCATCAAAGCTCTGCTGGTCTAAAAGCCGGGCTTCTTTTGCCACTAACATTTCTATCTTATTGTCGTGTATAGGATCTCCAAGATTCGAAATGTTCCAGAAAAAATCAGAGTAGCTCTTAACTTCTTTGTAATAAGATAGATCCACCACACTTGAATCCGCAATTTTCATAGGAAGTTCACTATTATTAGTCATTTTATACCTCCAAGTTTTCGCTATCAGGTTCCTCAGTCATTAGTCGTTTCCAGGTATCAAAATAACTACGACTATGAATCTCAGACGTCGGTTTGTTCGTCAAAATATTATCGTAACCAGCACCTTCTGCATCATTCATGTGTCGACTGATGTCAACCCATTCAATCTCCGGCATAGATTCAAGACCTTCTTGGCAGGACTCAAAATTTGCCGCATCATCGACCTCACCCATAATTGGAAAATCTTCTTGGGTGCGCATCCGAATAGCATTTAGCTCTTCATCCTCATCATCAAGTAAAGTTGCATACCAATGTAAAACCGTTTTATTAACCGAGAGTGGATCGATTACTTGAATTTGGTTTCCGATCAACAGCAAGTTAGGGAATATATTTAAATTCATACCCGCTCCAACTGCCATATCCAAAGTCTTTTCTGGTTCGCTATGATGGCTTCGGACGTTACTTTCGAAACTTTCCCGTCCGGGTTGAGGGCGTTGTTGATTCCATGCGGAGGTTTTATACATCTCAGGCCGCTGATCTATTACTGAGTGGCCATTTCCCAATGAATAAACCTTCATTTCGGTCTCATCAGCGCTCCCAAAATACTGCATATCTCCGCCACCGTGTCTAAGCGTGGTCATCTGTATTAGAGATTGGTGGGAGAACGGAACGTGATATCCATCCCCGGCATTGTCAAAAATCAATTTCCAATTGCAGTGGATTTCATAACGTTGAACTGAGTTAGAAACTCTTATGTCACCACCTTGATTTAGCCATTCATCAAGGTACTTACGAGCGTTTCCGAGATGTTCTTCTAGACTAACAGCACTTTCATTACCAGATCCGAATATAAAACCTCTATAACTTTCAACTCTAGGAAGTGCTGTCATAGAAAAACTGTCTTTATCGAAGCAATCTCCATAAGCATCCTGTCCTGGGATGACAAATGCTTTCCCGGAGTTTTTGAATTTCCAGCCATGGTAAGGACAAGTAAATGTCTTTGAGTTTCCGGAACTGTTTCGGCAGACTTTTGCGCCTCTATGGGGGCATCGGTTCAATAGTACTTGAAAATCATCATCACCCTTTCTCACAACTATCAAAGGTCGCCCACCAACTCGAATGGTCTGAAAGTCGTTAACATTTGGAATTTGACTTTCATGCAGCAAGAACACCCAGTTAGCTCTGAATATATTCTCCATTTCCGCATCATATATTTCAGAATCAGTATAAACTGACCTATGTACACGTCCCGGCTGGATAAGCTTGTTTATATTTTTCATGCATCACCTCGCTTGTTTATATTTTTCATGCATCACCTCAAAGGTTCTGGAAGTCAACATTCTTGTGCAAAACGTCCTTTATCAACTGCCGTATTGATTCAGGAGGTTCGTAACCCTTTAATTCTTTATTGAATCCATGGACTTGGTCTTCTTGCAGATTTCCGTCTTCGAGGTGAACTTTTAAGAATTCGTTCTCAACTGTATCTCTGCTTAATTCCGGGTGCCCCTGAAACCCAATAACATGGCTTCCAAAACTGAATATTTCCACTTCAGTGGATTCTGAATTTCCGAGTAAAACTGCTCCTGGAGGGCATTCAAGTACACATTCCCCATGACTCTCAACAAGTTTGACATTTGTTTCGGTGACTCCAATTTTGCCATTCACATCATTCAAAAACCTTATCTCGTCAACCCCAAATCTAAATTGTTGGCTAGGATTCAGACCCACGACCCCTCCAAGCGCCACTGCGAGCGCTTGGCAGCCAAAACAGATACCTACGATGGGTTTCCTTTGATCATATGCAGTTCGAATAAATTGAAACAATCCCGAGAACCGATTTCGGTCCTCATTTACTGAATACTCGCTCCCACTTACAACAAACCCATCATAATTATCAATGATATTGCTTAGATCTGAAAATCCACTTATAACATCCCATTCGGAATCTTCTGTTTTAAAAGCGCTTATCATTTCTTCCCTATAGTCAAAGCGCTCTTCTTCAGAGCACCACAATAATGCAAAGCGTTTAGACATATTGACCTCTGAAAATCACAGTAAGTTGAAGTATTCTTTTTGTTCCCACTGCGTGACAGCACCTGTAGGCTCAGCAGCCTCAGCACCTTCAGCATCGAGAAATCTTGCCCACTCGGATCTTCTTAATTGCAGCCAATATTTAATAAAGGTGTCGCCAAAGCAGCTTCTAAACAACTCCGAATCGTGCTCAAGAGCATCCAGAGCCTCAGCCAAAGTCGTTGGCAGCATTGGTACTTGTGCATCATAAGGAGACTCTTGCAACTCGCCGGGATCCTTTTTGTTTTTAATGCCATCAAGCCCAGAGACAATTTGTGATGCCATATATAAATAAGGGTTGGCGCCGGGCTCACCAATACGATTTTCGATCCGGCTAGCCGGATCGCCTGTTGCAGAAATTACACGGACCATCGCTGCCCGGTTATCTTTCGCCCAAGCTCTTCGGTCTGGTGCAAGCGAGTACGGCTGACGTCTTCGATACCCATTCACAGTTGGTGTTGTGAAACTCGAGGCGGCACTACCATTTGCAAGTAATCCACCAGCATAAGCTCGACCTAGCGGGGATACCACTTCCCCTTCTGAGGGTATAAAAAGATTCTTTCGGGTATCTTTATCCACTAGTGATTGATGCATATGCCAGCCTGAAGCAAAGAACCCATTGATCGCCGGCTTGCACATAAATGTTGCGTGATAACCATGTCGTGAACATATTTGTTTGATGGCCGATTTTATAAGTAGCGCTGCATCGGCTGCTTCTAAACCTTCCATTACATCAAACGTGGTTTCCATTTGGCTTGGTGCCCACTCATCTTCTATTGAGCGCAAAGGCAGATTGAGCTCGAGAAGACCTTTTCGAACCTTGGACATAATATCGTCCACCTGATCTAAGTGATGTTCAAGTAGATAGGAGTACCCTTGCGCCACGGGTTGAACTTGAATGGTATCAGGCTGTACACCTGGCGCACCTAAACTCTCTGGAGAAAGTGAGCGATCAACAATTTTCGTCAAGTACCATTCAAGCTCAATACCGCATTTAAATAAGTAACCTTCATCGCTTAACGATTTGACAGCCTTCTTCATGATACCGCGGGGACATAATGGGAATGGTTCACCAGATTTCCAATGCAGATCTGCCAGCATCCAGCCGGTTTTATCTGCCCAAGGTAAGACCTTGAACGTCGTAGGATCTGGAACCATCACAACACTTGGGCTGCCACTCAACTCATCAATTCCGAAGCCACCACCAGCAGTAAATGGGTTGAAAACTATTGAGCTGACTAGGTCGAAAAAGAAAGGTGCCATCGTAACTTCTGACCCTTCTTTAAAGGCTGATTTAAGCGATGCAACCGTGAGTGATTTGCCTCTAAGGAGACCGTATTGATCGGCCCAAGAAAGCCGAATCATCTCAAGCCCTAAAGAATCAATTTCTGCGAGAACTTTGTCGGCTGCATCTCGCTGCTTATCTGTCCAAAGATTATTTTTCGTTATAAAATCTAATTTCTCACTCATGGGACATTCCTTTGTATGATTTTTCGAGCACTTGTTGACGCATGTCAATATTTCTATTTTAGTTAGTTTTTACACCCCGTTCTATAACATCTGTGCAAAACCGTTTTGCAAAAATGCTGCGCGGGGAGGGTAGTCGTGACCTTTCCCCCAAATTCCGCACCATGAATTCGATGAGATTTCCCGCTAACCTAGCACGATGGAGATCTCGATATGAAGAAGACGCGATACACCGAAGAACAGATCATTGGCGCCATCAAGGAGCATGAAGCCGGAGCCAAGGTCGACGATATTTGCCGCAAGCTCAGCATATCCAGCGGCACGTTCTACAACTGGCGTAGCAAGTACGCTGGCTTGGAGGTGAACGAAGCCAAGCGCTTGCGCGAGCTGGAATCAGAGAACAACAAGCTCAAAAAGCTGTTGGCAGACAAGCTGCTCGAAGTTGAAGCGATGAAGGACGTGCTCTCAAAAAAGTGGTGACGCCTGCAGGCCGAAAGACAGCCGCCCGGCACTTGATTGAGCAGCATCGAATCAGTGAACGGAGCGCCTGCCAGCTTGTAGGCATTTCTCGTAGCGCGTTTCGGTATCAAGCCCGGGCTAGGAACGACCACGTCTTGAGAGAGCGGCTCAGAGAGCTTGCTGCGCAGCAGTCTGCCTATGGCTACCTGTTTTTGCACAGCTTGCTGAAGACCGAGGGCTTGGTGATCAACCGCAAGCGCACGTATCGGATATATACCGAAGAAAGGCTTCAGGTGCGTACCAAGCGACGTAAGAAGCTACAGCGCCCTCGGCAACCACTCGAAGTTCCTGGGGCCGTCAACGAGCGTTGGTCTATGGACTTTGTTTCTGATCAGTTGGCTAATGGTCGCCGTTTCCGGGTGCTGAACGTGGTGGATGATTTCTCTCGCGAAATGGTTGGACAGTTAGTGGCAGTATCGATCAGCGGGTGCCAGGTAGCGCGCTTCCTGGCGCAGCTTTGCGAGCACAGAGGTCAACCGCGAAAAATAATCTGTGATAACGGTACAGAATTCACCAGCAAGGCGATGTTTTTTTGGAGCAAAGAAACCAGCGTAACTCTGGGCTTCATTCAACCCGGCAAACCTACCCAAAACGCGTTCGTGGAGAGCTTGAATGGGAAATTCCGGAATGAATGTCTGAATCGATCCTGGTTCAGAACGATGGACGAGGCGCGTGTAGAAATCGATTCATGGAGGGAGCATTACAACCATGTTCGACCGCACAGCTCACTAAACTATTTGCCGCCAGTTGAATACGCTCGACGAGCGGCGTAACGTGAGAAATCTCATCGAGCCGGTGGTGCTAATTCAGGGGAAAGGTCAATTAGTAGTTTGATCTTGGATATAAGTTAATGAATGCTAAAAATCAAATATTAGGAATAACTTCAGAAGTTAGTGAAAATTTGGTAGATAACGTTTTACTAAATACAACTGAAAATGCTTTAGAAGAGGTTATTAAAGCATTCCCTATAGTTAGTGCTCTGAAGGGTATCTATCAAGGTTTTACTCAATATCAATTAAATAAAAGAGCACAGCAATTCCTATATTTTATTGAGGAATGTGAGAGCAGAGATCCAGGAGATATCTTAAAAATCTTTAAAGATAAAAGTAACGTTGAAATGGGAATGGAAATAATAAATGCTTTAGATACTAGCTATCTAGTAAATCATGCACAAATGCTAGCTAGAGTCACATTACTATATGATGCTAAAGAAATTTCTAGAGAAAAATTCTTAGAATATGTTCATGTAATTCCTAGATTAACTTCACATCTTCTGACTCAGATCAAATACTGTTATGAACAACAACTTCTTTTGATTGCAACTAATAAATCAGATGATGGATTTATTGGAGGAGACTTTGAGTTAGTAGGATACAAATTCTTATCACCTGTTCCGTTAGCATCAGGTGGATTTAGATATACAGGTACAACTCATTTAAAATTTTTCTATGAAAAAATTTATCAAAATTCACATGGTAGATCTTAAGTTTTCCTAAAATTAACATAATACACCTTATACGAAATTCGTTATAATTATCTATAGAAATCAATGCTGTAGTTTCTAGTTTATAGCCCAATCGCCACCGAATGGGCTTTTTTTATGATTTTTCACGTTCCACGATTGTTATTTAATCAAAGTTTCACGACTTTGTTCATATCAGTTAAACAATCGTGGTTAATCATAGGGTCTAAAAAAACGGCTCCAAAAGCCCCTTTTCTCCGGTTCCTGCTCAACTTGCTCCGGCACTGGAATCCGCTTATTTTCCATCTGCTCCGGAGTAGTCAATCCGTCATGTTTAGCTTCTGCTGTGTCCGGTTCGGGATCTGTTTTGACCATGCTTGCTTGCACGGGTTCTTGATCGGTAAACGTAGTCATATTAGGTTTTGGGGCTTCTAATAGGCGTTGCATCGTTTCAATTTGGTTTTGATAGAAAGATTCCCGATCTTTGGCATCGTCAAGCTGATTTTTTAGCATGTCTATTTGTTGTCTAAGCAGTAAAACTTCTGCCGAATTTGGACTGTCTATTTTTACAGGTTCTTTTACATCCTGTTTTTTAACTGGTTCCCCAAAAACGCGTATGGCTTCTGCTAGATCAATTTTATTATCAGAATTTTTACTTAAAATTCCTTTCTTTATGTTGTTATAAATTGTTTGTCTATTGATGTTGTACAGCTTGGAAAGTTCAAGAACTGTAAGGGTTTTCATGCTGTAAACCTATGCCTAAACTTGTCAAAATTGGGTGTCTATTAGACTGTCTAATAGACAAATGATCAAGTCTATAATTTAGGCAGCTTTAAACCCGACTTTTTGAAGGTAAGGATGTAACTCTTCAAATTTAGTAGGGTCTTGAAGCATGTCAGCGACACGTACAGCAAATTGCTGATAGCTCTCAGTACCTTCTGAATATCGTCCCATCTCTGGTAGTTCGGAAAGTTTATTAGCAAACAAATGGCGTTGTTTATCGGTCATTTTTGAGAAGGCATCTAAAGTATTAGGATCTCTCTTACTCCCGATATGCTCATGAGTTAATTTCTTTTGTTTAAAACTGAATGAAAAACCTGAAATTGAGCGTCCTTTTTTATGCTGTTCATACTTCAGATTGATATCTGAAAACTCATTAATTTGATCTATAGCAATATCAAGTACACGTCTCTTAAATGCTTCCATTCTGGTGTATTCGTTTACACCGATACCCAATTGGCTACGGAATTTATTTAATTCAAAAAGAGGGGTCTTCCCTATAGATTTCCACTGCATTAATAATTCGTACAGACGAACTGCATAGACGCTTTTAAATTCAGATGTTTTTCGTAGATGATAGCTTGTGAAATATTGTTCAAACCCATCTATTTTAGTGACATGTTCGATAACTACACGCGTTAAGGTAACGAGAATTCGACCTTCACCTTTTCTATAGTTTGCATCTTGAATCCAACGACTTTTCGTTAGACTTCCATCTTCATTTGTAATTGTGAACTGTCGCTTAAATAGTGAGTCTTCTGCTTCAATTAAAGCTAAATAAGCAGCATCTGGAGAAACATTAAAAGCTTTCGCATATCTAATGGCACTTAGTTCTAATGGTTCATCAGTTGATAAACCTTGTCCTGTTTCTCGAGCATCTACAATAGCAAGCTGTAAAAGACGAGTTTCACTTAAGGTTAGAGTCTGTAAGGCTTGAACAAGTTTATTTGATTTTACGACTAAGTCTGTCATGTTGTTTTATATAGCAACGGTTTTATTATGTTGCTATAACAACATAATAAAAATGCGTTGTCAAATACCGAGGAAACGTTGCTATATAGCCGAGGAAACGTTGCTATATAGCCGAGGAAACGTTGCTATATAGCCGAGGAAACCCTTTTGTATAGAGACCATCCCGAATTCTGTGTAACTGCCGTTTAGATTAAATGCTTGCTGATACGGTCATCAAACATAATCATAAAACGATTCAGAGCAGACGTCCAGTTACGGATTGGCATCGACCACTTTTTGGATGCCTGCTGGGTTGCTAAGTACACCACTTTTTG
>NZ_CAJHAL010000050.1:0-13563 GCF_904846365.1 Psychrobacter nivimaris
TCGATAAAAGATTGCATGAGCTGCCTCTGAAAGTCTTTGATGTCATCGAAGCTGTTCATGCTACCAGCCATTTGCTCGGCCAGTTTTTTAATGTCAGATTGAGTCGTCATTGCTTATTCTCCTGTTAATGGATTATAAGCAGTTACACAGTTTTTAGGAAACTCCCGGTGTGTACCGCTGACCCATAAAGTTGCATTATCTGCCATTTTTTCTCGTACAGTAGACAGCCATTCGTAGGTAAATACGTAAGCATCATTGTCACTGACAAGCTTGTCCCACTGACCTTTATTGACTGACTGGACTTTATTATTTTTCAATGTCAGACCATTATTGAATGTACTGGTTAAGAGCCAGCGCTCTACTATTATCTACACGCTTATCCATTAAGGTTCATAAGTACTGAGAGCTACTTTTGGTTTGAGCTAGCTACTCACTCTATTCTACGCCAAAGATAATAAATTCAGTATCAAGCATATCATCAGGTTCTAAAATAATATCCTCGCTTCTATATATTTCTTGTGCTTTTAGTAGAGCAGTTTCACCATCTTCTGCAACCACTTCTATAAGTGCACTCATCGTTTCGATTACTTCTATTTGATAAGTATTTGAACCGCCTGTCTTTATCATAGATATTCTCAACAATTAAAAGTTCTCGTATATCACTTCAGTCATCAATACCAAGTAGATTAGCAAAAGCCATCAAAAGAAGTGATCGTCTTTTGTTACGCAGACTTGTGTCATAAAGCAAATCGATCAATGATCTTTTTTCAATAGACATGGTTAAAAGGACAATATCGAATGCGTTCCATATATGAAAAAGTAAGAGTTCCAATACAAATCAGACGTTTGATGGTGTTTGATGAAATTTGTAGATTGGCCAAAGCTAAGCCTAATGAAATCGTGCATTTGTCGCCTTATACTCAATTGGCTTTTGGTGTCATATATTTAAAAGACCTTAAAAGGTTTGTGGCTTTTGGAGGTATGTTTGAGTATGCGCATACGCGAGAAGAAGTCATCGAGCAGGGTATCGATGTTATTCCTAATGATGAATTGGTGATGTGTGCATTGACGGTTAATCTCATTCCTTTTACCAAACCTGTACGCAACTCGGTACAGCTGTTATGGCAGTGGAATCGCTATGTGCGTAATCGATTGCATGCTTATATTGACTATCGTGAGGAGCATTTTTTCAAAATTAATGATGAGATTGATTGGGAGTATCCAGCGCATAAGTTTCATCAGCGTCTTGTGGCTACTGCGCGATTACCATTATGGGATGATAGAGATGAGCTGATTGCCGATGTATACCGTGACAAAAAAGGACAGCCAAGATCTAAGTATTATAATGAGAAGCGACTAGTATGACTTTCGATAATGACCACGGCTTACAAATTCAATGATGCCTTTATCTCGTAGTACTTGTAACTGTTGGCGAATTTTATCTTTTACGTGGTTGTTTTCAGGATGTTTGAGCTGCAGTTCACTAGCAAAAGCATAAACTTGATTGAGAGAAAAACTGACATCGAGACGGTCGATACATTGCCAGACATCGAGTGTCCAACCGCGTGAAGCCATAGATTGCTTGCGTAAAAATAAAGTCTTTTGGAACTGTTGGGTGACATTTTCACGCGGTATAACTTGTTGGTCTTTGACCAAAAACACTTTGCCTGATTCGGGTACTTGGCGTAAGTCAATATTGCAACCAACCCAACCTGCTCGTTTTGCCGTCACTGATAAGGGTTTACGCTTAACAATAATATCGGGTGTAAAGAAATGCTTGGGAATAATCAGAAAATTATTGACGGTGTATTCTTTTGAGTAGGTTAAAAAGAAGAAGCTGGGATTATCCTTACTATTGATACGCTCAATCATCGTCTTATAAGCACCATCATTGACAACACTGCTTAACTTGGCTTTTTTACTTTTCAGCTCATATTGCTCATTACAATTTTCGCAATAAAAATCAGCAACAGGTTTGTTATTAGCAAACTCAGCTAGCGATTGAGCGCTACAATTGGTGCAGTAACTATTTTCTTTTACCCATGCTTCGCTGAGTACACGAACTTTTTGAGATTCAGAGTGATAGTTTTTAGCAAGACTTTGGTTGAAATGTAGGTTCATAAGATATTTTCATTATTAATAGATAAGCTGAGAATACTGAAAAAAAGGCATAAGTATTAAGCCATATAAACTGCTATCAAGAGCAAGATAATTCATAAGCTAAGCAAATACCATTGAAAATCGCACGGTTCAGTGCTAAATTCTAGCAAACATCTGCCTCGCGAGTTGCCATGAGCAAGCCTACACCCAATATACCACCTGAACGTCCCAATGAGTCGCCGTCAAACAAACAAGATGGCACAGTCGAGGAGCGTGTCGATACCACGCTGCCGGACGCGCAACCAGTGGTAGATGAGGTGGAAGACACATCAGCAACGCCAGCAACCAACGTCTCGCTCATCAGCGGCAACAGTAAACCGCGTCAATATAAAGTCAATAACCCATCGTTTTTTATGCAACGCGGCTATCAAGTGCTGCTAGTATTGGGGCTTATTGCTGCATTTTTCTTGGTCATGGTTTATCAGACGTTGTTTGGTCGTATCGAGCAGCCGCAGCAAATGGTCACGATTGAACCAGGTCAGACCTATTATGGTCTACTACCGCAGTGGCAGCAGCAGATTCCGCTGTTTTCGGCAGGCGTGGCCAAGCTGTATATCAAATCACAAGTCGATGCGCCGTTGCATGCTGGTACGTATCAATTACCCGAAAACCCGACTATCGCTGAGGCGCTACAGATACTAGGTCAAGGCGCAAAAGCGGCCATGGTCAAAGTGCAAATCATCGAAGGCAAGACATCTAAAGACCTTTACCAAGCGCTTCGTGACAATGACAAAATCGAAAAAGAAGTACTGACCGCAGATAGTGACAATGCGAGTATTGCCCAAGCACTAGATTTGACGGGTGTACTGCCAGATAGTGTGGCTAATAGCAGTGACCCGATTGTTAACTATAATCTTGAAGGTTGGTTCGCGCCTGATACCTATTATTATGGTGAAGGAACCAGCGATAAAAAAGTATTGACTGACTTGTATAAGCGTCAGCAGCAGGTACTGACTGATGCGTGGGAAAATCGTGCGCCGAATCTGCCTTATAAGAGTCCTTATGAAGCGTTAGTGATGGCGTCTATTATTGAAAAAGAGACCAGCGTTGCTGATGAGCGTCCTTTAGTCTCTGCCGTATTTAGAAATCGCTTGAATAAAAACATGCGTATGCAGACGGACCCGACTATTATCTATGGTATGGGCAGTCGTTATGATGGTAATATCCGCCGCAAAGACATCAATGAAAAGACGTCTTATAACACCTACCAAATTGATGGTTTACCGCCAACGCCAATTGCGCTACCATCAGCGGCCTCTATCGAAGCGACCTTACATCCTGCCGATAGTGAAGCATTGTATTTTGTGGCAACGGGAAATGGTGGGCACAAATTTACCAATAGCTTGGCTGAGCATAATCAAGCGGTAAAAGACTATCTCAGTGTCATGCGTGAGAAAAAATCTCAAACGCCGCCGCAGTAATATTCCTTCTTAATCTTCTTAAAAAACTTATCGTTTATTGAGCGCTACAAAGTAGAGGTAGTGCTCATCAATGACATAAGGTCATATCATGTCAGTATCTATGCACACTAGCGCAACACCATCACATGACAGCATACAATCATCGAATCTACCTGAATCAAGTGCTCCAAATACGGAGACGGCACCTATGTTAGGCCGCTTTATTAGTTTTGAAGGCACTGAAGGTGTGGGAAAAACTACCGCGATTGAACATTTGTGTTTGCGCTTAGAAGCTAAAGGCATTCCATATCTGCGTACTCGTGAGCCAGGTGGTAGCCCATTTGCCGAGCAATTGCGTGACATATTATTGGACCCAGCGACGGATATCGAAGACGATACTGAGCTGCTGCTATTGTTTGCGGCTCGCTGTGATCATATGCAGCAAGTCATCTTACCAGCGCTCCAAAATGGTACTTGGGTGATATGTGACAGGTTTACCGACTCTACTATTGCGTATCAGGGCTTTGGACGTGCGTATGGCGACGAGCTGGTACGCGGCAAAATCGATATGCTTATCAAACAATTTGTGACGCAGCTTCCTGAGCTGACATTGTGGTTGGATTTGCCAGTAGCAGAGGGCATGAAGCGTGCCAACAAGCGCAGTGCAGCAGATCGTTTTGAGCAGCAAGCTACCGAGTTTTTTACCTGGGTGCATACTGGTTTTAGTCAACTTGCGAGCGAGTATCCTGAGCGCATACAGCGTATTGATGCATCGGGCAGTACGGATGATGTGAGTGCACGTATATGGAAGACAGTTATAGACAGATTCGATATCAAATAATTAAATTTTGCTAAGTAGGTTTGTAGATTTATAAGGCAGTTAGATGTATCGATAGCCAGTTAGCCAGTTAGCCAGTTAGCCAGTTAGCCAGTTAGCCAGTTAGCCAGTTAGCACCAATAAAAGCCCCAGCATATTGTTGGGGCTTTTTATTAAGGTAAATATTTTATCTTTAAGTCAATAAAGCAGATAACAAAACATATTATTTTTCGTCTGGCTTATCTACTTTTACATCCTCAGTAGTAGCGATAGAGGCGTCGCTATCCTGAGCAGAGTCAGGTAGACGATTTGGGTCAAGCGCCCCTTTTTTGTTTTTAGGCGCACTACCATTGCCATTACTGTTCGTAGAGGTTTTGGTCTTCGAAGTCGCTGTCGAGTTTGCAGACATGACGCCTTTATTATCCACAGTAGTAGCAGACGTTTTTGGCTCTTCTACTGGCTCACTTTTCTCTACAGTAGTGCTAGAAGGTGACTTAGTCTCGGTGCTACTGCTTTGGGTAGTTGATGACTGATTAGCAGTGCTTTGTTCATCATTTTTGTCACTATCTACCGAAGACTCTGGCGCTGCTGTCTGACTGTCATCAGGGCTAGGCTCCTGCTCTTTACGCTTTTCAGGGGCTTTTGAGTTAGATTCAAAGTTAGCATCAGCCGCCATACGAGCCTGCTCTTGCTTAGGCGTTACATCGACTGGCTTCGGCTGTACTTCATCGTCTACCACTAGCGATATAAGCTTACGGTCACGAGGGACAGTACCGTCAAACTTATCGGTGATAACGTGCAGTTTGCCTTCTTTGTCTACCGTATATAGCGGTACGAACTGCTTATTATCCGCTTTATACTGCTCAAAGCTATAGCTATCGGTAATGTTGGTAATCTTAATTCGAGCTTTTTTGGACAGCATACTGGCAAGCTTGGTATAGGTCACATCTTTGCCAAACAGCCACTGTGAATGAAAGTTCGATTGCTTGTCATCACGCTCGCTTTTGACTTTTTCGTCACTGAATTTAAGACGGTATAGCTTGCGCTCACCAAATTCATGACGATAGTGAATCTCGGACAACGTGTTCATTTCTTTGTCCATACTCATTGCAAACAAGCGACCAATACCGATCAGATCCAGATGATGATCTGCGTGATCAGAGATGGGATTACCAAAGTAAGTACGCAGACCGCTCATGCGTGCGCGTGCAATATTGGTGTAGTTATTGTGCGCAACGATGACGTCAAAACCTTGATCTTTTAGAGAGGTAGCAATCAATAGTGCAATTGGGTTTGAGCCAACGATAAGGATACCATTGGTCTCAGGCTCACGTACGCCAAGTAAATTACCGACTACTTTTGCACCTAGACCCTGAATCATGACCGTACCGATAATGACCATAAATACCAGAGGTACAAGTAGCTCTACGCCTTGAATATCATACTCTTGCAAACGAATCGCAAACAGGGATGAGATGGCAGCGGCAACGATACCACGTGGGCCAATCCAGCTAATCATCAGCTTTTCATTGGTCTTAAGGTTAGAGCCGATAGCTGATGCCCAGACTGATAATGGACGTGCGACAAACATCACGATAGCGAGCAGCACTAGCCCTGCAAAACCAACGCTGAGCAAACTTGCTAGCTCTACACGCGCCGCCAGAATAATGAACAGCACTGAAATCAGCAAAATGGTCAACGATTCATTGAACTCTAAAATCGTCTCACGTGGGAATTTTGGCCAGTTTGCCAATGCCACACCCAATACTGTGACGGTCAATAGGCCTGATTCATGTTCTAGATGATTTGATATCGAAAATAACACCAGTACAAATGCTAGGGTAAAAACATTACGTAGGAACTCAGGAATCATATGACGACGCATAAGGAATGCAAGTAGCCAAGCGCCCGCCATACCCATTGCCGTTGCCAATACGACAATCTTAGCAAACAGTAGAATACTACTGGCTTCGCCGCCTGAGATAATGTACTCATAGACTAATACCACAGCGATAGCGCCGATTGGGTCAATGATAATACCTTCCCATTTCAAGATATTGGAAATGGTTTTGTTGGGGCGTACACTGCGCAGCAGCGGCATAATGACCGTCGGACCAGTCACACAGACTAGCGCCCCGAAGAGTAGAGCAATCAATGGATCGACATCGAATAGTAAATAAGTCGATAGGGCCACGATAGCAATGGTAATCAGTACACCGACCGATACCAGCATTTGTACCACGGTACCATGCTGCTTAATCTCATCGAACTCTAGCGTTAGCGATCCTTCAAATAGGATAATCGCTACGCCCAAAGAGATGAAAGGAAACATCAGCTCGCCCAACACCAAGTCTGGGTCAAATACACCCAGCACTGGCCCGACGATAATACCAATCAGTAATAAAAATAAAATGGATGGTTGCTTTAAATACCAAGCCAACCATTGGGCGGCAATGCCAATCCCAACCACGCCGGATAGCAAAAGGGCGGTATCCATAAATTAATCCTTTTATAATCTTGTCATATTTTATATCTATCGATAGCTGTTATAAGATAGTCGCTACCGTTTATTTAACAATAAGTTGTTATCCGTTTCTGTTGTAGCCAAGCCATCGCACTGATAGCCCTCATGAGTCACAACATAAGCTAGATATGATATAACTACTATAAAGTAGCAAAGACAAAAGCGCTTCTAGATAAATCACAATACGCTAGAAATGCAAAAGATGGAAAACAAGAGTGATGATAGCCAGTTTAATAAGGTCGTAATAAATAGCCTCATATACAAGCTAACTTTTGTTTGTTTAGTAAAATATTTGGTTTGACATCATACCATGATTTTATTTCAAGCTGATGTAAGCCGTACCTGCTAAAAAGCTATGTCACGGCCACGAAAGTATACGAAGCCCATATGAAATAACGCTGCCTTGGGTTATCCTGCACTATGCAAAAAGCATCAGCACAATACTTCAAGTTTTTATTTATCATACAGTAGCTACGTAGGGCATGCACGTCACGCATAGGATAATAGTGTTGGCGCTATGAAATGTCATATACTGAACGTTGAAAGTATTTATTTTTATAAGACGCTATTAATCATGTTCTACACTATTAACCATCTTCTAAAGACAAGCGCTCTATAAGTATTCAAGTAGTGAGTAGTGATAAAAATAAGCGTAAAGTAACGGCTAAATAGCTATGACCATAAGTTCGAATAAAAGTGCTGTGCCGCATAAATAGACAAGATAAATAGATAAAAGAATATAGTTTCACCAAATAGTAACGAATAGGGGCATGCCGCTTGGTGTAGTCGCTATCGCTGACAATCATAACGTGGCTGTTAATAACAGCGATTACTCATATGGAGGACACAAAATGCCTATCAATATGTTCAAAGGACAGACCACTGCTAATATGCAGCGCTGGTTACAACGTAGTGCGCTGGCACTTGCTGTTAGTACCGCGATGTTTGCTAGTATTAATGTCACGACGATAAACAGTGCTCAGGCTGCAGTCACTACGGCTGATTTCTCTGGTTTGGTGCAACAAGTCACGCCAGCAGTGGCACGTGTCAATGTCACCAAAACGATTAGTGAGGCCGAGCTTGCTAAAGCTCAGACTGCTGAAGTATTGCGTCAGTTCTTTGGTGATCGTCTACGCATCCCTGATCGAGTCGCGACGCCAGCGATTGAACATGCTTATGGTACGGCCTTTTTTATTACTTCCAATGGATATATGCTGACCAACCATCATGTCATCGCAGGTGCGGACAAAATCACTGTGACGCTCAATGATAGAACCGAGCTTGATGCAACTTTAGTCGGTAGTGACGAGCGCTCAGATGTCGCCGTGCTAAAAGTTGAGGGCAGTCAATTTCCAGCCTTGCCTATCGGCGACTCAAGTGGTCTAAAAGTAGGGGAGCCAGTATTAGCAATCGGTTCGCCATTTGGTTTTGACTATTCAGCCTCTGCTGGTATTGTCAGTGCCAAGTCGCGTAGCTTCTCGCGTGAAACGAGCGTGCCATTCATCCAAACCGATGTGGCATTAAACCCGGGTAACTCTGGCGGGCCACTATTTAACCAGCGCGGCGAAGTGATTGGAATCAATTCGCGTATTTTTAGTGGTACTGGCGGTTATATGGGACTGTCATTCTCTATTCCTATTGACGCTGCCATGGACATTTATGAGCAGCTAAAAAATGATGGTGAAGTGGCGCGTGCATATCTAGGAATTTATCCACAAGATATCGATCGCAATCTGGCCGAGGCTTATAATTTAGAGCGCCCTCAAGGTGCCTTACTGACTCGTGTATCACCAGATTCACCAGCACAAAAATCAGGCCTAAAACCTGGTGACATCATTTTGCAATACAATGACGTACAAATCATGGAGGCATCAGATTTGCTGAACTTGCTCAACCGAGCGCGTCCAAGCGACCCCTTCCGTGCACGGATTCAGCGTAACGGTAAGCAGATGGTGATTAACGGTAAGCTCGCTTATGCGCCCAATGATGTAAGAGCACAGAGCGGTGATGAGCAAAATGATGATGTACAATTGGGCTTGCGTTTACGCGATTTGACGGCGGATGAACAAGCAGAAATCGCTGTCGATAATAAAACGGGCATATTGGTTACCACAGTGGATCCTACTGGACTGGCCGCGCGCTCAGGTATTCTGGCAGGTGATGTCATCACTAACTTTCATCAAAAGCCGATCGAAACAGTGGCAGATTTTTCAGGTGCTATCTCATCTCTTCCTAAAAAAGGCGTGGTCACTATAGAAGTTATACGCCAAGGTATTCCTGCTATTATTGGTCTACGTATTGAGTAAATGTCATGATTAAAGTGTGACTGTTAATGTGATTGTTAATGTCACTAATAATGTAACTCAGATTACGGTGCAGGGTATAAAGGCAGCGCGCACGTCAATAATTGTGCTTGTCTATCATGGAGGTCGACCTCTATAATGTTTGGTTTTTTATCAAACAGCCAAGAGTAAGACCTCAACAGCAATCCATTCGTTAAGTGAGTTATTGATCAATCAATACGCTCTAAGGTGGGCCGAGTCGCTTAGTAGGCTCGTACCATTATGCAACCGCTAGGTAATTATGACTGACCCCGCTCTACATACGCTTATTACAACGACGTCAGCAGCATTGCTAGCGTACATTGCACTGTGGTCAGGGCTACAAACGTTCAATGCCAATCCTACCAAGCGCTTTATGCGCATTTGGGTGAAGCTCGCACTGTATTATGCCGCTTACACGATGCCTGTTTGGGCGATATTGCTTATCATGGTTTGGTCACAGGACTTGATACCGATGTTAGCGCAGCTATCACTACCTGCTGTACTGATGGCAATATTGACGATGGGTTTATACTTTTATACTGTCATTGTACAACCCAACCGCTTACGACTAGAGCATCATTCTATTGACTTAGATTTGTCTACACCGCTCAAAGTCGCCGTATTGGCAGATTTGCGTATAGGGATATACGGTGGTAAGCCGCGTCATATTCGCAAGCTGGTCTCTACTATCAATGCTTTGTCAGCAGATGCCGTACTGATTACTGGGGACTGGCTATACTACCCAAGTGCAGATTTAGTGGGTCAGTTAATGCTGTTCAAGGGGGTAAATAAACCTGTTTATACAGTCATGAGTACCTCGGACTTGCGTTATCAGTCTATGAATACGACCAAGCAAGGTCAGCCATTATTAGAAGATACATTGGCTAGTACTTTTGATGTACTCGATATTAACTATATCGATCAGCAATGTACGTCACTGCCACTCAAATGTGCAAGAGCGACAAATGAGCAGTTAGTCGTCAATCAGTCGACTTATCGAACTAATAATCAAGACAGTGTTGAGCAAGAAAACTCGAATACAAATTCATTAGTAGCGGTGCTTTGCGGTTGGCAAGATGTGCCCAAGCAATCTACAGATATTGAAACGTCAGAGGCGACTGATAAAGCAATGCTTGGATCGGAGATTGCCAATGCCGCCAGTCCAGTGATTATCTTAGCATCACGATTTGATAGTATCAGTGATCTGCCAAAATCTTTACAACCACGCCCTTTGTTGATAACAGGCGCTGCTAAGGCTATTCAAAAAAATATCCTGCTTGCTCAAAAACAAAACGATATTCGACGTAGTAGTGAGCAATCAGCATTGCTATATAACAGTCGTATGGGTAAGCAGCGCGGCTTATATCAACATGCAAGTGCACAGATATTTGTGAGTAGCGGCATCGGTACGAGAGGGTTGCCTTTTCGATTCTATCGACCTACTATCGATGTGTTGACGATTCGTTAATATTACATAAGAGACTTATCAGCGTACGTTGATTGCGCTAAACTGCTCCTTTAATGATGTAAGTATTCATCTACAAGGTTTTAGTTCAAATTCTATAAATTTAAGCGAAAAGTAATACATGTTTTTTGGTACTAAAATTATGTGCTGACTGCCAATTGATTGATAGCGGTCAAATCAAAATATGCTACACTAACGAGCACTCTTATTATTATATTTCTGTCGGTTAGTAAGCAGGCCTATTACTCTTGGTAGATGGCCATCACGATACTGATATCGTAGATATAATCATCTATGATACAAACGCTATTATAGTAAGTAGAGACGCAGCATTAACATCAAGTAAGTTACGCCATCAGCGTTTATCAACGCACACAAAGCAATGGCCACTTGCAAACGACCTATCATGTGACAGCTTTAATAAAAGCTAGGATAATACAGTAAGGCACGGTTATGAGCACAGCATACGACGAGATCAAAACCCGACTACAAGGCTCAATGGTAGCTTTGGTAACGCCCATGCACCCTGACGGTAAGGTCGATTATAAACGTCTCGCAGATCTCATAGATTGGCAGATCGAGCAGGGCACACACTGCCTTGTGGCTGTTGGTACTACTGGTGAATCAGCGACCCTATCTATGCAAGAGCATAGCGATGTCATTCGCTATTTTGTCCAGCATGTTAAAGGTCGTGTACCGGTCATCGCGGGTACTGGTGCCAACAACACGATGGAAGCCATCAAGCTGACTCAGGATGCTGCCGATGCAGGTGCGGACTGTGCGTTGCTAGTCGCTCCTTACTACAATAAGCCACCACAAGAAGGCTTATTCCAGCATTATCAAGCCATTGCCAAAGCCGTAAATATACCGCAAATGCTGTATAACGTGCCTGGACGTACAGTGGTTGATATCGCTCAAGAAACGGTTGAGCGTTTGTGTGACATCGATAATATCGTTGCTATCAAAGATGCGACAGGATCTGTCGGTCGCGGTGAGCAATTGATCAAAGCCGTTGGTGACAGAATGGTTGTATTATCTGGTGATGATGGCACTGCGCTTGATCTAATGAAAGTAGGTGGCAAAGGTAATATCTCAGTCACTGCTAACGTGGCGCCAAAAGCCATGAGTGAGACTTTTTCTGCAGGTTTACGTGGTGACTTTGAAGCGGCTGGTAAAATCCATGACGTGGTCAAACATTTGCACCGTGACCTATTTATCGAATCAAGCCCTATCCCAGCGAAGTACGCCTTGCATAAAATGGGCATTATCGATAAAGGTATCCGTCTGCCATTGGTTTGGCTCGCCGAGCAGCATCATGCGACTATCGATGAAGCATTGGTTCGAGCAAACATACGATAAATTGATATTTAGCCAATTGATATTCGGCGATTTTAGATTTGTTGCTAGTTCGATGATTGATATTCGAGCTAGTAGCAAGTCAACTTATAATGATAAGTCAATCGCCTACATGAGCAATAACTGCTAACTCAGAGAGACAACATGATGACATTATCATCAAAAACAGTATCATCAAAGACGACCAAACTACTTCCAGCAATGCTGACCTTGGTTTTGGGTAGCACTTTGGTATTAAGCGGTTGTCAAGCGACCAAAAACTTGCTTGGTAAACGTGACAACGGTAGCTTAGATTATCAACAAAGCAAAAAGCTTGCACCGATAGAGCTACCTGCCGCCCAAGAAACGGCACCTTTTGTACCTTTGTATTCAACACCTAATGCTGGGGCAAACACGCTCCAACTACAAAATGAGTCAGGCAATCAGTATCAGCTGCCAAAGCCTCAGCGTGCTGTTAGCAACACTTCGAACTAAACTTACTCCCTTATCTATATCGCTGACTGTTGCGTTTTTTATCATAGCCGCAAGCCATGTATCTTACATCAGTCAGCGGTAGCTGCGCGTTTTTACCACATAAGCTTGAACGAACAGGAACCCCCATAATGCAAAAGCAACAACTGCTGTATAAAGGTAAAGCCAAATCTGTCTATGAAACAGAGGACAATGATCTTCTGATTTTGCACTTCCGTGATGATACCTCGGCGCTTGATGGTAAGCGTATCGAACAATTAGCACGTAAAGGTGTGGTTAATAACCGCTTTAATGCTTTTATCATGCAAAAATTGTCTGACGCTGGTATCGAAACACATTTCGAGAAGCAATTGTCTGATGACGAAGTGTTGGTTAAACGCTTGAACATGATTCCTGTAGAGTGCGTGGTGCGTAACTTTGCAGCTGGTAGTTTGGTGCGTCGTTTAGGCTTAGAAGAAGGTCAGGCATTGACGCCGCCAACGTATGAGCTGTTCTATAAAGATGATGCGCTAGGTGATCCGATGGTTAACGAATCACTTTCTGTATCTCTTGGCTGGGCGACCAAAGAGCAACTGGCTAAGATGGAAGAGCTGACCTATCAAGTCAACGATGTATTAAAAGCATTGTTTGATGCGGGTGATTTAATCCTAGTTGATTTTAAACTAGAGTTTGGCGTATTCCATGGCCGTATCGTATTAGGTGATGAGTTCTCACCAGATGGCTGCCGTATCTGGGACAAGAACACCAAGAAGAAACTTGATAAAGACCGTTTCCGTCAGTCACTAGGTGATGTGATTGAAGCTTATGAAGAAGTGGCTAACCGTATTGGTGTGCCATTAAAATAAGCATTCGATAGGTAGTATAAAATAAAAAAAACTGAGCCATGTGCTCAGTTTTTTTATGGCATTATATTTAAGATGGTTCCCTAGTGAGGACTTGAATCTTTGGCTGTGAGCTAATGGTATTAAGGTTTCAACTTGCTGAGATAGCCACAGTGTACTTCATGATGTACTTACCATAGATATTCTATCTATGATCGGTGCGCT
>NZ_CAJHAL010000051.1:0-13544 GCF_904846365.1 Psychrobacter nivimaris
GCCCAGGGTGATAAAGGCGACATCGGTCTGACTGGTGCTACTGGCGCCCAGGGTGAACAGGGTGTTCAAGGTTTGACTGGTGCTAAAGGCGAAGCAGGTAAGGATGCTAACATCAATGTTGCTGTACAGACCTCTAATAGCACAGCCACACCAGCCCAAGCGACAGGCAAAGATGCTATCGCGATAGGTAATGGTGCAGTAGCTGAAGGCAGTCAATCTATTAGTATCGGTGTAGGTAATTTGGTAACAGGTAAAAACTCTGGCGCGATTGGTGACCCAAGCACAGTCAGTGGTTCAGGCAGCTATAGTTTTGGTAATAATAATACGGTAACTGGCAACAACACGGTCGTTTTAGGAAATGGCATTAGTACTGCAGTCAACAACGCAGTCGTTGTTGGAAGTGATTCAACATCAACCCGTGATAACACAGTGTCAGTTGGAGCAGCAGGTAGTGAGCGTCAGGTGATCAATGTGGCTGATGGCACACAGAATACAGATGCAGCCAATATCAGACAGTTGAATACCGCAAAAATCAATGCTGTAACCGAAGCTAACACCTATACTGATAACAAATATGATGTTTTGAATAGCAGCTTTCAAAGCTATGCTAACGGTGTAAATCGTCGAGTTGATGATGTGGAAAAAGCTGCAAATAGTGGTGTGGCGATCTCTTTAGCGACACAGCAGGCTATTCCTAATCTCAGCCCAGGTAATGTGGCTGTGTTTGGCGGCATGGGTCATTATGAAGGACAAAGCGCTGTTGCTATTGGTGCTGCCACTATGTTAGATAATGGTCGAACATCAGTCAGCGGTGCATTTGGTTTTGCTGATTCAAGATTTGGTGGAAGAGTTGGTGTGTCTTATATATTCGGTCAATAAGCATTTTTTAGTTCATTCCTATATTAACCTATTGTAATCACACAGTAGGTTTTACCTAAACAAAAAGGACGCTTATGCGTCCTTTTTATTTGGTTGTTATTCACAACAGCCTAATCAATTAACAGCGACTTAAAACGCTGGTTGACGTTTAGGTACCGCACCCAAAAATTCATTACGGGCTTGATTGTCGTGTTGATATTCACCAAGCATCGCGGTACTACGCGTGGTTGAATGTTGTTTGCTAACACCGCGCATCATCATACACATATGCGATGCATCCATGACGACTGCTACACCGCGGCAGCCAGTAACATCCATAATGGTCTGCGCAATCTGCTCACTTAGGTTTTCTTGTATTTGCAAACGACGGGCAAACATATCGACGATACGGGCAAATTTTGACAGTCCCAGTACTTGGCCGTCAGGTAAGTAGCCGATATGAGCGACACCATGGAACGGTAGCATATGATGCTCACACAGTGAATAAAACTCAATGTTCTGTACCAGTACCAGCTCGCGATTCGCTGATGGAAACACAGCATCATTGACCACTTCATCTATACTTTGATGATAGCCTTGGGTCAGATGGGCAAAGGCCTTTGCAGCACGTACAGGCGTATCTAGCAAACCCGGACGATCTAAGTCTTCGCCAGTTGAAGCAATCAGTTGGCGATAAGATTCGGTACTTTCTTTATAATCTGGGGTTATGATGGGGGTGTTACTCATAAGTTTGGCAGCCATCCAAAATGTGGGTGTAGCTTAACGTTGAATCCTATCATGTGAGGATTCTTATAAAAATTGTGCAAGCTGGGAAGGGCTGTGATTATACTCGAAATCTGCTGAACTTCATACTGCTGTGGCTAGCAGTTGAGTCTTTAATCAATAAAGGAGCGTTTGGTGCTTAATCGAAACGGTTGTAGTGTTAATATTCGAAGTGCGATTTTTTCATAAAATAAGCAAACTACTATAGCCTGAGTATTTTATCTTGAAGCGTTGATGCTAAAATGCAATCTAATAACTCACGAAAAACTCTCATTGTCGATACTACTTCAAGTGATAAGTTGCTATTAGTCATTTTGACGTTATTAGTTGTTTGTATCAGTCGATCTAATAACAAGAACCAAATACAGTTTACGACTGTTTACTTAAATTAATTCGTGTATAATAACTCATCTTTTCATTTGTACTATTTAGTAGTCTCAATCTTCTAATTACTCTAAATAAATTCTTATTCTAAATCATCTCGATTGATTCAAAAGGAAATCTTATGCTATTGCAAGGACAACGATTTGTCGTAACTGGCATCGCAAGTAAACTCTCTATCGCTTGGGCTATCGCAGAAGCGCTGCACCGCGAAGGGGCATCACTAATTCTGACTTACCCGAATGACAAAATCAAAAAACGCGTCGATATGGCCGCTGAAAAATTTGAAGCAGATTTGGTTCTAGAATGTGACGTAGCTTCTGATGAGTCAATTGCTGCGTGCTTTAAGCAAGTGACTGCTCATTGGGGCGACGGTATTGATGGTGTGGTACATGCCATTGGTTTTGCACCGATGGATCAGTTGGATGGGGATTTTGTTAGCGCAACGACTCGTGAAGGCAGTCACATCGCGCATGATATCTCTAGCTATAGCTTCGTTGCATTGGCTAAAGCGGCTCGTGAATTACTAGCGATGCGCCATGGTTCTATGTTGACACTGACTTATGAAGGTAGCATTTCAGTATTGCCAAACTATAATGTCATGGGTATGGCAAAAGCCAGTTTAGAAGCCAGTGTTCGTTATTTAGCAACGTCTATGGGTGGCGAAGGTATCCGTGTTAATGCGATATCTGCAGGTCCTATCCGCACGCTAGCGGCTAGTGGTATCAAATCTTTCCGTAAAATGCTCGATATCAGCGAAAAAATTGCGCCATTACAACGTAATGTCAATCAGATGGAAGTAGGTAACGCAGCACTATTCCTATTATCTCCGTGGGCATCTGGTATCACGGGTGAGATCATGTTTGTTGATGCAGGTTTTAATACCGTCGCTATTAGTGAGCAGTTGATGATGCTGGATGAGCCAGCGCAATAATCATTTAAGTATTTTTTGCGTTGATGGTCATTACCAATGATTCACTCAGCTATTGAAATTGAAAAGGCAGCCAATTGGCTGCCTTTTCTCGTTATACTATGAGTCTTTTTGGCAGTAGACCTTTAGGTGACAAATATGATAACCAAGTTACCAAAGTGGATATTGTGGGGTGGGGCAGTATTGGCATTTAGCGCCGGCTGCGTGAATACAACCGCATTGATGGGATTTGCCAATTTATCAGTCTCGCATGTCACCGGTAATGTCAGCTTGTTTGCAGCAGCTATCGCTTATTCAGACGCCCACAGTATTTTGTATATCGGAGCGCTTTTGCTGTCTTTTTTGGCAGGAGCGATATTGAGTGGTTTTGTCATTGGGCAGACATCCTTAACACTAGGCCGTCGTTACGGGCGTGCGCTATATTTTGAAGCAGCATTACTAATAGCTGCCTACTGGTTATATCAGCAGCATGACTATCTCGGACAATTGGCAGCAGCGATGGCCTGCGGATTACAAAACGCGATGGTAGCCACTTATAGTGGAGCAGTTATTCGCACAACTCATTTGACAGGACTGACATCCGATATGGGTGCAGCAATCGGTAACTGGCTTGCGGGTCGCTCCATTAGTAAGCCGACATTGGGCTTTCAAGCCATTATTTGGTATTGCTTCTGCGGTGGCAGTACAGTAGGGGCTTTTTTGTTTGCCAAAGTTGGCTATGATGCGTTGTTTGTACCCATCGCAATCGTTCTAACAGCAGCATTTATATATAACTATGTCTCCAATCACTTGCCAGAACAAAGAGAAACAAAACTAAAAAAGCGCTCATCATCATGACAAGCGCTTCTTATTTTTGCTGTTAATACTAGATAACTGGCTTTATCTGCCGTTCTGCCATCTTTTATTTTGCGCCTTCTTCTTGATGATCTTCATGCTCATGCATACCTTGCATCATATCTAGCGCTGAGTCGTCAGTACGCTGTTGATCTTCTTTGGCCAGACTATCTTGATTGATGTCTTTTGGCGCCATTTTTGTGGTTGCATCGGTTTTATTTGCATCTGTCATAGTGTCATTCCTCTTGTTTTTATTGATGATTATCTATCTAACCCTAAAATTATGTGGTATCGGTTTTTACTTGTATAGCCCCAAATGATGAATGTTTGAATGCTTTATGTAATTTTTATCAACCAAGGCGTCCATTCAAAGCAGTGAGAACAAAGTAGTGAGAGAGCTACTATTGAAAAATCTCACAAAGTCGAGAGGTGATTATCATTAACGAATCAAACAGATATCCTAAAAAAACAAAATTAATCAAAATGTATTCATATATAAGTTATTCTGATATGATATTTTCGCGCGTAATGTTCGCTATATGAATATCATGATGTCTTATAATAAGTGTGTGTTGCAATAACTTTGACTTCATACTCACTTTGGATGCGATAAGGATAATTTATGTCAGAGAAAAAGCTGGATAGCCATATTCCTGATGATGGTAACGAGTATTTATTTACTGATACCTTCCCAAAAGGTACAGGAAAAGGGTTAATTGTGGTCGCTATTGCCGCGATTATTGCGTTGATTATTTATAATGTGTTGCCGTTCGATATCAATGCTAATAAAGGTCTCGCAGTCCTGTTTTTCATTGGGGTGCTTTGGCTTACAGAAGCTGTGCACGTCACCATAACAGCGCTACTTGTCGTAGTAATCGGTGCCTTGGTTGGCATACCAGACTTCGATGCTGAAATCGGTCTGCAAAGCTTTGCCAATCCTACTATTTATCTATTCTTTGGTGGTTTTGCCTTGGCAGCAGCATTGCATGTGCAGCAGCTAGACAAAAAAATCGCACTAAAGATTCTATCGATGTCTGGTGGCAAACTGAGTACAGCTGTATTTTTGATATTTGGTGTGACGGCATTTTTATCGATGTGGATATCAAATACCGCTACGGCTGCGATGATGCTCCCGTTGGCACTCGGTATCTTGACGCAAGTTGATCGTGAAAAAGACCGCGGTACGTTTGTATTTGTACTATTAGGTATTGCTTATTCAGCAAGTCTGGGTGGTTTGGGTACGATTGTTGGTTCGCCGCCCAATGCCATTGCTGCAAAAGCACTCGATATTGCCTTTGTAGACTGGATGAAATTTGGTATTCCAATGATGTTGGTACTATTACCAGTACTGTTGGGTGCGATGTATGTGTTCCTAAAGCCGAACCTAAATCGTACTATTGTCCTCGTTGATGATGCGCCGATTGCTTGGAACAAGCCACGTATCGTCACTATCATCGTCTTTATCGTTACGGCATTGAGCTGGATATTCTCCAAAAAGATCGGAGCAGCTTTAGATATCACGGATACTGATGCTATCGTTGCACTAACAGCAGCGGCAGCAGTAGTGAGCTTAGGGCTAGTGTCTTGGAAGCAAGTATCAGACAATACGGATTGGGGTGTGCTCATGCTTTTCGGTGGTGGTATTGCGCTATCGACAATTCTGAAAGTATCTGGGGCGTCTTTGGTACTAGGGGAAACTGTAGCAACTGCGCTGTCTTCTGCACCACTTATCATTGTGATGATGGCAGTCTCAGCATTTATTATTTTCTTGACAGAATTTGCTTCCAATACTGCCTCGGCAGCATTGTTAGTGCCTGTATTTGCCGCTATTGCAGAGCAGATGGGTTTGCCACATGAGGTGCTCGTATTGGTCATCGGTATTGGTGCATCGTGTGCGTTTATGTTGCCAGTTGCCACACCGCCAAATGCTATTGTGTTTGGTACAGGTTTGATCAAGCAAACAGAAATGATTCGTACAGGTATCATATTAAACATCATTGCTACTATCGTTATCGGGCTATGGGCGTACTTTTTCTTGATATAATCAAGTAGTCATTAAAATCCTAGTCATATCTGCTTAGTATAAATGAAACCCCAATGTTCAAGACAAATTGAACGTTGGGGTTTTTTATCGCTTATCATACGAGCTAGCGGTATAGAATGTTTATTATTAACGTCATCTTATTAAATGGATTTGATCATATGACACAGTATTTATTGAAAGCAACTGTTCTCATAGTGCTAGGCGCAATTGCCGTGTTAATGGTATTTATAGCAAAATACTGGGCACCTGATCGTACCGTCGCTGAGCTAAAACAATGGCAACTACCCAACAGCGAATTTATAGACATACAAGGTATGCAGGCGCATGTAGTGCAGTCAGCTAACTGTTATAAAAATCGTGACAATGCAGCCGAAAAAAACCGACCCGAAACAATCGTTTTATTGCATGGTACATCGGCAAGTTTGCATACATGGGAGGGCTGGACCAAGGCGCTGTCTGATCAATACTGTGTCGTGAGCATGGATTTGCCAGGGTTTGGTTTGACCGGTCCTTATGTGGACGAGAGCACACAATATAGCAGCGAAAATTATGCGGCGTTTGTCATTGAAGTACTTAATCATTTGAAGCTGGACCGTGTCACGCTAGCTGGTAATTCATTGGGAGGCAAGGTAGCGTGGCGTACTGCAGCTTTGTATCCTGAGCGTGTCAATCGATTGATATTGGTAGATTCAGTTGGTTATCCAGCAACGCCCAAACATATTCCTATTGGTTTTAAACTTGCTAAATATCCAGCGATGTCACCAATTTTAAATCGCATCCTACCCAGAAGTGTTGTTGAGAAAAGCGTTTTAAGCGTGTATGCCGATGACAGCAAAGTCGATGAGGAGTTGATTAACAGATACTATGAATTGACCCTACGTAAAGGTAATCGGCAGGCTTTGAGTCGTCGCCTAAATGAAACTGATGATGAGAGCGATCAAGCTCAAATAAAGCAGCTAGACATGCCGACTTTGATCTTATGGGGTGCAAAAGATGATCTTATTCCTGTAGGAAATGCCGCGTTATTTCATAGAGATATACGTAATAGTCAGCTTAAGATATTTGATAACTTAGGTCATGTACCGCACGAAGAAGATCCGTTAGCAACCGTTGACGTTGTAAAGCAGTTTTTAATTAGTGAGTCAGGAAATGGATAACTTAGAAAAGAAACAGATAACAACCATCGCTGCGATTTCAGATATTCATAGTAATGTCTACGCTCTTGAAGCTGTGCTTGCCGATATAAGATATCGAGATGTTGATCGGATTGTCAATCTTGGTGATATTTTATACGGACCAATAGCGCCTCATGCTACCTATGAGCTATTAATGGCAAATCGAGATGATATTATTACCATTAGAGGCAATCAGGATAGGCAGATTTATGAAGCTACTATGGCAGAAATTGCTAATAATCCAACCATGGGTTTTATTATCAAAGATCTCTCTAAAAAAGCGATTGAATGGATGCGGTCTTTACCATTTGATTTTCATGTCAGTGAGGATGTATACCTCTGCCACGGTTCGCCGACCGATGACATGATATATTTACTAGAGGATATCGAAACGGGTCAACCAATAGTGCGTAATGATGCGACTATATTGGCGTTACTTGATGGTATTGATAATGATGTTATCTTATGTGGTCATACACACATCCCGCGTACAGTAGTACTGTCGTCAGGACAAACTATTGTGAATAGTGGTAGCGTTGGCTATCCAGCTTACGAAGACGATTTGCCTATTATTCATAAGATGCAAACTTATTCGCCTCATGCTAATTATGCTCTTATCAAATGTATTGAGACTCAACAAGGTAAACATTGGCAAACTGAGCATGTCAGGGTCGCTTATGACCATGAAGCAGCAGCAAATATGGCTCTAAGAAACGGACGTGAAGATTGGGCATTTGCATTGAAGACGGGTAGAGTGATTCCAGTATGACAGTACTTAAAAACGTTCTATCCTAGCAATGACAGCATTACCTTTAGATTAACTATGGGTTTTTATTTAATAGAGATTACGTAAAATGCTAACACTATATATGGTTCAATTGGGCGGCCGTCCTAAAGGCCGTCTGATTGAGCAACACGATATTTTCTTTGGTGCAGCCAGTCAAGTGAGTGACTTGATAGGAGATATCAATGAACATTGGCCTGAGGTAAAAAATAAATGGCATATTGATTCGTATCGAGCGATTGCCAAAGTGGGTAGTTATGCCATTAAGTTAATTGAACCAAGTCAGCAATTAAAGGCTGCTGCTGACTTAAAGTTATTCTTTATCAATCTAGGTGGCTATCAGCAGGACAGTTTTGAAGAATTCCATTATAAGCTACTCATCGTTGCACCTAACCAAGCTGACGCGATCAAACAAGCAAAAAAAAGTGATTTTTATAAGCAATCTACTTTTAAAGATAAAACGTCACCTTTCAATGCAGCTTCTCATATTGATGATAAGTTTGCAGTAGATATAGATGACATATATAACGTAAATGATCTTATCTCCAATGTTCAGCTTTCGATTGAGCCTATTAGTGATACAGATGAGCTGAATGCTAAAGAAGACAAAGAGTACGTCGGCTATCTAAGCATCAAGAATTTAAAGAAATTGGCGCTATAATAGATTTATCTAAATTTCATAAAAGTAACTCAATACACGCTTGATTAAATAAACCTAATGGACAGCTTACGAGAGCAATCAGGACTCGACTAACTTGAATCATACCCCAATTACCCCCATAATCTAACCAATTCTACATAATAAATAGCCTAAGCAAATATGCCCAATACTTCTAAGCCCAATATTCCTGAAAACAGCGATTCAGATACATCTACTGTAAATGAAACTCAAGATACTAAGAAGCCAGCAGTACCACTGGCGGATCTACCAGTACTTGCCAAGGATAGCTATTACTTAAGCCGTCTTGAACGTGAGCTGGCACGTGCTGCTGTGCCTAAGAATAAAAAATCTAATCATGATTCTGAGCAAGAAAAGAAGCTAGATGATGTACTCGCTAAAAAACGTGCTCAGTACGAGAAAATAAAAATGCGTTCTCAAGAAGCTGTGCAGGCACGTATCGACAGTATTCCAAGTGATTTACCTGCCAAACTAAATCTAGATCTGCCTGTTAGCCAGCGCGCAGAAGACTTAGTACAAGCGATTATCGATAATCAAGTCATTATTGTCGCTGGTGAGACCGGTTCTGGTAAAACGACGCAGCTGCCTAAGCTTGCAATGCTAGCAGGGCGCGGTATTACAGGGCAGATAGGACATACACAGCCGAGACGATTGGCTGCTCGTAGTGTGGCAAACCGTATCGCAGAAGAGCTGGGTGAGCCATTAGGTAATACTGTCAGTTTTAAGATTCGCTTTAATGAGCAAGGGACAGCACAATCTGTTGTAAAGCTCATGACGGATGGTATCTTACTCGCTGAGTTGGGTCATGATCGGTTTTTGAGTAAGTACGATACTATTATTATCGATGAGGCGCACGAGCGTAGTTTGAACATCGATTTTATTATGGGTTATCTCAAAAAGATGCTGCCCAAGCGCCCAGATTTAAAAGTTATTATTACCTCGGCGACCCTTGATACTAAGCGCTTTAGTGAATACTTCAGCCGTTATGACAATAAGCTCAAACGGCAAGTCCCTGCACCTATTTTTAATGTAGAAGGGCGTAGCTTTCCAGTAGAAGTCCGTTATCGTCCTTTGACAGATGAGCCAGTGAATAGCTCGGAAGATGACAGCTACGATGATTTTGAAGAGAACCTGCCGCGTGCTGTGGTTGCCGCTGTCGAAGAGTGCTTTAGCGACGCGCAGAGTAAAGGTCACGCCGATCAAGCTGATATTTTGATATTTGCTGCGACTGAAGCGGAGATTCGTGAGACGCAGGAAGTTCTTGAGCGTCATGGCCCGCGCCATACAGAAGTATTACCACTGTTTGCACGGCAGACTTACGAAGAGCAGCAGCGTATCTTTCAGCCGTCGGGTCGAGGTCGCCGTATTGTTATCGCGACCAACGTTGCTGAGACTGCATTGACCGTGCCGGGTATTCGCTATGTGATTGACTTAGGTTTTGCGCGGATTTCGCGTTACTCGTATCGCTCGCGCGTACAGCGTTTACCGATTGAAGCAATTTCCCAAGCAGCGGCTAATCAGCGTAAAGGTCGCTGTGGCCGTGTCGCTCCAGGTGTTTGTATTCGTCTTTATAGTGAAGAAGATTTTAGTGGCCGCCCTGAGTTTACTGAGCCTGAGATTCTACGTACCAACTTAGCGTCAGTAATCCTACAAATGGCCAATCTACGTCTAGGTAGTGTGGATGATTTTGAATTCATTGAGCCGCCTGATAGCCGATTGGTCACTGACGGTCATAAATTGCTAGATGAATTGGGCGCTATTACTTCCAAGAAAGATGCCGCTGCTCAGGACAAAACCAACAAGCCAAAAGCGAGAAAAGGACTTGATCACCTGCGCTTGACAGCAACTGGTCAGAAAATGGCACGTATGCCAATCGATCCAAGGCTGGCACGTATGCTAGTGGCTGGTTCTGATTTTGATTGTATTCGTGAAATGCTGATCGTTGTGGCCGCGCTCGCTGTACAGGATCCACGCGAGCGGCCTGCTAATAAACGTACGCAAGCGGATCAAAAGCATGCGGTCTTCCGTCAAGACGACTCTGACTTTTTGTTTTATCTGAGTCTATGGAAAGCGCTGTTTGAAAAAGATGAAGACGGCAATAAACTGTCTGGTAATCAACGTAAGCAGTTTGCTAAGAAAAACTATTTAAGCTTCCCGCGTGTACGTGAATGGCATCAGACGCATCGTCAATTGGTACAAATGGTCACTGAGCTGAAGTTAACGGATGTCAATGAGTCAAAAGCTTCTGATAAAAATGTGGCTGTTAATGATCCAACAGCGATCGAAGACGAAGAGTTAAAAGCGGTCAAATATGCCAATCTGCATAGAGCGTTGTTAACAGGATTGTTGTCTATCATCGCGCATAAGACTGAAAGCCGCGGTGAGTATTTGGCTGCGCGTCAGCAAAAGGCCAAGATATTCCCAGCTAGTACGGTGTTTAAACAAATACCACCTTGGGTGATGGCGTTTGAAATGGTGGAGACTTCACAAGTCTTTATGCGTACTGTTGCCAAAATTGAACCAGAATGGATTATCTCAGCAGCAGGTGATTTGCTGAAATATCATTACTTCGAACCACACTGGTCCAAGAAAACAGGACGCGTCAAAGCCTACGCACAGATTAGTCTGTTTGGACTGATTATTATTAGTAAACAGCTGACCAACTATGAGCAAGTCAATCTGGTTGAATCACGAGAGATATTTATCCGTGATGGCTTGGTAACTGGTAACTTTGGTCGCAATGCACCATTTTTGCAACATAACATGGATAAGATTGCTCATGTTGAGCGTATCGAAGACAAGCTGCGCCGCCGTGATTTATTGGTAGATGAGGAGACGCTCTATCAGTTCTATGATAAGAAAATCCCTGAGCACGTTGCCAGTCGCAAAGCGTTTGAGGATTGGCGTGCAGAAGTCGAAAAGCATGATGCCAAGCATCTATTCTTTACTGATGAAGATGTACTTAATAGCCAAGCGCCGACCACAGGGGACTTCCCAGAAGTGTGGAAGCTGGGCGATTTAAAACTGCCGCTCCGCTATATCTTTGATCCAGCCAGCGATGATGATGGTGTGACCATACGTGTACCGCTTGCCGCATTACCGCAGCTCGACGCGATTGAGCTACTGTGGGGTGTGCCTGGTTGGCGCTATGAATTGGTATTGCAGCTGCTCAAGTCCCTACCAAAGGAGATACGTCGTCAAATCGTACCGATACCCAATACCGCAGACAGTTTGTTTGATGAGTTGCAGCCAAAGGGTGGACAAGGATTGCTGAAGCAGCTGTGTCAGGCATTACATCGTCGCGGTATTATGTCGGTGACGCCAGAGAACTTCAATCCATCTACGATTGATCGCTATTTACAGCCACAAATCTGTGTGGTCGATGAGAAAAACCGTATCATCGAAAAAGGCCGTGACCTGCAAACCCTACAGATTCGTCATGCATCTGAAACCAGTCAAGCGGTAAATGAACAGCAAGGCGTGCATACTGAGTTCCCTGAGCATTTTGCTTTTAGCAAAAACCATCATAGTGCAGGCGTGGTGATGAAACAGTTTGCGGCGCTCGTCGCTGATGAAGCGGGAGAAGCTGTATCGATTCATCAATACACTGATGTCAATGCAGCACTTCAAGCACATCGTATCGGGGTACTGACTTTAATCAAAGGCAAACTTGGTGCAAAGAAAAAGCAGCTAACGAGCCAAATCGATAGTATATTTAAACTGGCATTTGCGCCACTTGGCGACATGGATAAACTCAAAACGATCGTTATAGATGCTGCGTTAGACGCGGCTCTCGAAGAGCACTACGTCTTATTTGATCATTCTGAGAATTTACCAGAAAGCGCCGATGATATCGCAGTTGGATTGAGCGAGGAGCTACCGTTTACCTCTGAAGAGTATACCCAGACTCTTGAAGTGGTGGTGAATAACTTCTTATTAACTGGTCAAAGCGTTATCAAAACGCTTAAGAATGTCTACACTCGTTGGCAACGTATTCGCCAAGGGTTGCTGATGCTAGATCGTGAAATATTTGGTGAGTCTATCGATGATATCGAAGATCAGTTAGAAGATTTACATTTGGCTGATTTTGTTTATCGGATGGATTACAGCCATTGGCAACAGTACCCACGCTATCTTGAAGCGTTACAGATTCGGCTAGAGCGTCTGGAGCACAATCTCGACGCCGACCTCGATGGTGTTTATGCTCTTGACTTGCATATGGAACGGCTAGCAGGACGTGCGGACAAAGAAGCCATCAGTGAGTATCGCTGGATGGTGGAAGAGTATCGTATTCAACTGTTTGCCCAGCCTATGAAAACTCGTATGGCAGTATCGCCCAAGCGTCTAAGCAAGATGTGGGATAAGGTGAGTTAGAAGGTTGTATATAATTCTCTTTAATTGTGAGGTTTATAAAATGTTTCTAACTATAATTGCAGGTGTCACAATTTTTGTCATAGGTCAGTTTATTTTAAAGTTTATTTTAGAACCCATAGTAGGGTTAAAAGAAACACTTGGAGAAGTTTCATCTCTATTTCTTCGAGAACAATCGGGCTTTATAAATGATAATGTCAATAAGGATGTACAAAATGAAGTTATAAGATTATCTTCAATGATGTTGGCAAAGAAACAAGCTATTTTACTTTATAGTGTTTTTGCAAAAATATTGAGAATGCCAATCGAATCAAATCTTATTGAAGGTTGCCGTAGTTTGAATTTGATTTCTTATCTCGTTATAAAAAACTCTTCAGACACATTACAGAGAAAGTCTCATACACGGGAAATATATGAGGAAATGAAGTTAGTAAGTAAGCATTTAAAAATCCATATTACATATAGTGAGCGGATTGAGACGTGATATAAAAGATCTTATCAGGTATTTGTTTAGAACTTTAATGCACAAATAGAAAGTTTAAGTTAGCAAGCACTAATCTAGCCGAGCCCATCCCGAATTCTGTGTAACTGCCATTTAGATTAAATGCCTGCTTATACGGTCATCAAACATAATCATAAAGCGATTCAAAGCAGACGTCCAGTTACGGATGGGCATCGACCACTTTTTGGATGCCTGCTGGGTG
>NZ_CAJHAL010000052.1:0-10998 GCF_904846365.1 Psychrobacter nivimaris
AAAAGAAAAGATAGTCAACTTTATTTTTTAGCATTCTGAATCAGCAAAAATCCACACAAGTTGTTCTTTAGTTATGCTTTTAAATAATGTCTGACACTGTCGTCCAGTGCTAGTATTTCAAACTAAATAAGTTAGCCAATGTGGCTTATCCTATTTAGCGAGCTGACCATCATATCATGTTTTAATAGTCTGTCAACTTCTTTTTTTAATTCGTTTCAACAAGTTAACTGGGTTATTAATGTGTAATTACACACCAGCTACTTCCAGCTCGTCTTGATGAGGTGCGTATTATAGACGCTATATTTATTTAGTCAAGAAGTATTTTATATTTAATTCAAACAATTTATATCGTCCAAATCAGTAACCCACTTCCCTTTCGACTGGGTGGCATTATACGGAGTTTTAGATAGAAAACAAGGAAACTCTATAAATAATCTCTGTTATTTTCTATTAGTGATATCGTATCAACCTAACCTATTGTTATCACTATCAAACTTTAAATACTGTCTTTTATATCTATAGATTTAGCTTTTTTATAGTGGCTGACGTACTTCAGCAGTATATAGAGCGCATTAAAAAAGGAACTTACCTGACAGTAAGTTCCCTTATATAAAGTCTAAATACAGCGTTTAACTTTTCACTTTCGTTTTAATCGTAGTCACGATACCTGATAACGCATAGATAATACCGATCGCTAAGATACCAACAGGGATATCATAGAGCACGATGCTCATGACTAGCACTCCAATGATAAGCACTACAAAAGGTACTTTCTTTTTGTCAAATTCTTTAAAGCTGTAGTATTTGACATTACTGACCATCAGTAGACCACAAGTCACGACCCAAGCCGCAAACAGTAGCATGACAGCTGTATCGTATTGACCAATCCACTCGTTATGATCGACTGCAACCATCACAGCAGATGTCACCAATATAGCAGCAAGCGGACTTGCCAAACCAACAAAGTACTTTTTATCGACGATGCCAACCTGAACATTAAAGCGTGCAAGGCGAAAAGCAGCACAAGCGGTAAAGACAAACGCACAGCCAATGCCGATACGACCCAATGGCTCTAAAGCGAAGCTATAAATCAAAATAGCAGGGGCAACACCAAACGCTAGCATATCTGCTAAAGAGTCGTATTGCTCACCAAATGGACTTTGCGCATTGAGCATACGTGCGACACGTCCATCTGCGCCATCAAGAATAGCGGATAAAAAAATAGCCAAAGCCGCTTTATAGAACTCGCCTTGGGTACTCGCCAAAATCGAGTAAAAGCCTGACAGTAGCGACAAGGTAGTGATCAGATTGGGTGCCAAATAAACACCGCGACTAACTACTCGCTTACCTTCGGCTACTTCAGCTTCAATCACCTCAAATGTCAAACCATCATAGCTGTCGTTATCCGCTAGGCGAATATTAAATTCGTGCTCATCAATAAACGGTGGCTGAGTCGCTGCATTGTCTTGCAACGAGCCGTCGTTTAACGATGAATTATTCAAAGGTGCATTATTCGGCTGGCCGATAGGTGGCTGAGTCGTCATCTTAATATCCTTATTGGCCGTTATTGCTATTCGCCGACGAGCCAGCGCACATTGGTCGCACTATCAGGCGTCAAGTTTGGCGCGTCTTCTACTTTTAGTACTGGCTGTAAGAAACGTAATATCTCGCGTGCATGGTTATCAAACTGCCATGGCGGATTGATAACCAGTAGACCGGTACCGTTCAGACCAACCGCAACATCATTAGGATAAATGTTTAGCTCACAAACCAGCTGACGTCTCATTTCAGTACGTTTGAGCTTTTTATAGAAGAGCTCTACGGCTTCGATGTTTTTGATTGGGAACCAAAGCGCATAAGTTCCTTGTGGCCACTTGTTATAAGCCGCGACTAATAAGTCGATCAGGCGCGTAAAATCTTTGTGCTCTTGCTCATAAGGAGGATCAAGGAAAATCAAACCGCGCTTTTCTTTTGGTGGAATAACAGCGGTAATACCTTCAAAAGCATCACGATGCTGGATACCAATTGGCAACTTATGTAGCTGATAGTTCAACGCATCGTATTCAGTCGCTTTGGCTTCAAAAGCCTCAGCACGCACGCCAGCATCAGGCTTTTTAGCGGCGGTTTTTTCGACGTGATGGGCCACCCACCATGGCGAACCAGGGTAGACTTTATTGTCGTAAGTGAATTTGGCTTGCTTAATGCCTTCCATATAATCTTTGACAGCAGCTGGGGCTTTTTCGGTATCTGCTTTTAGAAAAGCTTGAATACCGCCTTTGGCCTCACCTGTTTTGCGCGCTTCTTCACTGCTTAGTGAATACAGTCCACGACCGCCATAAGCGTCAAGCACATAAAAAGGTTTGTTTTTCTGCCCCAGTTGATTAAGCAGTTGTACCAATAAAATGTGTTTAACCACATCAGCAAAGTTACCAGCGTGGTAGGCGTGTTTATAGTTCATAATCTCAAAAGTTTAAATAAGAAAAATTGCATCTATGGTAGCATAGGCAGAGTAAAAGATAATGTGGTTTTAGTAAGTGCTTTCAATAAAAACGCATTGAATGACGGTATATTGACAGCTGATTGATAATAATGAGATGAAATGACACAGATTATTAGCAACCTTAACAAGACAGCGTTGTTCGTTGATCATCCGATAGGTCAGGATAATCCACCATTACTGCTGCCAGATACTCATAATGATAGCCAAGAAATTCCTACTCAGCACGTATTGCAGATGTCTGACTTTACGGTTAACTGGGAAGATAAGCTGACGGATAAACAGCTTGATACCTTTGTCACTGACGGCTGGCTCATCATTGATGACGTATTCAATAGTACTGCCTTATTGGCACTACAAGCAGAAAGCGGTTTTATTGACTATCGTGATGCAGAGCTGACCGCTGGTGTTCGCATCAGTGATATTCGCGGTGATAGAATACGCTGGATTACTGAAGATTTTTTTGCAGGCTATTACTATCTACAAAGCATCAATGCTTTGGCCTCGCTATTCAATCTTAGTTTGTTCGCTGGTATTCGCCATAGTGAAGCGCATTATGCGTGTTATCCGACTGGCTTTGGCTATCAATGGCACAGTGACAACCCTGCTGGACGTGATGAACGTATTATTTCGGCAGTGTTTTATCTCAATGATGATTGGGAAGCAACTGACGGCGGCGCACTAGAAATCGTTGATAAGCATGGCACGCACCATGAAGTGATGCCAGTTGCCAATAGACTGATCATTTTCGACAGTGATTTACGTCATCAAGTACAAACTGCGCATCGCCAACGCTACTCTATCGCTACTTGGATGCGCCGTGATGGTCTTGTACCCTTTGTCGAAGTAGCCGTTTAGCATTTATCCTCTATTCTTTATTTATATTTACCATCTTAATTTATTATATAAAAGGCTTATCTATGTCTGACCCTCATAACCAATCAAGCGCGTCTCAACGAACAACTCATCAGCAAGAAACCTTAGATTTAAGTATTGCACTGTTAGAGCGCCCTTCAGTGACGCCCGATGACGATGGTTGCCAAGATATGTTGTCAGCACGGTTAGAACAAGCAGGCTTTGATTGCGAGTTTATGTATTTTGGTGATAGAAAACAAAGCGGCGAACATGCCGAAGTTAAAAACTTGTGGGCACGCCGCGGTACTACCGATCCAGTGATTTGCTTTGCTGGTCATACTGACGTCGTGCCAACGGGTGATGAGAAAAACTGGACCTACCCTCCGTTTACTCCAACTATCGCTGATGGGTATTTATGGGCACGCGGTGCCGCCGATATGAAAACTGGTATTGCAGCTTTTACTGTTGCAGCCGAACGCTTCGTCGCCAATCATCCTGAGCATAATGGCTCTATTGCTTTTTTAATTACTTCAGATGAAGAAGGCCCGTCAATTAATGGTACAGTCAAAGTAATCGAGACCCTAGAAGAGCGTCAAGAAAAAATCACCTACTGTCTCGTTGGTGAGCCATCAAGTACCGATACGTTAGGTGATATTATCAAAAACGGTCGTCGTGGCTCACTAGGTGCAGAGCTTACCGTTACAGGCAAACAAGGCCATGTCGCCTATCCACATCTGGCATCTAATCCGATTCATGCGGCGATGTCTGCCCTTGCTGAACTGACGTCTACCGCATGGGACAATGGCAATGATTACTTCCCAGCCACCTCATTGCAAATATCAAATATCAATGGCGGTACAGGCGCAACCAATGTCATTCCTGAAACGCTAAACGTGGTCTTTAACTTCCGTTTTTCAACTGAAACCACTGAAGATGAACTAAAGGCAAAAACGCATGCTATCTTTGATAAGCACTTTGTCAATAGCAAAGCGAGCTACGATATTCATTGGAAATTATCTGGTCAGCCGTTTTTGACCCCTGAAGGAAAACTGGTTTCAGCCTGTCAGAACGCCATCAAAAAAGTGACCGATGTCGACACCACCCTATCGACTTCTGGTGGAACCTCCGATGGACGCTTCATTGCGCCAACTGGTGCCCAAGTCGTCGAACTGGGTGTGCGTAATGCAACGATTCATCAAGTTGATGAAAAAGTAGAAGTCGACGATTTGGGTAAACTGGCGCAAATTTATGAAGGGATATTGGAGAATTTGTTGTTAGATTGAATGTGGTATTAATTGCGACTGTCTAATTGATTACATCTATCTAAAGAAAAAGCGCTACCTAATTTAGGTTAGCGCTTTTTTTGTCATTATTTTATCAAAAATGGCTTGATCAGCTTAAGTTACTTAAGTCAATTAATAGCTTTATTCAATACCAATATAGACATCAACTTGACCGTATTCTAAGTTACCACCGATATAATGCTCAAAGTCTACATTAAAAGTGCGGGTATGCTCACAGTCTGCCGTATTAAAATATTCCCAAGCACTTTCCCATGCATTCATCACAGTGTTAGGCATGTAACCTTCTTCAGAAAATACCAAGTACTTTCCTGCAGGAATATCAACCGTCACTACATTACTAGCATTGGCCACACTGTCGCTTTCGGATTGTGCATCTTGCTCGCTGGCTACTTTCCAACTGGCCACAACGTCAAAGGCTCCTGCCAGATCATCGCTTTCGTAGTTGTGGTAGACACCATAAATGTCCTCACCTTCAGGGAGTTCACCCGCGTGATTTTGATAAAACTTCTGCCATAATCTTCCAAGTTTGGCAGTGTCATGGCTTATCTCAGCGTTATTAGTGGTACGAACGCTGATACCGCGACAAGCTAGCGCTTCTGGTAGCTCTTTAATTTGTGAGGTCATGATGCGGCCTTTTCTATCTGTTTATTTGATTTTCTGTTTATGGCAATGCTGGCAGATCAAATCGATTAATCGGCTTCATCAATCCAGTTCATTTGAATGGCTTCTAAGATGCCTTCATTTGATTTTTGTGGATCATCATCAAAGCCTTCAAGCTCAGTTACCCAGCGATGCAAATCAGTAAAACGAATATACTGTGGATCTGTTTCTGGGAATTTTTCATAAAGCTCAATCGCGATATCTAAGCTGTCTGTCCATTTTAATTTTTGTGGTGTCATAGCGGTACCTTATTTTTAGTCGTTTTGAGAATCATCATATTAAAAACGATGCTATCGTCCTAATACTGACGACTTGATGGGCTCTATCCTACCAAAATTCAGCAAATGATTATAGCCAAGTTATTTTACGCTGCTATTTTCCAATACTGGGTTTCAATACTGTTTTGCGATATGGCTTAGGCTGATTTAGTCGATTTTACCGCGACTTGGTGCTCATTCCATGTGTTAATCGTATCTGTCAATTGCTCGCCCATCATGTCTAATACTTCTGGAGTGCGCATACCTTTACTGTCTGTAAAAACAAACTTGGTCATCCCAACGCCCATCAGCTGATTTTTAACAAAGAACCGATGCTCAAAATACACATACTTATGATCCCATCCTGCAACTGCACTGCTAAGCGTCATTTTATCCAAAAATTTAATTTGCTTCAGATAAATCATCTCTTGCATGGCAATCACCCAATTCAACGGTTTAATGCCTTTTTGGTGACAGCACGCCTTTACCCAGCGTGTGACGTTTAGCTCGATAAATGATAAATAACGATAATTGGGTAAATGATCGCGAAATCCCATATCGTGGGGCAAAATTCGATAATGACGGACGGTCGGTGCAGTCAATGTCTCTAGACTGATAATTTCGCTCGTCGATTGATGCTTGAGCTGTTGTTTAAGTAAGCTAACCATAATAAAAAAGCGCAGTAACATGTTCATAAATCTTTCTCTTATTTCATCGTATTTATAATTGGTGATTGTCTATCGTTAAAGCAATTCAGATGGGCTGAAAGGTTAATCAAGCGCAAATCGTATAGTGAGTACACAAAGCACAGTTAATTTTGTGATCATTAGAAACTGACCATAATTGTAAACGACCTCAGTCTATAGTCGGCTCATAAATGTCGCCCACTTTAACGCAAAAAAAGCCACCTCAGTGACTTTCTTTATCTAAAACTTATCTGCAAATAATAATGGTTAAAAACATAGCTTAGAGATTAATGACCGCCGCCATTGATAGTACGTACCATCTCTTCTACCATTTTCTTAGCATCACCAAAGATCATCATCGTTTTGTCCATGTAGAATAAGCTGTTATCCAAACCTGCATAACCGGTACTCATTGAACGCTTGATAACCATAACCGTCTGGGCTTTGCTGACTTCTAGAATCGGCATACCGAAGATTGGAGAAGTAGGATCATCTTTCGCAGATGGGTTCACAACGTCGTTCGCACCGATGACCAAGACCACATCTGTACTCGCAAAGTCTGAGTTGATCTCGTCCATTTCTAAAATATCATCATAAGGGACATCAGCTTCAGCCAACAGTACGTTCATATGACCTGGCATACGACCAGCAACTGGATGGATAGCAAAGCGAACGTTAACACCTTCTTCTTTTAACAACTCATATAGCTCTTTTACTGCATTCTGTGCACGGCCTTGCGCCATACCGTAACCTGGTACGATGACCACGCTACTGGCATTAGACATCAGGAACCCTGCGTCTTCTGCTGAGCCTGCTTTGTAATTCTTCGGTGCCCCATCATCGCCGCCTGCTGCCACAGCTGACGTGCCCATGCCACCAAACAAGACATTAAGTAGTGAGCGGTTCATGGCTTTACACATGATGTAAGACAAGATCGCACCTGATGAACCGACTAGTGAACCTGCGATAATCAGCATCGAGTTGCCAAGCGTAAAACCAATACCTGCTGCTGCCCAACCTGAGAATGAGTTCAGTAGTGATACGACTACTGGCATGTCACCGCCACCGATTGGCGCAATCCACATCCAACCAAAGATAACGGCAATCACTGCCATCGCATAAAATGCTGGTAGTGAGTCAGTGACGAAATACACCCCACCGAAACCAATCATCGCAATGAATAGTAGCGCTTGAACCGGTTTTACCCAGCCCCCAACCAATGTTTTCGCCCAACTTTTCGCTGCCAATTTACCAAAGGCAAAGACTGAGGCTGAGAACGTAATCGCACCGATGAAGCAACCGATAAATAGCTCGATGCGAGCAACGGCACCATGCTGCTGTTCAGTGTGTAATACCGTCGCAAGTGCAATCGCAACCGCTGCTAAACCGACGAATGAATGCATCAAAGCAACCGTTTCTGGCATCTGGGTCATTGCGACTGTTTTCGCTTTCCACATACCAACAAGGGCACCCAACACCATCGCCCCGATGATCAACCAAAGCACAGGGCCTTCTGCTAAAAAGAAGGTTGTCACAACGGCAATCGCCATCGCTGCCATACCAAAACGGTTACCGCGAATCGCTGTCTTTGGGCTAGATAAACCACGTAACGTTAAGACAAAGAGGATAGCGCCGACTAGATAGAACCAATCTGCATTTGCTGCAATCATTGCTGAGAAATCATTCATGCGTCACCTCCGGCATCAGTGGTTGCTACTGGTGCTTTTTTCACTTTCGGTTTGAACATCGCAAGCATACGCTCAGTCACAGCAAAGCCACCAAAGATATTGATACTGGCTAAAAATACCGCAAAGGCACCAAGCAAACTGGTCGGTGTAAACATTGAACCATCAATCGTGACGGTCTGTAGCATCGCACCCACGATGACGATACTTGATAGAGCGTTGGTTACCGCCATCAATGGCGTATGTAATGCAGGCGTAACGCCCCAAACCACGTAGTATCCGACAAAAATAGCGAGCACAAATACAGTGAAAATCGCTACAAATGGTGTGCTACTCATGGCCGCACCGGCTGGCGCTGCAGCTAAAATAGTGGCAATCATCTAATCCTCCTAAAAATTTATTCATTACTGGCAAATGTGTAGTGACAAAATATGTGGTAATAGACTGTTTAAATTAGCGTTTGGCTAGTCGTACCTGACTGTCATGTGTCACTGCCAGTGCGCCCTGAATCTCGTCTTCCATGTCTAAGTTAAGTGCCAAGCTGGCTGATGCGTCATCGCCAGCAGGTGCAATCAATGTCGTAATAAAGTTAACAAGGTTATTGGCATACAAATCTGAAGACTGTGCGGCGAGCTGTGAAGGGATATTGGCGGCACCAACGATACGTACGCCGTTGTCTGTGGTGATGGTTTCGTTAGGCACGCTGCCTTCGACATTACCACCGGTACCAGCCGCCATATCGATCAGTACAGAACCTGCCTTCATTTTGGCAAGCGTTGCGCCATGTACCAAACGCGGTGCGTTACGACCAGGAATCTGCGCCGTGGTAATAACGATGTCAGCATTACTGAGCGCTTTATCTACGACAGCTGCTTGATCTTTGACATATTGCTCTGATGGCGTCCATGCATAACCACCGGTAGACTTAGCTGTTTCAGCCTCCTCTGCACTCATCGGCACATCAAGCCATTTACCACCGAGTGATTCCACTTGCTCGCGAGCGGTCGGACGTAAGTCACTGGCTTCTACCACTGCACCCAAACGCTTGGCTGTCGCAATCGCTTGTAGACCTGCAACACCAACACCTAGGATAACGACCTTAGCTGGCTTAACCGTACCTGCTGAAGTCATAAACATTGGGAAAGGACGTGAATACTCATTGGCCGCGAGCAATACGGCTTTATAACCAGCAAGGTTGGCTTGTGACGACAATACGTCCATATTCTGTGCGCGTGACAGTGTACGAGGCAATAATTCCATCGCAAAGACTGTCGCGCCTTTGGCTGCATAAGTGTCAAGCTGAGTGTTGCGATACGGGTCAAGCATGCCAATGACGATCTGACCAGATGATAAGCTTTCAGTGGCTTCCGCTGGTAGGTCATTGACGGTGGTAATAATCTTAGACTGGGTAATCACCTCGGTACGACTACTGGCAATGTCGGCACCCGCAGCCTGATACAACTCATCAGCATAGTATGCTGCTTGGCCTGCACCTGACTGAATGACGACTTCAAACCCAAGTTTACGCAATTTTTTGACTGCGTCTGGGGTTATGGCTACACGGCTCTCGCTCGTGATATCTGCACTGATTACACCGATTTTCATACCGTCTCCTTACTTACGTCCAATGACTATATTTACGTCTCACGACTACCTTTAATACCCTCAACGCACATCTAAAAAGCACAGGGGACAAAACCCTTTGATCATGATTAATCCATTACAGCGACCAAAGGTTATCAATTTAATAAATGATAGCTACTTTACCATCATGCCTTTTTATTATAGAGATATCGTTCGTCAAGTTTCATTGTCTAATGATGACCCACAAGTAAAATAAAAATTTAGGTATTTACACCATTGGCATACTTTTTGTTGGTATATTAAAGCCTTTTATTTTTCCGAAAAACGCTTAACCCTTATAGATACAGGCTTAACTCCATTTATTTCCTAATTCTAAATCCATTCTTTTATTAAACAAATAACGTCAATAAACACAAAATAATCAAGGTGAAGTCAAGTTCCACCCATGCATACCGTATAATAAGAATACTTGACACTCGAAAAAACCCGTCATCGATTCATTATAATAAGGAATAACCATGTATTTTTTGCTCTCCCCTGCAAAATCCCTGAACGAAACAGATGCTATACCATTAAATTTAGGCAACTATTATAGTCAGCCCGAGCTAATCGAACGCTCACAAGAACTGATGAAAGTACTGAAGTCAAAAGAGCCCGTTGACCTACAAGAGCTAATGAGTATATCTGACGATCTGGCTCAGCTTAATGCCACGCGCAATCAACAATGGCATTGGAGCGAAGAGCAACCGTTTAATAATGATGACTCTGATAATGCCGCCAAGCCTGCAGGCTATTTATTCGATGGTGATGTCTATACTGGGCTTGATATGTATCATATGGACAAAGATACCGCTACTTATATCAATGAGCACTTAGGCATTTTGTCTGGATTGTATGGAGTACTAAAGCCGCTCGATCTGATCCAGCCTTATCGTTTAGAGATGGGCACCAAGCTGAAAAATGAGCGCGGTGACAATCTTTATGAGTTTTGGGGCGAGGAAGTCACTAATGTTATCAATGCGCGTATGGCTGACAGCGATGACAAAACATTGGTTAATTTGGCTTCTAATGAATACTTTAAGGCGGTAAAGAAAAAAGCACTGAAGGCAGATATCATTACGCCACGATTTGAAGACGAGAAAAACAGTCAATACAAAGTGATTAGCTTTTATGCTAAAAAAGCACGTGGACTAATGGTCAAATATGCAGCAGACAATAAGCTGACCAATGCTGAACAGCTAAAGCAGTTTGATTTGGCAGGATATTATTACTGCATCGAGGCGTCTGATGATAAGACGTGGACGTTTAGAAGAGATGCGGCGGGTCAGTAGCTTGATATAATACGAGACCATCCCAGATTCTGTGTAACTGCCATTTAGATTAAATGCTTACTGATACGGTCATCAAACATAATCATAAAACGATTCAGAGCAGACGTCCAGTTACGGATTGGCATCGACCACTTTTTAG
>NZ_CAJHAL010000053.1:0-9139 GCF_904846365.1 Psychrobacter nivimaris
GTCATCGAAGCTGTTCATGCTACCAGCCATTTGCTCGGCCAGTTTTTTAATGTCAGATTGAGTAGTCATTGCTTATTCTCCTGTTAATGGATTATAAGCAGTTACACAGTTTTTAGGAAACTCCCCGAAGATCATCCAATTTTACTATGCCACTACACTTATCAGGTGTCCTAGTTTAGTTGACCACTACAGTTCAGCCTAAACTTGTTAAACCGCCTTAACTATAAAGTAGGGCGGTTTATTTTTTTGTAGGATTTGCAATCTTATGAATAGTTTTATTTCAACACTCAGTCTTATCTGATGAATAAAATCATAAAATAAATATTAGTGATGATTTTATTCATCATAATTAATAGGCTTTATAATCGTTTTAATTAATTTAATCTTTTTTATCAATTACTTATATTTTTTTAATAAGTTTGGTACGTAGATTGCATCAATGTTACTAGAGTTTAACTTACAAATACTCGAGGTAAATTGATGAATACTGATAACGTTCAAATCTTTAAAACTGCTCGTCGATTGTTGACAGGTGAGAACTCTAGTTATCTGCTACCTGAAGAGATGGCTAGCTTAAATGTAAAAAGACCGTTAATTGTAACGGATAAAGGTGTCAAAGACGCCGGTATTATTCAACCAGTCATTGATAATCTCAAATCAAACGGTGTTGAAAATATATTTATTTACAGTGATATTTCAGCAGAGCCAGAAACCCACATTGTTGAGGCTTGCTGTGAGACTTTCGAAGAAAATCAATGTGATGGGGTTATCGCTATAGGAGGTGGTAGCGCAATGGATACGGCAAAAGCCGTTGCGATTTATAGTGGTGAAACAAGATCATTGAGCGAATTATTCGGTGAGGATAAAGTAGCGCCTCGGAAAATCCCTTTAATTTGTATGCCAACAACAGCAGGAACAGGCTCTGAAGTTACTAACATATCAATATTGTTGGATGTTCAAGCACAGATTAAAAAAGGCATAGTAAGTAATGAGCTACTACCAGATGTTGCTATTGTCGCTCCTGAGCTAACATTGAGCTGCCCAGAATTTGTTACTGCTGCAAGTGGCGTTGATGCGCTAGTACACGCAGTAGAGAGTTACTTATCTAATTTTGCTTCCGAAATCACTAAATCTTTATCCATTGCTGCAATCCGAATGATTGTTGATGCATTGCCTGTTGCTTATCAAGAGCCTACTAATATAGCTGCACGTGAGAAAATGGCTACAGCTAGTTTAATGGCGGGGTTAGCTTTTGGTAATGCTGGCGTTGGAGCTGTACACGCGCTTGCGTATCCGCTTGGTGGTAGATTCCATTTATCTCACGGTGTTAGTAATGCAGTTATGTTTTCTCATGTGATGAGGTGGAATAGTACTAGTTGCCCAGACAAGTTTATCGATATTGCGATTGCTATGGGTGCAGACCATTCTATTAGTGAATCTGAGGCGGGGGACTATGTAGTCGCTAAAATTGAAGCATTATGTGTGTCTGTATCTATCCCTAAACAACTTAGAGAGTTTGGAATCGAGTTTGACGATTTAAATGAGTTAGCTACTTCAGCTAGTGCTGTGACCAGGTTATTGCGAAACAACCCTAGACAACTTAGTGTCAAAGATATTGAAACTATATACCAAGAAGCCTTTTAAGGAGGAAGTCTGCTATGTCTTTATGGAAGAAGCGAACGGCAGCAGGAGAAGCATCTTATTATCCACTAGGACCATTTAAAGTCCGACTACCCTTTCTACATTACCGTTTTGAGTGGCCTGATTATTTCCAAGGTCTACTCATGTGTGCTGTTGATTTAGCTGCTATTCCGCTAATGACAGAACTACTGGGTATGCCCTTTGAAGCAGCCCTTGCCATTGTGATGATCAATGGAATTTTTTATCTACTCCATCACCTATTAGGTGATCCTGTCGTACCTGGGTGGATCACACCTGCTATACCTCTACTTATTATGTATGTATCTACTTTTCCTGAAGGAGAAAGTAGAGTCCATGCGCTCATTGCTTTTCAGATGATGTTAGGCTTATTCGCCATATTTTTAGGAGCATCAGGTGCAGCTAAGCGAGTCGTTCATCTTATTCCTAGTGCAATTAAAGCAGGCATCATTATGGGTGCCGGGCTAGCTGCAGTATCTGTGGTTTTTCAAGAAGGCGGGCGGTTTGAGACTTATCCGTTTACTGTTACTATCGCTGTTGGGATCGCATTTTACTTAATCTTTTCGCAGCATTTTGCTAAGTTAAGAAAGTATCATTGGAGCTTTCGTTTTATTGGTAACCTTGGTGTATTTCCTATTATTGTACTGGCAATTATTCTTGCGCCGATGTTCTCAGAAGCACCTTGGCCAGATATCCAGTGGGGTATCACAAAGCCAGACTTTGTGACAATGTTTACCGAATATACTGTATTTGGTGTAGGTCTCCCTCCAATGACAATGTATTTAACAGCTATTCCAACAGTCCTGGCTGCTTACATCGTATTATTTGGTGATGTATTACAAAGCAAATCCATATTAGAAGAAGCTGATGAAGCACGCCAAGATGAAAAAATTGATTACGATCCGAATCGAGCACATCTGATTTTTGGCGCTCGAAATCTGGGAATGAGTATTATGGGACCAGATGTTGCAATGTGTGGTCCTTTGTGGGCAGCAATGCATGTTGTGATTGTTGAGCGATACAAGCAGGGCAGACAGGCAATGGACTCAATATTTGGGGGTGCTGGTTCTTTCCGCTGGGGGACTAATACTGGATTGTTACTATTGCCTGTAGTCAGTTTAGTACAACCAATACTAGGAATAGCATTAGCTTTAACATTATTGATTCAAGGCTATGTTAGTGTTCGAATTGGCATTCAAGAAGCGCGTTGCGATAGTGATCTAGGTATTGCTGGTGTTATTGCTGGAATACTAGTTATAAAAGGTGCCACGTGGGCATTCGCTGCTGGAGTGTTATTATGCTTCTTAATATATGGTTGGCGTTTGCGTGAAAAAATAAAGGAGTAGAACTGAGTGTTCCTTGATGAAAATCTACAGAGGGTTATAGATGCGCTAAGTGATGGTGTCTATATCACTGATGGTAATGGTATAACAATTACTATGAACAAAGCTTATGAGCAAATGACAGGGCTACCTAAGCGGCGTTTGATCGGTTTGCATATGTCTGAAGTCGTCAAGGCTGGTTTTATTTCGCGTTCCGTTTCACTCGAAGTATTGAAAGAACTGCGTGCTATTACTATCATTCAAACAATAGGTAGTAATCATAAAATATTTGTTTCTGGTACTCCGATGTTCGATGCACAAGGTCGAATAGAGTACGTTGTCACTACAGCAAGGGATATAACAGAGCTTTTAAAAGCAAAGCATGCAGAAGAGCAGCTTGAGCAACTATTAAAACTAAGAGAGAATTACGGAACGTCAGTCGAAGAGAGTACTGCGCAAGAAAAATTTATTATTAGCCGTAATACGAAAGCTTGTTATGATTTAGCAAAAAAAGTTGCTGCAACTAGTGCCAAAATGCTTATTCAAGGTGAAACTGGTACTGGCAAAACATTATTAGCAAATACCATCCACCAGTATAGCAAGGTCTGTGACGGTCCATTTATTGAACTTAATTGCGCGGCTATGCCAGAAGCACTACTTGAAGCTGAACTTTTTGGATATATGCCGGGAGCCTTTACTGGAGCATTGATAAAAGGAAAGATTGGACTGCTTGAAGCCGCCAATAACGGCACTTTATTCTTGGATGAAATTGGTGATTTACCGCTCAGTTTGCAAGCAAAGTTACTTAAAGTAATTGCTGAAAATCGCTTTATACCTGTCGGTGGCACTGAGTTTAAAACAACAAACTTCCGCTTAATTTCCGCTACACATTATGATTTAAAAAAACTGGTAGAAGTAAAATTATTTAGAGAAGACTTACTTTATCGATTAAGTGTTGTTCCCATTTATCTACCACCGTTACGAGAAAGAAGCGATGAAGTTCGTCCATTACTAGAACATTACATTCAATACTTTAATGAAAAATATGAACTAGATTGTCATTGGCACGAAGATGTTCTTTCACAATTAAGCGGCTATAACTGGCCCGGTAATATTCGTGAGTTGATTAACTTAACGGAAAGGTTAGTAGTTACCGTTGATCAGTCATTAATTACATTTGCACATTTACCCAGTGAATTCGGTTTAAAAAGCCCTTTGAAACAAGATAAGCGCTCTTTGAAATCACAAGTAGAGGTTCTAGAACAAAAATTAATCAACGAAGCTATAGCGGAGTATGGCACTACAAGGGCAGCTGCTAACGCTCTTAATATTGATCAATCTACCCTAGTTAAAAAGCAAAAACGTTGGCGTATTAATGAAAGTAAGAATATATCTTAATGTATTTCTAACAAAGCTAGGGCTTGCTATCAATTAGCGGAGATATTTCAGAACTAAATTTAAACTGTGTATAAGTGACCCCTGCCGTCAATCCCGTAGACTTAAACTTGGGAGATTTTAGTTACGCAGCTTGACGATAATAATCAAACCACACCTGTCTTGGCGATTGATAGCCCAAACCCTTTTGAATCCTCGTCTGATTGTAGTACAGCTCGATATAACTGATAATATCATTGATGGCTGTGAACCTTGTTTTATAGTCTTGATGATATACCAGCTCATTCTTTAATACGCCCCAGAAGCTTTCTATCGGAGCGTTATCGAAACAGTTGCCTTTGCCGCTCATTGAGCCTATAAATTGATGCTGCTTAATGGTCTTGTGGTAGGCGTGACTGCAATACTGGCTGCCTCTATCAGAATGCACAATTAGTCCCTTGCTTGGGCGTTTATTCTTAATTGCCATGTTAAGCGCACGACATACTAAATCTGCGGTCATGCGCTTGTTAATAGCGTATCCGACAAGCTCTTTAGTGTATAAATCTTTGACTCCAGCTAAGTACAGCCAACCTTCGTTTGTCCAGATATAAGTAATATCGCTGACCCAAGACTCATTGGGACGCTTGGCGTCAAACTGCTGATTCAGCACGTTGTCATAGACCAGTTTATTGTGATTGGAATCAGTAGTGACTTTAAAGCGCTTATGACGACGGCACTTGATGCCGTGTTCCTCTTTAATACTTCTAACCATGTAGGGACTGATGTCATGGCCTTGATCACTTAGATGCGCATGTAGACGATCTACGCCATAACGCTCATATGTTTCAGTATGAGCGGCTTTGACTAGTAGCTCGCAGTGATTACGATGTATCTGCTGATCACTAATGTCACGACTTGACCAGTCATAGTAACTTGATGATTTAACCTTTAATACACGGCACATAGTTGTGATGCTAAATATCTGCTGATTGTCTTTGATAAAAGCGTACTTTACTAGCTGTGCTTGGCGAAGTACGCCGTCGCCTTTTTTAATATCTCGCGCTCCTCCTCAGCAACTTTAAGCTGGCGCTTTAGCCGTTTTACTTCTTCAAGGGCGCTCATAAGATCAGGATCGTATTGTTCAGTGCCCACAAGCTTGCCCTGATTGGCTTTATTCTGCCAGTTAGATAAGGTTTGCATGGCGATCCCGAGCTGCTTTGCAGTAGCTGAAATATTGCCATTATTATCCGCTATCTTCTTGACAGCTTCTGCTTTAAATTCTGTGCTGTAAGTTCTAACTTTCTTGGTCATGGTAAACTCCTCGTTGAGTCGTTAGTTTACCAAGTTTACTTGTACGGTTTCTTCAGCATAGCTCAGAGATACTAGATACAAGAAAAGGCCAGACAACTTATGCTGCCTGGCCTTTTCGATGGTTAACACTTATTTGTTTTCTTTATCTGTCCGCCATAAAGCATGCTCACATATTGCGCATAACCAACTGTCTTGTGCACGCATATAAGGAATGTCAGCAGGTACTTCGATTGGACAAGCATAACCGCAGTACTCACATACCACATCGTCTAAGTAGGCATAACACTGAGCAACTGTCTCAAAGAATACTTGAGGACTTACCTCATACTTCTCACAAAGCGTCTTCACATGTTTAATAAAGCTGCTCTGATTATCATATGCCCAGTAATCCTCACATATTTTGATATCATATGGGCTCTGCGTCATATTAGGCTGAAGTTTTATACTCATCATATTCTCCTCAGTAGCTGCCATAGTCAGAGTGCGGTAGTAGCTCATAAAGTTCGCTTTGAAGCTGACTGCGCATATCTTCCACAAAGTACCCATCCTGAGCATCCAAGCGCTTCTGCACCCACACACGCATCGCCATATCGTTATTAAAACACTGCTTCAATCCTAAGAAGCGTGCTAGGTTATGACCAGATGAAATATATAACTCACGCATCAATGCATTAGCGATAAGGTTTGCATCCTCACTGATTGCACCGTCAGGTTTAAACTCACCAAACAGCTGCTCATAATTGATGATTTTCATTGTGACGTCTCCTTGTCAGTTTGTGCATTCGTGATTAGTGCTTCAGTGTCAGAGCTATTCGATGCACTGGTTAGCTTCTCCTTGCTCGCCAGTAGCAAGTTATCCATCGCTGAGCCATCTTGACGAGTGATATCAGGTACATAACGGCTATATACTCGAAACAGCATCTCTGTACTGCTATGGCCCATCTGACGTGCTATCCACTCAGGGTTCTCACCAGCAGCGAGCCAAAGCGTGGCTGCCGTGTGCCGAGTTTGATAAGCACGCCGGTGTTTCAAACCGAGTAGGGCAAGAGTTGGCTTCCACACCCGTCTATTCACATTACGGTACTCCATTGGATTGCCTTGTGAATTGCAAAACACAAACTCTGACTTACCAAAGGTACGAGTCTTTTGCTCCAGTAAGGCGTCATAAACTAACTGTGATATCGCAATATCACGCTGTGAGCCTAATGTCTTCGTCGGACCCATCTCACCATTAACTAATGCCTCTCTTATACTGATCTCACGACGATCAAAGTTAATGCACTCCCATTTAAGCCCATCAATCTCACTGGTACGCATCCCGGTAAAAAAGCGAATGGTGTAGTAGGGCCTATAATCAGCACGGACATGTTTTAAAATCAGCCATACCTCACTTAAGGTAAAAGGATTTACATCAGGACGAGCTTGCTTGAGATTCTTAATATTTTTATAAGGCATCTCAAACTCATGGCGATCTGATGCTTCTTCTAGTATCATACGAAGAAGTATCATGATCTGGTTGATCCGTGCTACTGACAGACTTGACTGACCATCTTTACCGTAACGAACTTTGGCGAGAGAGCTACGGAAGGTCAGCAAGTCTGATTTTTTTATGGCATGTACCGCTTTGCCACCAAACGCAGGTAAGAGATACTTATCTAGAATAATCTGTATCTTTTGTCGATAGCTCGGTCGCCATTCAATCTTCTTCTCCTCATACCAAATATCGACAAACTGCTCAAAGGTTGGATTGCGACTGATACAAGCTTCGGCTCTATCAGCCAGTGCCGTCATCTCCTGCGCTCGTTCACTCTTTGGAAAGTAAGCGGCATAGTCGAAAATACCTAGAGTGATTTCTGCTTCCATTTTTTCGATAATTTTAGCCAGCTTCTTTCGATTAGCTTGAGTGTCTGTGAGGTTGGTTGTCTCACGGCAACGCATATTCAAATATCGAAAATCTACGAATAGCTTGCCACGTCTCGATCTTATTGACGCCATTATTTGACTCCTTGTTTAAATAAAACTTACTGTAAAGCCATACCGTTGATGGCACTCATAACCGGCTTGCACATATCCTCTTCGATACGCTCCCAAACGTACAAAATCTTGCGACCGCCAAAAGGACGAATGTAATGGATGTTTTCAATCAAAACAGTGTCCTTAAGTTGGTTACGGATAGTACGTGCATCGTATTTGATACGATCGGCTAATTCTTGAGTAGTGAGATAAGTCTGTGACATAATAGTTCTCCATGTGAAATAAATTTACTATTAGTGAATGATTAGTTATCACTAATGAGTACATATTATCTATAAATATTATCACTTGCAAGCACTTTTTTATCACTTTAGGGATTTTATAAATGATTAAGCTCAATTTACCTGTTTTATTTGCACAAAGAGGCATCCGTGTAGCTGATGCTGACAGGATGTCTAAACTAGGAAGATCTACTTTGTATCGAATGTACAATAATGAAGTCACTAGAATAGACTTTGATTCATTAAATGAGCTTTGTAAGCTTTTAGATTGCACACCCGGCGATATTATCCTCTATGAAGAAGATGAAGTTTGTGAGGAAGGGGGCTCAGAAGAAAGTTAGAATGCTTAATAGAATAGTTCTTTGGAGTGTCTTGAAAATCATCAAACTTAGCGCCGATAAATATGCTACTCGTCCCAATTTTTTTCAAATATTAGGTTGTGGTCATCACAGTTTAAACGACAATTAATCTTAGATGTTATAAAACCAAAATGCATTTTAGAAAAATTATACCTCTGAGAAACACGTTTTTTCCTGAATTGAGGTTGGGTTCAAAAGTCAGCATAGTGCCAAATTTACTAGGTTAGGTATCATGATGATTTTTGAACCAAAAATAGCTAGGTTGTGGTCAGATACGCATACGCAGTTTTAGGGCAGGGCACGGTTTGGGCACCAAATGGGCACCGCACCGAAAATGGGCTTTTTGATTGAGTAGCTAGACTTAACTGAATTAGAAAAGATATTTCGAGAATTTCTCTATAAGCCCCGAAAATTAGACAAAAAAAAGCCTCACTGTTAAGTGAGGCTTTTTAAGTATTTGGAGCGGGAAAAGAGATTCGAACTCTCGACCCCAACCTTGGCAAGGTTATGCTCTACCACTGAGCTATTCCCGCTAATTATCAATTAACTATCGTCAGTTGATGAAGGCGTATTATACGCAGTTTTTTTTAGGTGTCAATACCTATGACGAAAAAAATTGAAGTTATTAAAATAGGCATGTCTTCTGGCCATGGATATATGTTATAACGGTTTATTATAATATGTATTCCAAAAGCTTTGTAGTACATAAATAAGCTGGGACGCACTTTATAATTGGGGCTGTAGTAGATAAGCACTATGTTAGACTACTTTTATGAAGATAACCCGTTGTAAAATAAGTAAAAAAGTACAGCGAAGGCTGTTAGAGTTTTTCACAGCTGAAGTGACTGCTAGAACAGCC
>NZ_CAJHAL010000054.1:0-8926 GCF_904846365.1 Psychrobacter nivimaris
AATTGACGGTTAGGAATGTCGAACTCAAGATGTTCAATATTCGAGTGGCCCTCTAATTTCATTCGGATTAGGTTTTCCTCCGAAGGGCAGTCCATCTTCGATATTTTAAAAGTTGTTTTATTCATAGTTACATTTATATCCGGGTGGTGGTTCAAAAAGTAGGCTGAAAAAAAACAGGCTGAGAAATTGATAAATAACCCCAGTTCGGGATAAGGGCTCAAAAAAAAGATAAAAAAAGAAGTCCGAAGTTGCTAAAGTGAGTTTACCAAGACAAACTTCACAACAAGGACTTCTTACATGGACAACCTAACCGAACTATACTGCCATATTGACGACTTTTATCAGCAATTCAAACCTGAGTTTGACGCTCATTTAATCGCAACGGGACACCAAAGGTTAAGAGCATGCCAGATAAGTGTAGCAGAGATTATGACTGTCTTGGTACTGTTTCATCAACTGCGGTATCGACAGTTTAAGGCGTTTTACTACCATCACATGCTTGGCATGATGAAACGGGCGTTTCCAAATCTGCCGAGCTACTCGCGATTTATAGAGCTTGTGCCGCGCAGTATCATGCCACTGTGCAGCTACTTGCAAAGCATGATGGGCGACTGTACGGGTATCAGCTATATTGATTCAACCAAGATAGCAGTTTGTCATAACAAGCGTATCTACCGTCACAAAGTCTTTGAGAGTATGGCGCAAAGAGGTAAAGGTAGTATGGGCTGGTTTTACGGCTTTAAGCTGCATGCCATTATCAATCATAAGGGCGAGCTTGTATCTGTTAAAGTCACTGCGGGTAATACGGATGACAGAGTGCCTGTTAAGGATATGGCAACGCCTGTGTTTGGCAAGGTGTTTGGCAAGGTGTTTGGGGATAGAGGCTATATCAGTAAAGCCCTAAACGAGTGGCTCACAAAACACAATGATACCACGTTGATAACCAAACTTCGGCGTAATATGAAACCCCAATTACTTGAGCCTATGGATGAGGCACTACTCAATCATCGCTCTTTGGTTGAAACGGTGTTTGGGGAGCTTAAAAACTTGTGCCAAATCGAACACTCACGCCATCGTAGTGTCACGGGGTTTATCACAAACTTGCTGTCAGGTTTAATTGCTTATTGCTGGTTTCCCTATAAGCCCACCATCAAAAACATGCCTCAGCAGGGACAGGTAGCCACATTGTAAATAGTATCAATGAGTTACAATGTGGCTTATCCCGAACTGGGGTTAAGTAGTTAAATGAATAGTAATAAATAACGTTAAACCAAGGATTTAGCGTCTATATTAAAAAGGCTATTTAGTAAGATTGAAAAAGACAACGTCCTATTATCAAAGGACGTTGGCTTTTTAATGGGTAGAAATGATGTGGAATTTATCTACATTTAAACGATTAATTTAGCGCGGTTAAGGTTTGCTCAAACGCTGCGCGCCCGATTTCACCCACTTGCTGATTGACCAATTGCCCGTCTTGATAATACAGCAATGCTGGCGGACCAAATAGTTTATAACGCGCTAAGATTGCTTTTGAATCAGCCGTAGTCTCCGTGATATCAAGTCTGACCAATTGCCAATCTTGCATTTGCGCAGGGCGATTATGAAATAAGTTTTTCTCCATAGTCCGGCATGCAATACACCATTCGGCGGTGACATCGACCAGCACTTTAGGATTGGCGGCGACAATGGCATCTAACTCAGCCAGCGTCGTGACCGTCTTATCGGTTGCATTACTGGTGGCTGGTTGACCAGCAGTTGTCTGCAGCACCGGAACCGCAGTTAGGGAGGCAAGCGGATGCAAGCTGTCGTCATTGCCCAATGCGGCGCCGACGATTAAACACGTCGCCCAAATACCAGCGATTAAGCCTAGCGCTTGGGTCAGCATCCGACCTTTGCCTAGCCAGCTCCACGCCCACATCGCCACGACCATAAACCACAGCGCCCAAACCATCAGCATCACAGGCGAGATAAAGACGCGTTCAATTAATAACAATGCCACGGCAAAAAGCAACAAAGCAAAGCCCTGCTTGACCCAGTTCATCCACTCACCCGCTTTTGGCATGATTTTACCTTGGGTCGCGCCGATTAAAATAAGCGGCGCTGATAAACCAAAACCGAGCATAAATAAAGCCGCAAAGCCAAGTAATGGACTTCCAATCGTTGATACAGCAAGCAGCGCCCCAAATAAGGGTGCCGAAACACAAGGCGATACCACGAGCGCCGATAAGAATCCCGCAATTAAACTGCCGCCCGTACTACCAAGCTTGCTATCCCCCGCTTGGCTTAGACCCTGCATTTTACTACTGATAAATCTCGGCAGACGAATGCTAAATACGCCCAACATATAAAGGGCTAATAAGACAAAAACGATGGCAAACCCAATTAAAATAATCGGATTTTGTAGCCAACCGATAATGCCTAACGATTCGCCAAATACCGCAATGACCGCGCCTAAAATACCATAAGCGATGGCAACACCAATAGCGTAGCTGGTCGTTAAAATAACACCGCGTTTTACCGTTGGATTGTCTTCACGCGCGACGATATTGGCAACAATCGGTAGCATCGGTAACACGCATGGCGTCAATGCCAAGACCAACCCTGCCAAGAACAATAACACCAATGCCAACCACGGATGCGAAGCTAAGCCAAAAGGGTCGCTATCAATCGTGTTATCACCAACAACGGTATTGTTTGTTGCAGCAGCATTATTTATGACAGCGTCATTGTTCGCTGCTTCACTTGTGACATTATCGCCTACCACTTCTTCATCGGCTCCAGAGATGGTATTGATTGCACCAAGCTCTGCATCTAACGCTTCGTCATCTAACAATGCATAATCAATCACCTCGTCATCTGGCGTAGTTTGCTCTGTAGCAAGACTATTGGTAACTGTCCCATCTGTAGAGGCTTGCGCAGTTTCTACATTGCTGTTATTGCTCGCAGAAACTGTAGCAGTACTACTTGAACTATTGGCTGCCGATTGTGAAGCAGCAGCGATATTGACTGTGGTTTTTATTTTCTCCGGTGGATAGCATAGACCCGCTTTGGCACAGCCTTGCCAACCTATTGTCACGGCGGCATTATTTATCGCCTTGCCATTACTACTACTCAAAATGGTAGTAGCAACCATATTGGCTTGGTCAAAGACCAATACTTGACCAAAGGTCGGATCATCTATGGAGATAGGCTTTTGGCTAAAGCTAAAAGGTGCAGCGCTCACGCCAGCAGGCAACGTTAGCTTAATTTGGTCTTTATAAACATAGTGCTCAGGCGTAATGTCAAAGTTAATGGCTAAGCGCGTGCCATTATTGACAGGTTTACTACTGCTACTGACCTGAAACGCTTCATCAACAGGCAAAAATTTCGGTTGGGTCGCGCTTTTATCACTGCTAAATAAATCGCCCAATCCTGCCGCTTGCGATGCCACTGGCACGGCCGTCAGCCCAGTCGCTGCTAGCCCTGTCAATAATGAACCCGCGCTGAAAGCGAACGCCAACAGATAAGATTTTTTCGACGATTTATTTTGCGTTAATGACGGAGACTTTTCTGCGCTCTTAAGGGACATGAAGGGCTACCTATTATTTCCAATATTCGAATTGACCAATTCACTGTCTGTATGGACTTGTCTATTTACAACCCCAGTTCGGGATAAGCCACATTGTAACTCATTGACACTATTTACAATGTTGCTACCTGTCCCTGCTGAGGCATATTTTTGATGGTGGGTTTATAGGGAAACCAGCAATAAGCAATTAAACCTGACAGCAAGTTTGTGATAAACCCCGTGACACTACGATGGCGTGAGTGTTCGATTTGGCACAAGTTTTTAAGCTCCCCAAACACCGTTTCAACCAAAGAGCGATGATTGAGTAGTACCTCATCCATAGGCTCAAGTAAGGGGCTGTCCTAGATAAGTAAAATTATTTAGGATAGCACTATGAGAAAGAGTAAACTAAGTTGGTATAAACAAAACAGACTCATCGAGCTATTTGTTGCCGGTTCTACCGCGAGAACAGCAGCAAGCCTAGTCGGTGTTAATAAAACCACAGCCAGTTATTACTTTCATAGGCTAAGACTGCTTATTTACGAGAATAGTCAAGACCCTGGTCTATTTGAGGGCGAAATCGAAGTAGACGAATCATACTTTGATGGCACTCGTAAAGGCAAGCGAGGGCGAGGTGCTGGTAGCAAAGTGCCCGTGTTTGGTCTATTAAAGCGTAATGGCAAGGTCTACGCTTGTATTATACCCAATGCTAAAGCAGATACTTTGATCCCCATTATAAGAGAAAAAGTGAAGCCTGATAGCATTGTTTATACTGACTCATTTAAAAGCTATAACGCATTAGATGTCAGTGAGTTTACTCATTATCGTATCAACCACTCCAAAACCTTTGTTAATGACAAGAATCACATTAATGGTATAGAGAACTTTTGGAACCAAGCTAAACGGCATCTACGTAAGTTTAACGGAGTTCCAAAAGAGCATTTTCACTTCTATTTAAAGGAATGTGAGTGGCGTTTTAATCACAGTGACCCAAAGTCGCAATTACTACAATTAAAACAATGGGTTAAACAGGGTTTGAACTAGTTATCTAGGACAGCCCCAAAAATTATTACCGTAAGTTTCATAATACCAGAGCGGTAAGTGGAGCCGTTTATGAAAGTGGCGCGATTAATAATCGTATACCAAAAACATATACGTTTAACATTGTTCATTGTATAAACATAGATAAAGGAAACAACTATGACTGAATCTACCGACAGATTAGATAGTACTAAATTGAATAGCGTTGAATCGGCTAGTACTAATATTGCTGACAAGAAGGTACCTATAGCTGTGAGTAGTACTCATCAATCGATTGACTCTAAAACCATAAATCATACGCCTAAAGCTATGTACGTGACTTCAGGCAACTCAATAACACCTAAAGATAAGTTGGACAAAATGCCAAAAATGGTTGCCAATGGCAGTCGCGCTTTTATCTGGTATTTGTTGGCGATAATGGTATTAATACTTGATCAATGGACTAAGTGGTTGGCCCAAACCACATTAGCGTTCAATGACCCCGTACCGGTCATTGAACCATTTCTCAACTGGACACTCGCTTATAACTATGGGGCAGCATTTAGCTTTTTAGCCAACGCTGGCGGTTGGCAGAAATGGTTTTTCTCAGGCTTAGCTTTTGTAATGGCTATCTTTTTAACGGTTTATTTAATCAAAGCGCCACGTGCAGCCAAGCTATTATCTATGGGGTTGGCCTTAATGCTTGGTGGTGCGATTGGCAACTTAATCGATCGTTTAAGAATTGGTAAAGTGGTTGACTTTATCCATGTGCATTATGCTGATGTCTGGAATTATCCTCTTTTCAATGTTGCAGATATAGGTGTCTGTGTCGGTGTCGCATTGATTATAATTGACATGATATTTTTAGAAAGTAAGCGTAATAAATAAGCACATTGATGCCGATTATCACAAACAAAATGAACTAGCGTCGTATTCACTCTATACGGAAAAATACTTTTTATACTTGAGTATGTTTATAAAATGTGAACTGGAAGGTAATGTATGACTGGTATAGGTACTCACTCATTTTAGGTCTTAAAACTCAATACTTAAAAGCTCTGCGTAGAGCCATTATTATAGAGAAATTGAATAATCCATAAATTCTTTATTGATAATAACAAAAGGAAAATACAGTGTCACAGACTCAGCCAACTATTGAAAAAATTCACAGCCTTAGAAAAAAACAAGAGACAGCGTTAAAAAGTCTTACCCTTATATAGTCGATACACTCTAAAAATGTCATAGCACTACTGGGATGAATTTTGCGCAGCCTCCTATCGTGCGCTCAAAGAAATTTGAAGCGGACTATAATAATTACCATCGTTTGTCAGGCGAGGGTAAGCGGGATACAGACACATTCAGAAATGAAATGAAGAATTTTATTACTATGTATCCTGAAGATTTTGAGAAAAAACCGCTAGAAAATTATTTGAAATAACAGCTATTAATGGCACTCCATTAACATTTCTGTAAGTACATTACCGTTAAATGATTACCCTGCGCAGCAAGATAGCTCTTTAACGTCTTTGCTAAAGGTTTGAGCGCATAACTTCAATCCTTCAACCATCGTCAAATACGGAAATAGTTGACCTGCCAATTCTTCGACTGTCATTTTATTATGAATAGCAAGAGCCGCACTTTGAATCAGTTCTCCGCCTTCATGGGCTAAAATTTGTGCGCCTATCAGTTTTCCCGTGGATTCTTCAGCTACCAACTTGATAAAACCATCCGTTTCAAAATTTGCTAAAGCTCTTGGTACGTTTTCCATATCAAGTACACGACTTATCGTATTTATTCCTACCGCTGAAGCTTGTACTTCGGTTAGACCTACCGTAGCAACTTGTGGGTCGGTGAATATAACAGCAGGCATGGTAGATAAGTCGAGTTGCGCATTTCCACCTGTCATATTAATTCCAGCCCTACTTCCGGCAGCAGCAGCAACATAAACAAATTGTGGCATATTGGAGCAATCTCCAGCGGCATAAATGTTAGCTGTTGATGTTTCCATCATACTATTAACAACAATGGCACCACTTTTATCTGTTTCAACACCAACATTTTCTAAACCAAGCTTTCCAGTATTTGCATGGCGACCCGTAGAGATAAGCAATTTTTCAGCGATTAATGTTCCTTCGTTAGTTTCCAATGAAAAACCATTGCTATCATAAGAAACATGACTTGCTTGCGTATTATTAAGTACCCTAATACCTTCTTTTTCAAAGCACTCTGCCAGTTTTTCACCTAATAACGGATCTTCAGCATATAAAAGGGTATGTCTGGCTAGAATTGTCACACGGCTACCTAAACGGGCATAAGCTTGCGCAATTTCCAGAGCAACAACGGAGGAGCCGATGACAACTAGACTACTCGGTAACTCTTCTGCAAATAAGGCTTCTGTTGATGTCCAATAAGGTGTATCAACTAAACCCTTAATTGGCGGAATGCTTGGTGTAGAGCCTGTTGCAATTAAAATGCGATCTGCAACCAGCTCTTCTTCACTACCATCAGACTTGTGAACTAGCAAGGTATTTTGATTTTTAAAACGTGCATAACCTTTAAGTAAAGATAGCGCGGGATTACTCTCTAAAATACGTTGATATTTAGCATCGCGTAGTTCTTCGACGCGAGCGTTTTGCTGATGTGCTAATAAGGAGCGGCTAAGTTGTGGCTGAATATTTTCTAAACCATCAAACGGGTTAGTACGTTGCTGATGCGCTAATTGCGCAGCACGGATCAATATTTTTGAAGGAACACAGCCGACATTTACACAGCAACCTCCGATTACATCGGCTCCTTCAATGATAGTAACTCTTGCTCCGCCTTCTGCTGCTTTAATCGCACTGGCAAAGGCCCCTGAACCACTACCAATAATGGCTACATGTAATTGTTCTGGCTGGATGTCATTTGGCGAGCAACAACTATTCGTTGACATATTTTATTCATCTTAAAAAGTTAAGCGGTACAAGTTTCATCATCACAGCGTTTATTCGCAGGAGAAACCATGTCCCAAATTGATACAGCAACCATTAGTCCTAGCCCCGTATAAGTAACGTATGAACTCCACCCGTACTGGAACCAAGGGTATAAAGAGAGTAAAACCAAAATGGGGCCAATTGAACCGATAAAACTACGGTGCCATTGACGATGGCTAAACCAGCCTAAGATATTCATTGCCAGCGCTAATACTGCAAACAGTGGTAACAACGTATTGATAAATACCCCTTCCCACTGACTAAGAAATCCCATCCCAATTGCCGCACCAAGACTAGCTATCGCGGGAAAACACATGGCGCATCCCATTGCCGAAACAAGTGCACCTATAGAGCCTGCTTTATCTCCGATACGCGTAACTAGTTCTAAGGGGCTAAATATTACTTATTTTCACTTTTTAAATTTGAAGGGTAGCCAGCGTTGGTAGTCGCTGCAATTAATGCATTGATGTTGGTTTTAGTGTCATCAAAAGAAACAACAGCTAGCTTAGGCTTGTAGGTAACTTTCGCATTTTCAACGCCATCAACATTTTCTAATGACTTTTTAACTGTGATTGGACATGTCGCACAGTTCATCGTTGGCACTTCCAGTGTAACTGTTTTTACTTCAGCAAAAGCACCAAAACTAGAAAGTGAAAGCAGTGCGGTTAATAATAATTTTTTCATAATTAGCTCCAAATTTTAAAATGTTATAAATTTCTTGATCTGTATATTAAGCAAACAAAAGTATCCAATAATTACTGGTCACTAAAATTGTCGCAACTATAGCGCTCAGCCAGAAAATGACTTTTCGTTGTTGCTGTTTCTTAGGAATTGCACAGGCCGTTCCCGGCTCACACTCTTCTACAGGACGGTAAATTTTCCAACCTGAGTAACCAAACAACAACACTACAAATGCGATAAATAATGGCCTATAGGGTTCAAATGCAGTTAAATTACCAATCCATGAGCCACTTACCCCAAGTAATAACAGGAGCAAAGGACCTACACAGCATACGCCTGCGCCTAATGCTGCTATGATGCCTCCTATCATTGGAAGGTTTGATTCTTTTTGATTCATATAGATACCTCATTAGATAATGCAAGTGTATTGCATGTACCTAAGTACGGAGTCAAGGGTGATTTATAAAAAATTTATCTTTGATAATCTGCTACGACAGATACGGGGAATAAGCTAACTTGAATTAAGGCGCAGAAGTAAAATTGGATAGAGACCATCCCGAATTCTGTGTAACTGCCGTTTAGATTAAATGCTTGCTGATACGGTCATCAAACATAATCATAAAACGATTCAGAGCAGACGTCCAGTTACGGATTGGCATCGACCACTTTTTGGATGCCTGCTGGGTTGCTAAGTACACCACTTTTT
>NZ_CAJHAL010000055.1:0-8555 GCF_904846365.1 Psychrobacter nivimaris
TGGTTTATCCAAACGTGCTGGATCAGAAGTTTGATGCAAACCGTCCTAATGATGCATGGGTAAGCGATATTACTTATATCTGGACTGCTGAGGGCTGGTTGTATTTGGCAGGCGTTAAAGATTTATACACCAAAGAGCTTGTTGGTTATGCCATCAACAAACGCATGACTGCTGACTTAGTCAGCCGTGCACTCAATATGGCAATTAAAAATAAACGACCCAGCAAAGGGCTAATCGTTCACTCTGATAGAGGTAGTCAATACTGTAGCCACGCGTATCATAAGATCATTAAACAGCACCATTTTATAGGCTCGATGAGCGGCAAAGGGAATTGTTACGACAATGCTCCGATAGAAAGCTTCTGGGGCACATTAAAGAATGAGCTGGTATATCATCAGGATTATAAGACTAGATTTACAGCTATCAACGATATCATTAGATACATCGAGCTGTACTACAACCAAACAAGGATTCAAAAGGGCTTGAGCTATAAGTCGCCAAGACAGGTGTGGTTTGACTATTATCGTCAGGCTGCGTAATTAAAATCTCCCAAGTTTAAGTCTACGGGATTGACGGCAGGGGTCAGTATAAAAAACCTTGTTCATTACTAGATAAATTTAAAGATCTAGTTTTTTGGCTTTTATTGTTTAAAATTTTGGAGAAGTAGCTCCAAAAAAATGGAATTATTATAAACGCTAACAAGGTGCCAGAAAATATTAACCCTCCAATTAATGGGAGTTTCCAGTCATCTGGAACCTCAGGAATCAAGGAAGGTGCAAAGGCATGTCCTAGTAATACGGATAAGCATGCTACGAACACTGCTGTAACGAACGCACGTGAAGTCTGTAGCTGTTTTATTATTTCTGTTAGCCAATCCATGAATTCTCTTTTGATGTTTTTACTATGATTTAACTTTAGTTTACTTTAAAAAATTCACTTTACAAAAAGGTTTAAACTAAAATTAGCGGAAAGTGGCCTCGGCTACAATAAACAATTTTTAAGACTACAAAAAAGGCTACTCCCTAAAGAGTAGCCTTTTATCATCAATCATCTAAAAAATACTAACTATTGCGGACGGCCTTGACCATGTCCTTCAGGTTTTTTATACCCTTTTGCAGTCATACAGGCTTCTAGTTTTTTCATATCACTTTGGCTTGGACGACTTTCTTTAGACATTTTCACGCCAGCTCGTTGAGCACAATCATCCATCGCTTGTTTCATATCAGCTGACATCGCAGGTCTTTGATGATTGCGATCGCTTGCGCCATTTGATGTGCCGCTTGATGCACAAGCGCTAACACCGACAGTAGATGCTAAGACAATAAATAGTAATTTTTTCATAGAGAATCCTTAAAATTTCCAGAGGTCGTACAAGAGTGGGTAACGTCAATTTGTGTTGGTTATATCGTTATTAACCAGTTGTTTCTATATCGTATGCGTATACGCATCATATCTAACCATTTAAATATTAATACATTTAGATTTTAAGTATCTTTAATAAATATTAAGAAAGGTAACATAGCGAAGTAACTTAGGTCTTAGTTTATATATCAACTTCCATTCATGGCTTACAGTTTACGCTTTGCCTTGTAATGGTTAATAAAAAAGGCCACCCTATAAAGAGTGGCCTTTTATCAATTATTACTAAGGGTATTAGCTGACTTCTTTCATGCCTTGCTCAAGCATTGGCTTTAAGAATATACCCGTATACGATTCTTTGACTTCAGCCACTTCCTCAGGCGTTCCTTCAGCGATGATCATACCACCACCTTTACCGCCTTCAGGGCCTAGATCGATCACCCAGTCTGCCGTTTTGATAACATCCAAGTTATGTTCGATGACGACGATAGTATTACCTTTATCGCGTAGGGCATGCAGGATATTGAGCAGCTTATCGATATCATGGAAATGCAAACCAGTGGTTGGCTCATCCAAGATATACAGCGTCTGTCCCGTATCACGTTTGGCAAGCTCGCGCGCCAGTTTGACACGCTGCGCCTCACCACCTGATAGTGTTGGTGCAGACTGACCCAAGCGAATGTAGCTCAGACCCACATCCATCAATGCTTGCAGACGACGATAGATGGCTGGTATCGCTGAGAAGAACTCAACGGCATCTTCAACCGTCATATCAAGCACGTCAGCGATGGTTTTGCCTTTATAGTGAATCTCTAGCGTCTCACGGTTGTAGCGTTTGCCTTCACAAGTATCGCACGGCACATACATATCTGGTAAGAAATGCATCTCAACTTTGATCAGACCATCACCTTGGCACATCTCACAGCGTCCGCCTTTTACGTTGAAGCTAAAGCGGCCCGGTTTATAACCACGAGCACGCGCTTCTTGGGTCTGGGCAAACATCTCACGCACAGGGGTAAACACACCCGTATAAGTCGCTGGGTTTGAGCGCGGCGTACGACCGATTGGGCTTTGATCGATATCGACCATTTTGTCCAAATACTCAAGACCGCTAATGCTTTCAAATTTATCGGCAATCAGCGTTGAGGCGTTGTTTAACTGAGTCGCTGCCAATGGCATAAGGGTACGGTTAATCAAGGTTGATTTACCCGAACCTGAGACACCAGTCACACAAGTCATGATGCCAACAGGAATGGTCAAATCGACATCGTGTAGGTTGTTGCCTGATGCGCCTTTTAGCTCGATGGTCATCGGTACTTTTTTGGCTTTGGCCTTACCTTTGACTTCCATATCGATGGTTTTGGCTTTATGACGGACAGTTGGAATTTCGATTTTCTTCTTACCAGACATATATTGCCCAGTTAGCGACTCTTTATTTGCCATAATGTCATCGACCGTACCTTGAGCGATAATATGACCGCCATGTACACCGGCACCGATGCCGATATCGATGACGTGATCTGCTTGGCGAATCGCATCTTCATCATGCTCTACGACCAGTACCGTATTACCCAAATCACGCAAGCGCGTTAGGGTTTTTAGCAAGCGATCGTTGTCACGCTGATGCAGACCGATTGACGGCTCATCAAGTACATACATGACGCCCATCAGACCAGCACCGATTTGACTAGCCAAACGAATACGCTGCGCTTCACCGCCCGATAACGTCTCGGCAGAGCGGGCGAGTGTTAAATAATCAAGCCCGACGCTGACGAGAAAGTTTAAGCGCTCATTAATCTCTTTAAAGATTTTTTCGGCGACTTCACCTTTATGACCGCCAATCTTTAGCGTTTTATAATAGTCAGCCGCATCACCGATAGATAGCTTAACGATTTCTGCAATGGTCTGATCATCAACACGGACGTTGCGTGAGATTTCATTCAGACGCGCGCCGTCACAGACGTTACAAGTGGTATCTGCGAGATATTTAGCCAACTCATCACGAACGAGGTTACTTTGCGTCTTGGCATAACGACGCTCTAGGTAGGGAAGTACACCTTCAAATGGTACAGTCTTATTGGTCTTACGACCGCGCTCATCGGTAAAGTTAAAGGTCAGCTTTTCTTTACCAGAGCCATGCATGATTAGGTCTTGCTGCTCTTTAGACAGGTCCTGCCATGGTGCATCCATATCGATTTTGAAATGCTTACATACCGTGCTAAGCAAGCCAAAATAGTAAGCATGACGCTTGTCCCAACCGTTGATTGCGCCTTGGTTAAGTGACTTCTCATGATGAGTAATCAGTTTTTCAGCGGCAAAGTATTGACGTTTACCGAGACCATCACAGCTTGGGCACGCGCCATATGGATTGTTAAAACTGAACATACGTGGCTCAAGTTCAGGCACCGCGCGATCACAGACAGGGCATGAATGCTTGGCTGACATCACTTGGTTTTCGTCACCGCCTTCTTTTGGATTACCATCCATAAAGTGTAGCGTGACCAGTCCTTGGCCTAGACGTAACGCCGTCTCTAAGCTCTCAGCAACACGGTTGCCCAAGTCATCACGGACTTTAAAGCGATCGACCACCACTTCGATGGTATGTTTTTTCTTCTTATCCAACGTCGGTAGCTCGTCGGTATCATAGACATCACCATCAACGCGCACACGGACAAAACCTTGCCCAATCAGCTGCTCAAGCAAGACGGTATGTTCACCTTTACGCTCGCGAATCACCGGTGCCAAAATCATAATCTTGGTGTCATCTGGCAAGGCCATGACCTGATCGACCATCTCAGTGACCGACTGCGCGACCATTGGCTCACCGTGCTCAGGGCAATATGGCGTACCAATACGCGCATAGAGCAGGCGCAAATAGTCATAAATCTCGGTAATCGTCCCAACGGTCGAGCGCGGGTTATGGTTGGTCGATTTTTGCTCGATAGCAATCGCAGGAGAGAGACCCTCGATGCTATCGACTTCCGGTTTTTCCATTTGCGAGAGGAACTGACGCGCATATGCTGACAAACTCTCGACATAGCGACGTTGCCCTTCAGCATAAAGCGTATCGAATGCCAGTGACGACTTACCAGAGCCAGACAAGCCAGTGATTACCACGAATTTATCTCGTGGAATGTCTAAATCAATGTTTTTTAAATTATGAGTACGTGCGCCGCGTATTGCGATATGGTCATGTGCCATCGTTTATGGGTTTCCTATTTGCTAAAATTATATTAAAAAAGGTGTCTATAAAGAGGTATAAAAAATAAAGGGTTCTGTGAAGATAAAGGTACCGATCAATCAAAAGCATGAATACTGTTTTTATTTTAATTTTGCTAAGCGAATTTAAATCAAATAAGGGTCAGGTAACAGGGGGTGTTTGTTATAGATTTAAACAAATATTGTCATGTTATCGGAGTATCTGTCATATAAGGCGTTTGGGCGTTGTACTTATGATGCCTTACTTTATTGTTATGGCGACCGCATTATTCAAGGTGTGATTGCGCATCTGACGCAGTTGGTAACAAAATAATTGCGTAATATGAATGGCTTGGGTTGATGCGCTATAGGCGGGGGCGTCAGTAAGACAAAAGTCTCGGCAACCAAACGGCGAATGTCTTATACTAGGGGCTTGATTTATAGGCCAGTGTCTTGATAAACCAGTAGTGATAAATCATGGTGCAGTACAAGTACCAGCAGTGAAAAAACAGCAATGATCAATCAGTGAGGCAAGTATGAATAGCGTAGAGAAACGGGCAATCCTCGGAGTCGGTGGCATCTTTGCCTTGCGTATGATTGGCTTGTTTATGATTGTGCCGGTGTTTTCTGTTTATGGTGACAATTATGCACACGCGACGCCGTTTTTGATTGGCTTGGCAGTTGGTATTTATGGACTAGGACAAGCGATCTTTCAGATACCGATGAGCCTTGCCGCTGATAAATTCCCGCGTAAGCCGATTATCATGCTTGGTCTGATACTGTTCGCTGTCGGCGGCATGATTGCAGCAAATGCGACTGATATTTACGAAGTGATTATTGGTCGAGCGCTGGCGGGTAGTGGTGCGGTCTCTGCTGTGCTTATGGCACTACTGGCTGATGTGACTCGTGAGGAAATGCGTACCAAGGCGATGGCCACGATGGGTCTGACGATTGCGACCTCTATTATGCTGGCCTTTGCCTTTGGTCCATTATTAGTCGGCTCGCTCGGTATCTCTGGGCTGTTTTGGCTAACTTCAGGATTTGCTATTTTGGCGATGCTGCTATTGGTGGTGGTACCGACGCCTATGCGCGTGCTTAAGCATAATTTGGATAACAAAACCATTGGTCAACAGTTAGCCACTGTCCTCAAGATTGGCGATCTTAACCGCTTACATATCGGTATCTTTGCGCTACACCTAACGATGACGGCGATATTTGTGATATTGCCGCACCAGCTCAGTGACGTACTTGGCTTATCAGTACGTCAGCAAGGCATGGTGTATTTGCCACTATTGTTTATTGGTTTCGCCATCGCGATACCGTTTATTATCATCGCCGAAAAGAAACGCAAAATGCGTCAGGTTTTTTTGGGTGCGATTGCATTAATGACCGCCGCTTTAGCCATACTCGCGCTTGGTAGTCAGGTCGGTATTGGTATTATATTGGGCTTGCTGCTGTACTTTATGGGCTTTAACCTGCTTGAGGCGACGATTCCCTCATGGATATCTAAGCGTGCACCAGTCGCTAATAAAGCGACCGCGATGGGGCTTAACTCTTCTAGTCAGTTCTTTGGTGCATTTGTAGGCGGGGCAATGGGTGGTCTGTTATTAGGCCAGCCTAATTTGTTGGCGTGGGGCATACTGGCTATTATTATGGGTGCCGCACTGCTTATCATTATTCCCATTTCTCAGCCACCTTATCTATCGAGCACGACGGTTACTATTCCCAAAGACATCAATATCCAAGACTGGTCACGACAAATGCTGGCAGTAGATGGTGTTGATGAGTTGGTCGTCATGGCAAAAGAGCAAGTTGCTTATTTGAAGTTAGATAAGACACAGTTGACGGATGATTCACGTCAGCAGCTATCGAGTTTGGCGCAAAGTCCGCTAGATATTTAATATGATATATAACAGCTTTAGACTTATGTTTTTATATAGAAGTAAAGCCAAATAGCAAAAATTGCACAGACAGCAGTCTCATAAACCACCAATATCAATCAGTAGAAACTAACTATTTATCTCTATTTAAAAGGAATTAATATGAGTAAATTTAAGATGTTGTCTGGTAATGTCATTGAGGGTAAAAAGAAGGCGCATCGCTCAATAGCCAAGTTAACCGTAGGTCTTGGTCTATTGGCCATACTGCTGACCTCTGGTTGCGCTACGCAAAATATTCAGGCGTATCAGAACACCACACCAACGCTCGACATGCATGAGTTTTTTTCGGGTCAAATTGATGGTTGGGGTATGTTCCAAGGTCGAAATGGTGAGGTCAAAAAACGCTTTTATGTCGACATTGATGCAACCCATGAGGGAGATGATGTCATTGTCCTAAACGAGAAGTTCTCGTGGGCAGATGGCACGAAATCGCAGCGTATATGGCGTCTGACTGAGCAGACAGATGGCAGCTGGAGAGGTGTGGCAGGTGATATTATTGGCGAGGCAACAGGGCAAGTGGTTGGCAACACGTTGCACTGGAATTACTTATTAGAGTTACCTGTCGAGGACAAAACCTACAAAGTAACGTTCGATGATTGGATGTATCTTATCAATGAGGATGTCATGCTTAATCGCTCAGTGATGAAAAAATTTGGCGTAGAGCTGGGTAGCGTGACGTTGAGCATGCACCGTAAGCCTTCTGATGATAACTAGAAACCTCTAAATCACTTGATAGTAAGTTAGATGCTATGCAATATTGATAAAGTTAGACGGTGTTCTTCAGCGTCTTAAAATGGCAAAATAGCAGCATATTTATCTATTACCTGTTATTTATTGGACTCTACAATATCGACTAGTATATCAAGATAGAGTATCTAAGCGACATAGACTGACGTGCACCATAGGTAGCCTATAGATATTTCGATAAAAATTGGTTAAAGTAAAATTATACAATTGATAGTGTCAAATGACGCTATCAGATAATGATTAAAACAGTTTATTAAATTATTCATAAGTAAAAGGACGGTATCATGCGCGGAGTCAATAAAGTTATCATCATCGGTAACCTCGGAGCAGATCCTGAGGCACGCCAATTCAGCAATGGCGGTAGCGTAACCAATATCTCGGTTGCGACATCAGAGCAGTGGACAGACAAACAAAGCGGCGAAAAAAGAGAAGCGACAGAGTGGCATCGTATCGCACTTTTTAATCGTCTAGGTGAGATCGCAGCGCAATACCTGCGTAAAGGCAGCAAAGTCTATATCGAAGGTAGTTTGCGTACACGTAAATACCAAGACCAAAGTGGTCAAGATCGTTATATTACTGAGATTCGTGCTGAACAAATGCAGATGCTTGATGGTCAAACTGGCGGTGGTCAAGGTGGAGATAACTTTGGTGGTCAAAACCAAGGTCAGAGTGGCGGCTATAATAATCAAGGTGGCCAAAACAATCAAAATAACTTTGGTCAGCAAGCAAATAATCAGATGGCACATCAAGGCGGCTACAATCAACCAGCGGCTCAAGGTGGTCAGAATAGCTTTAACAATCAGGCGCCTGCTCAGCAAAACCAGTTCAATCAGCCAGCACAGAAACCTGCACAATCTAAGCCTACAGCAATGCCAGATGGCCCTGTAGATGATGACATTCCGTTTTAGGATACACCTTAGACTTAATGTTAAAAAAGCCCTGCAACTGCAGGGCTTTTTTAATGCTTGCTATAGTTGATTCAATTTAAAAGAGATACAAGGCAACTGAGTGCAGATGTAACTGTGATACTTCAAACGAGGTTAACGCTGTAGCTCTTTTATAGAGGATTATTAGCTATATTCAAAAATATAATTCAGTTGATGCTTTTTAACGTAGCTAAACTAATTTTTTATTAAAAATGTTTTTAATTTATTTATTATGCTCTTAATCTGTAAACGATTAAACTTGAGAGTTTCCCAAACTTTGTGTAACTGCTTATAATCCACTAACAGGAGAATAAGCAATGACTAACCAATCTGACATCAAGAAACTGGCTGAGCAAATGGCCAGCAGCATGAAAAGCTTCGATGA
>NZ_CAJHAL010000056.1:0-7351 GCF_904846365.1 Psychrobacter nivimaris
AACCCAGCAGGCCTCTAAAAAGTGGTCGATGCCAATCCGTAACTGGACGTCTGCTCTGAATCGTTTTATGATTATGTTTGATGACCGTATCAGCAAGCATTTAATCTAAAGGGCAGTTACACAGAATTCGGGATGGTCTCACCACAGCAGCTTGTTGCATTTCTATCCAGCTTTCATAGGATGTATTTTTTTGAATAAACTGCTCCCATTCCTGATCTGGAATGGCTGCAAAATCTTCTTTTGATTCCACTTTGAACCCAGAGGCTTCTATTAGCTTCTCAAAATTCGAATATTGGCTACAACTAGATATAAAGCTAGGGTTCATAAGGTCGTTCAGTGGGATGCTATCAGTATTAGATAACTCTGAGACATTCTTTTCCAATGTATCAAAACCTTTTAATTCAACTTCCATGAATTTCTCCTCGTATTTATAAGCTTTATATAGCTTGTATGATTTTGTCTATTTTAAAAAAATTAACCACCCAGAATATATCGGGGGATGGTAATTTAAGTTAAGTTAGACCGCTGGTTTGAACTGGTTAAGGTTATCAGGAAAGAAAGCTTGAACGGCAGTTACACAGAATTCGGGATGGTCTCAAAAGCAGCGACAACTTCTACTATTAAAAAAGTAGTCGTTAAACCTAAGGCAACCATTAACTTCTTACTATTTTCTTCAGTAACAACCGCATGGCTATGATCATGATGTTCTGACATAAAATATTTTCCTTATTCTATTTATGATGAGCAGAGATATTGGATAACAGCCAATATCTCTGCTGTAAATCGACTAATCTATTGGATTAAGAAACTTTTTTTTCATTTATCCAACGATAAAGCACGGGTAACAGCACCAAAGTTAGTAATGTTGAAGAGATAATCCCGCCAATCACTACGGTTGCCAGTGGCCGTTGAACCTCAGCCCCTGTTCCGGTTGCCAGCGCCATTGGTACAAAACCCAGTGAAGCCACACAAGCTGTCATCAACACTGGTCTTAAGCGCAAAATAGCCCCTTGCCACACGGCTTTATGCACTGGATATTTGTCCCTTAATTCCTTAATAAAGGTCAGCATTACCAGTCCATTGAGGACTGCAACACCAGATAAGGCAATAAAGCCAATTCCAGCTGACATCGATAATGGAATATCCCTTAGCCAAAGGAACAGCACACCACCGGTCAAGGCAAAGGGTATCCCGGTAAAGACCAATAGACTTTCTTTGACATTGTGAAAGACCGCCATCAGTAAAATAAAGATAGTGATTAAAGCCAGTGGAATCACGATTTGCATCCGTGCTTTGGCTGAAGCCAAATTTTCAAACTGACCGCCATATTCTATCCAATAACCACTTGGCAAAGTGTATGCTTTGAGCTGTGTCTGTACATCAGAAACAAAAGACCCTAAATCACGCCCTTCAACATTCGTTGTAACCACAACTCGGCGTTTACCATTTTCTCGACTGACTTGGTTGATTCCTTCAATGGTCGAGACTTGCGCGACATCCGACAATAAAATACTGCCACCATTTGGAAGCTGAATAGGTAACTGGGAAACAGATGCGACACTACGGTCTTGCTCTCCAAGACGGATAACAAAATCAAAACGACGATCGCCTTCTAAAATCTCTCCCACGCTTTGTCCACCAATATTGGTTGCCACAAGGTCTTGAATTGAACGCACACTCAAACCATATTGTGCAGCCAAAGTTTTATTTACCTCGACATTCAGTAATGGCAAACCTGAGGTCTGCTCAACTTTCACGGCACTGCTACCCGATATTTGCTGAATGATTTTGGAGATTTTAGTCGCCTCAGTATTGAGGACATTCATATCATCACCGAAGATTTTCACACCAACATCACTACGCACACCTGAGATCAATTCATTAAATCGGAGTTCAATCGGTTGTGAAAATTCACTATTATTGCCTGGAATCGTGGCTAAATACGTCACCATACGGCCACGTAATTCATCTAAACTTTCTTTAGGATTTGGCCATTCTGAACGAGGCTTTAACATGATATAGCCATCTGAAATATTGGGTGGCATGACATCTGTTGCAACCTCGGCTGTACCCGTTCTGGCAAATACTGCCTTAATTTCAGGGAAACTCTTTAAAAGAAGTTTTTCAGTATTCTCCTGAATACGTAAAGACTCTTCTAAGCCTGTACTTGGTGAACGTAACTGTTGTATCGCAAAGTCTCCTTCACTGAGCTGTGGTGCAAATTCACTGCCGAGTTTGGTACTGATAAATCCCGTAATCACTAATAAACACAGTGCAAAAGTCAGCACAACTGCTTTGTATTGATACGAAATATCAAGAGTTTGCTGATATTTAGCTTTTAGCCATAACATCCAACGACTTTCTTTTTCTTGAATATCGCCTTTGACCCACAATGCCACAGCAGCAGGCACAAAGGTGATCGATAAAATAATGGCTGCAACAAGGGCGAGTACCACTGCCAATGCCATCGGATGGAACATTTTTGCTTCCACACCACTTAAAGCAAAAATCGGCAAATACACCACCAAAATAATAAGCTGACCAAAAATAAGAGGACGACGTGCTTGGCGGGCAGCCAGAAAAACTTCCTTAAAGCGTTCACTTTGTGTGAGAGGTCGTTTTAACAGTTGCTGTGTATGGGCTAAACGCCGGATACAGTTTTCGACAATCACCACAGCACCATCGACAATGATGCCGAAATCGAGTGCACCTAAACTCATCAGATTGGCACTGATATTTTGCTGTGCCATCCCGGTTAAGGTAAACAGCATAGAGAGTGGAATGACACAGGCAGTAATCAAGGCAGCACGGATATTCCCTAAAAACAGGAACAGAATGATGATGACCAGGATTGCTCCCTCTACCAAGTTTTTCTGAACGGTTTTAATCGCCTTCTCAACCAAGATAGTACGGTCGTACACCGTTTCAATCACTACCCCTTTAGGCAAACTATTCTGAATATCTTGAAGCTTGGCATCCACAGCTTTAGAAACAGTCTGGCTATTTCCACCCATCGCCATCATGACAACCCCTAAAACGGTTTCTTTGCCGTTATAGGTTGCCCCACCGGTTCTTAAATCATGCCCAATAGAGACTTGCGCAATATCACCAACCCGAATTGGGCTGCCATTTGGGCTACCCAGCATGGTGTTCTCAATATCAGAAAGCCCATTGAATGCACCCGGTACACGTACCGTCAGTTGCTGACCATTGTCTTCAATATAACCTGCACCTCGGTTCTCATTATTTTGCGCTAAAGCCTGTTGCAGTTGTTCTAATGAGATATTCAGTTGCTGCATCCGGTTTAAATCGGGAGAGACCACATAGGTTTTTTCAAAACCACCAATACTGTTGACCTCTGCAACTCCCTTAACACGTTGCAGTTGAGGACGCACAATCCAGTCCTGAATCTCACGCAAATCCATCGGCGTGTATGCAGTTCCATCCGGCTTTTTCGCATTCGGATCTGCCTTCAGTACCCATTGATAAATCTCACCGAGACCCGTAGAAACGGGGGACATCGTCGGTGCGATTTGTGCAGGCAACTCAGATTGCGCCTCCTGTGTCCGTTGGTTAATCTGCTGACGGGCCCAATAAATATCAGTCCCATCTTTAAAGATAATGGTGACTTGAGAGAGTCCATAACGGGATATGGAACGGGTAAGCTCCAGATCCGGAATGCCAGCCATGGCATTTTCAATGGGATAGGTAATCAGCTGTTCGACTTCAAGCGCAGTAAAACCCTTGGCTTGAGTATTAATCTGGACTTGGGTATTGGTAATATCGGGTACAGCATCAATCGGGAGTTTCTGATAGCTATACACCCCGACCGCAATCCAGGTACAGGCAAAGAGCAACACCCAAATCGCATTTTGTATGGAAAACTGAATGATTCGTTCGAATAAACCTTCTGGTTTTGGTAGATCAGAATTAATGTCCATGGCCTGCCTCGTCTTTTTCTAATTCAGATTTCAACAAGAAACTGCCTTGAGCGATATACTTCTGCCCTTCAGTCAGCCCAGAAATCACTTCAAGCCATTGTCCATCACTTGAAGCCTGCCCCAATTGCACTTTCTGTGCTTTTAAGTGGACTTGACCTTTTTGTTCTGAATCTACGATGAAAATACTGTCTTCACCTTCAATACTTTGCAGCGCAGACTTTTGAATCCGAAGGGCTGATTTTGCTGTAGCTTCCGGAATCAACACTCTCACTAACACATTAGAACGCAACTCAGTAGCTTGCGCATCGAGTTTTGCGCGCACCACCAGACGCCCTGTTTGTACATCTGCCTGAGAGGTTAAGCTTTGTACAGTAGCTTTATAGCTTTGATCTGAATCATTCACTTTAAAGTCAATTTTTTGCCCGGCTTGCAGTTGACCTGAGAATTGATTCGGCAAATTAAACTCAAGCCATAAATCTTTCAGCTGTTCAATGACAAAGAGCTGATTAGCCAGTTGCACATTTTCACCGACCACAATATCTTTTTGACTGATCACCCCAGAGATCGGTGCTTTAATCAGAAAACGCCCATTGTTATTGCCACTTGCACCTAATGCATTTAAACGTGCTTGTGAGGACTGGACAGTAATCTGCGCTTGACGGTAGGCATTTTCGGCACGCTGGTAATCCTGTTTGGCAGAAACCCCCTGTGACCAGAGTTGCTGTTCGCGCTGGTAATCTTTACGGGCCAAATCCAGATTCACCTGTGCCATACGCAGATTTGCCTGTTGGTCGATCAGTTCAGGCACGGTTAGTACAGCCAGCGTTTGTCCTTTTTGCACGCTCTGTCCTAAAGCCACATTGATCTGCTCGACATAACCACTAAAATTAGGCGATATATGCGCTTGTTGATCGGTATTCACCACCAATTTACCTGGCAGGGTTGTCAGCTTTTCAACCAATCCTGTGGATGCAACAGCAACTTTTAAACCTTGTTCAACCATTTGTTGGCTGGTCAGTTGTATTTCGCCTTCTTCAGCATGTCCTTCTTCAGAACTATCTTCATCAGAATATTCGGCATTTCCCTCATCATAACCACGCCCCTCAGATTCAGTTTTTTTTGAACTTAACCAAATAGCCAGACTGACCAAGACCGTAATCAGAATCAAAATTGCAATCATGAGAGACTGGGATATTTTTCCGTTTTGCTTGGCGTTCATTTTATCGTGCTCCCCCATTGATTAAATTTTGCGATGCTTCGACTGCCTTTTTATTCAGTTGTGTATAGGCATCCGAACGGCTAATTTCTTCATAACTTGTGCCAATACTGAGTGCCTCAGCTGCTAGGGCAGTTTGCCAAGCTTGACGTAGAGTTTGTAATTGACCCAATCGAAGATTCTGCAGTTGGGTGGTTGCTTGCTGAACGTCGGTAATGGACAGTTTCCCTGCCTGAAACCCTAGTAAAGTACGGCTCTGAACTTTGGTCGCCAAAGTAACTTGTGCTGTTGTGGCATCGAACTGGCTACGTAAACCTTTGAGCTGATGCATGCTGTTGGCAATATCGAGTATTTGTTGCTTCAGCTCACGCTGCTGCTGTTGGTTCAGCAATATTTGCTGTTGCTGGACCATCGGGATCGCATATTGCTGGCGATTGAAAATATTCAGTGGAATAGCCACGCCGATTGCTAAAGTCGTATCGTTGCTTTCATTAGGGGTTTTGCTACGTTTCATGCCTACATTTAAAGTCGGATTGGGACGTGCCTGAATTCTTAAATTTTCAATTTGATGATCCGATTGCTGAATGTTCAAGGCATAGAGTTTTTCTAGCCACCCTTCAGCAATATACCGTTGCACAGTTTGGAGACTTTGCTCTGGCCAAGGGATAGCGGTTTTATTCAATTGAAGATGTGAAGATGTTTCTCCCCCCCACAAATTAGACAGCTGACGACCGGCAGCTTGTTTATTCAGCATCGCTTGCTCATAAAGTCGTTGGATTTCTAGCGCTTCAATTTGGGCACGCTCAAAATCAACCAGGGCAATACTGCCTGCCTGATAGCGTTTCTGGGCACTGTCCAGATTGACTTTACTTGTTTTTAACTGTACTGAATAAGCAGACTGCTCAACCTCAGCAAGTGCAAATTGCGACCATGCAAATTTAACAATCAGTTGGCTTTGTGCCTTCCATAATTGCTGTTGCAATTGGATTTGTTGATTCGAGGTATTGGCAATCACCCGGTTCAGCTTACGCTGACCAAATAGATCTAGAGGTTGACTAACGCCAACATTGAATTCCTGTTCTTGACCTGAGCCAAAGCCAGACTGTTCTAAACTTATACTTGGATTCTGCCATAACCGACTTTGCTGAATATTCAATTCAGATATTTGCTGAGCTTGTTGCCACAGCTTGTCTTGAGTCTGGTAACTTTGTACTTTTGCTAAAGCGGATTCAAAGCTGGTAACGTTTTCAGCATAGCTATATTGCATAGCCGCTGCACATATACAAGCAACCAAGCTATGACGCAAGAGTATAATTGATTGTGAAGACATGATTTTTCCCACTTATTTAAATAATAAAAGTGGTGGGAATGTTTTAGGCTACCCCACCATGAGCGGGGAAAATTCGGGAGGTGGGCTTTGTTGAAACAGGTCAGGAGCCTGATAGCTGTTTTTCCAATGAAATTGTGGATTCACTTTAACTTCAGAGCTTGGATGAAACACATCTACTTTTTCATTTTGTACAATCAAATGCATCATCGATGGTAGATGATCTTGATGATCTTCACCGATTTCTAAATCGCTACTGAATGTTTTTATGTTTTCTGACTGTCCATTATGATCGTGTTGACGACTATCGCTGGCACACAAGGTATTTTGGTGATGACCAAAATGATAACTCTGCTGTGATTGAGGCTGTTGTTCATGGACACAAAAGGCCGCCGCCACATTCCAAAAGCTTTGGAACATGAACAATCCAACCAAGACTGTAATCCATGTAGTAGAACGCATCATCATAACAACCGAAAAATTTGTACCAAGTATAAGGCTTAGAGCCACTCCAAGGTCAAGCTTAATAAATTAAATTAAACATTCAATGAACACTGAATAGCCGGCACTTTTGCAAATTTACCTTGTCTCTATAAGCTCACATCAATTTCAGGTAAGAATAACAATAGATAGTGAACCGTACCGGGTTTGTCGGAGACTTTTTATTTAAGTTAGGCCACCTGACCTAACGGGTTAATCTTATCATTGTACATTGCTTCAAACTCAAAAGGCAATTTTCCATGAGAGTTTCCCAAACTTTGTGTAACTGCTTATAATCCACTAACAGGAGAATAAGCAATGACTAACCAATCTGACATCAAGAAACTGGCTGAGCAAATGGCAAGCAGCATGAAAAGCTTCGATGAC
>NZ_CAJHAL010000057.1:0-7061 GCF_904846365.1 Psychrobacter nivimaris
TGTCTTTCGGATACTCAAAGAACACCGTTAAGCCCTCCCAGTTATTGCGCCAAGACTTGACCACGTGCGGGTAATCTTTGCCCCAAGTCTCATCAAAGTGCTCAAGATTGGCCTCTGCTATCTCAAGGGTATCAGCGCCGTAAATGGCCTTTAAATCAGCCGCTACGGCCTTTTTATCCGTCCACGGCACAAACTTCATTGAATAGCGCACCATGTGTACGATACACAGCTGAACCTGTGCGTTTGGATAGACGGTGTTAATGGCATCGGGGAAGCCCTTTAGACCATCGACACAGGCAATGAGGATATCTTGTACCCCGCGGTTTTGTAGCTCAGTGAGAACGCCCAGCCAGAACTTAGCGCCTTCATTCTCTGAGAGCCACATACCAAGCAGCTCTTTTTTACCGTTAAGGTTAACGCCTAGGGCTAAGTAAATGGCTTTGTTGATGATCTGCTTGTCTTGACGTATCTTCACGACGATGCAGTCTAGATAGACGATAGGATAAACACTGCTCAGCGGCCGGTTCTGCCAAGCGGTGATGTCCTCTAATATGTTATCGGTGACTCTTGAGACAAGAGAGCTTGAGATGTCGACATCGTAGAACTCTTTAATGCTCTCTACAATCTCGGTGGTGGTTTGACCCTTGGCGTATGAGCGAGGATAAGCAAGTGTGTGGGGCACACTTGCCCGAAGCGCAAGACGGAAGGCTATGCCTGTAGTGACGATATGATTTTATCATCGAGACCTGAGATACGGGTTTGATGCTTACTAACGAGTACAGGCTCAAAGCTGCTATCACGGTCTCTTGGGGTAGAGATTTCAAGATCGCCTGTATCACTGCGGACGGTCTTTTTAGTGTGTCCGTTGCGCTTGTTTGGTTTATCTGCTTTCTCATGCTTGGGGTAACCGAGGTGGTCTTCCATCTCGGCTTCAAGTGCGGTGTCGATAAAAGATTGCATGAGCTGCCTCTGAAAGTCTTTGATGTCATCGAAGCTGTTCATGCTACCAGCCATTTGTTCGGCCAGTTTTTTAATGTCAGATTGAGTAGTCATTGCTTATTCTCCTGTTAATGGATTATAAGCAGTTACACAGTTTTTAGGAAACTCCCGACTTACTTATCCCTCTAAAATAAAGCCCTAGTAATATCTCCTATATTAGGGCGTTATAGTTAAAGCTCATCAAATACTCTATTAATCCGCTGTATCTCGTCTAAACGTCCACGTCGTACTATTAAGACTTTTTATCATAGCAATATTCTGTCAAATCCAAATGAACTTATTATGGGTCTTGCTACTCACGAGTGATCGAGCGAGATATTGTGCTCCTAGTCAGTATGAAAGAATCTCACACAAAAATAGGTAAAGTCGTCTTATTGATTACCTTTCTTACCGATAAATGAGTGTGTATATCTTTTACGCTAGCAAGCTTGTGTAGCTTACGGGTGAACCGCTCATAACCATCGAGATTAGGGCTCACCACTTCTAACAAATAATCATAAGAACCCGATACCACATGTCCATTAATCACCTCGTCCATATTGGACAGGGCGCGTTCGAAAGCTGCGATAGATTCTTCTTGGTGGCTGTTGAGACTGACTTCCACAAAGAAACTCATCGCAATACCCGCTTTGGCTTTGTTTACGTTCGCTTGGTAGTTCTCTATATAGCCTTCGTCCTCCAAACGTTTGAGGCGTCGCGCGCAAGGAGATGGCGACAGCCCTATACGTTCGGACAGTTCGGCTGTAGATAAGCGCGCTTCTTTCTGGAGCACTTCCAAGATATGGCGGTCGATTTTGTCCATAATTTACCTTTTGGCTTTTTAAGCCAATAATTTTTATTTAGTTAGCATTATCCACCAAATATTTGCAAAATTGCAATGAATAAATAGAGATAAAAGCGCGTATTTTAATCGATAATTGGTCTTTATATAGCAGCATAAGACACGACTATGAATACGATATTCCACCCCTCATCGCGCAAAAATCCTTTTTTTGTAATGTCGCCACTAACCAAAGGCTATGTGGCTATGAGCGTCGTATTGTTGATTTGGTCAGGATTTGCGTTGACTGTACGAGCGGTTGGGGCGTCGTCGCTAAGCATTGCGGATGTCATGCTCATTCGCTTTAGTGTACCGCTAGTCTTGTTGACTCCTTGGGTACTCTCTAGTTTGAATGAAGTCAAAAATATCAGACTGCCAGATATCATGTTTGTTTTACTTGGTGGCGTGCCTTTTCTTTTATTGGCCGCTTTTGGTGCAAGTACGGTACCAGCAGCTTATGTTGGTACTATTTTGACAGGGACACCAGTCTTCTTTGCCGCAATATTGTCTTTTATTTTTTATCGTCAGCGAATATCATTAAGAAAATTTGCCGCATTAATCCTTATTCTCTTTGGTATCGCTACTATGATTGGTGGGCGTGCACAGTCAATACCTAATAGTCTTCTGTACGGTGTGGGGTTATTACTGATGGCAAGCCTGATTTGGGCGGGTTATACCTTAGGGTTAAAAAGCACCAAATTGAGTCCAATAGCGATCGCTATCGTGATCTCTTATACCTCGTTTTTTCTGACATTGATGATGGTTCTGTCTGGTATTGTAGAGACGAATATAGGGTCTGTATCTTTTGATGAAGCGTTTCCATTTATCCTAGTACAAGGACTTGGTGTAGGGGTAGTATCAACCATTGCGTTTTCTTATGCAGTCAAACAGCTGGGCTCCATTCGTACCTTATTACTTGGATCTTTATCCCCAGGATTAACCGCTATACTGGCTACGCTGATACTCAATGAGTCTCTATCAGTCATTATGATATGCGGCATCGTACTCAGTACCATTGGGGTCATCTTGTCCAATCGAGCGAAATAAACTAATTAAGGAAGTATCATGATGTTAGATAATATGCCTGTTATCAATGGTGATCCACTATGGGCATTGTTAGGTAGGTTTCGTACTGACCAGCGTAAACATAAAATAGATCTATTGGTTGGTGTCTATCGAGACAAGCATGGCAATACACCTGTGATGAAAACCGTGCAAGACGCAGAGATACATCTTGCTCATCAAGCTCATTCGAAGGCTTATGGCATGTTATCGGGTAACGCTAATTTTAACCAGCAAATGGCAAAATTTGTACTGGGTGACAGTCCAAGTCTAAAAGACCAGTGCACGATTCAGACGGTTGGAGCATCAGGTGCATTACGACTCATTGCTGATTTAATCGCCACGCTCTCTCCAGATTCAACCGTTTGGATCAGCGACCCTGGCTATATCAATCATCGTCCGCTGATGGAAGGTGCTGGGTTAACGGTTAATACATATCCATGGCAAAATAAAAATGGACAGTTAGATATTGATGCGTGTTTTGCTGCGTTAGAAAAAGCAAAAGAAGGAGACGTGCTGTTATTACATGCGTGCTGCCACAATCCTACCGGTATAGATCCTTCTTTAGAGCAGTGGCAAATTTTTTCTGATAAATGTAAACAGAAAAATATTGTCCCGTTTATTGATATGGCGTATCAAGGTTTTGGAGATGATCCTGATGCCGATGCTGCAGGACTTCGTTTAATGATTGAAGACGCTGACTTTGCATTTATCGCCGCCAGCTGTTCAAAGAACATGGGGCTATACAATGAGCGTACTGGTATTGCCACGGTGATGACGACGAACCATGAGCGTCACGCAGATATACAGACACTCTTAGAAACCATCACACGTGCCAACTACTCCATGCCGCCCAATCACGGTGCCGCAGTGGCTTCTTATTTGCTAGACAGCCCAGACGCTTGGTTAGTCGAGCTGGCAAGCTACCGTGATAGGGTAGATGCTATTCGCCAAGCATTAGGCGCAGCATTAAAAGATAGGGGTGTACCTGTAGAGTTTTTGGACATTTCGCACCAAAAAGGCATGTTTTCTCTATTACCGCTAACCAAAAATCAAATGCTGATATTGCAAGATGAGTTCGCTATCTACGGCATGCCAAATGGCAGAATCAATATTGCAGGTTTGAAGATGACGGAAATCCCTCAACTGGCTGACGCCATCATATCGATTGTTTCACGTTAGAAAATAATTCTTATCGCTCAGTGCAATGGTTTTATCCATTAATCGCCACAGCAAGAAGGACACGACTATTTATACTTTATATTGGGATAAGGGTGGTGCCAATATGGCCACCCATGCTGTCTTTGAGGAGCTAGGCGTTTCTTATGAAATGATAGAAATAGACCTGTCTAAAAACATGCAAAAATCAGCTGAGTATCTAGCCATTAATCCAAGTGGCAAAGTACCTACGTTGGTGCATCAGGGACAGGTTATTTATGAGTCTGCGGCAATTTTAATGTATGTGTTAGATCAACACCTAGAGTTTGGGCTAGCACCTGATATAGGATGCTCTAGGCGCGGTGTCTATTACCAGTATTTATTTTGGATGTCTTCTACACTGCAAGAAGCTGCTAATCGCTGGGCGCATCCCGAGCATTACATCAACGGCGAGCACAATTTGCAGCAAGTGAAAGATAAAGCGAATAATGTACTAACCCACTGCTGGGGTATTGTTGAAAAGGGACTGGCGAGTCATGGTCCATGGTTGTTAGGCGATCAATTAAGTGGGGCTGATTTTCATTTATTTATGATTGCTCACTGGAGTCAGCGATATGCGAGTCGAGCACAGGATTGGACACATTTAAACGCACATTATCAAGCCATGCTAAACCGTGCCTCGATACAAGAAATGATGACACAAGAAGGGTTGTTGTGATCTGTTCATATGTTCAACTAAAAGATATTGGATGACTGGGTTAGACGCACTGAATGCAACGCTTCTATTGAATGTAATAAATGTATTTTATATCAAGCTACTGATCCGCCGCATCTCGTCTGAACGTCCACGTTTTATTATCGGACGCGTCTTCACAGTAGTAATATCTCGCCAAATTAAACCGCTTTAGCTGCTCAGCCTGTCACTTTATATTGACCATTTTCTCACCTTTCTCGATGAATCGCGTTTCGCTCAAATTATGATTATGTCATAAAGCCTATTTGGCTATTAAAAGCTCTGTTATCGAAAGATAGCGGAGCTTTTTTATGTTTAATTTTAACGTTGCGCTTTGTTTAACGTTTGTCAATATATATGCTATTATATGAATATATAATGGAATGATAATTCACTTAAAAGGAGCTTGGACACGTGTTGCGGGACAGAATTTGCAAAATATCGTGTGCCATTGAATGTGATAACGATGAAAAAAATTAGGCTTGGAATCTTTGTAGAAGATGAAACATTAGAATGGCACAATTTTATGCCATTAAAATCTCTAGTAGATGAAGGTATAGTTGAGGTTTGTATTGCTATCCAACGAAGTGCAGAACACCAAGCTAATCCCTCTCATATATCCAAGGTTATACCGTCTATCAATCAAAAGTTATTTTCTATTCTTTCTCGAGCTAAAAAGACTACCAAGCGTTATTCTATTCATGATTTAGTCCCTAATGGCAAAATGCCTGTCATTACATCAATACCAAGACAGAATAAATCCACTGATGAAATTGAACACTCAGTGATTAAGAGACTGCAGGCAACAGATTTAGATTACCTGCTGAGTATGGATTTTCAAACCTTAATAGGGAAAGCGCTAGGTGTTACAAAGCATGGCATTCTCTTACTTCATTATGGTGATGAAAGGATACAGCGAGGTGAGCCTGCGTTGTATTGGCAGTTTGCTGAACAATGGGAGAACAGCGTCGTGACACTGCAACTATTGAGTAATGACCATGATGTACACAAAGTGGTAGGTAGAGGTTATGGCACTTTGTTTTACTGGGACTATAATTTGACTGAGGACAAGTTAAAAGGGGTTGCAGCATCAGTACTGTATTGGTACTTCCGTAAAAATAAAATTGGCGTCGAAAGTGGGGATTTTATTAATTTAATTAACGATCACACACTTTATAAAACGCCTCCACAGTTAACAGCAGTACGACATTTGCAGAATTTTCTCAAAAACTACATGATAAAAAGATTTTATAAAAGTCTTTATCTAAACAACTGGAGTATTTTTATTGGTTCTACTGATCAGCCGATACAAACATACACGGAGATACTACCTGAAAAGGGATGTTTTTGGGCCGATCCTTTTTATATTGAACAAGACTCAAGACGTTACATATTTTTTGAAAGCTTGAACTATAAAGAGAGTGTTGGTCGAATAGAGTGGATAGAGCTGAATGAAAGCCATCAAGTTATTGGTTCAGGACAAGCTGATTTGGGTATTAGCACGCACTTAAGCTTTCCCAATGTATTCGAGTATGAGGATGCTGTCTATATGATTCCAGAGGCTGCAAAAACCAATTGTATTAGCTTATTAAAAGCGACAGATTTTCCGTGTAAGTGGGAAAAAGTTCATGAGTTAGTTTCAGACGTTCAGGCCGTGGATAGCGCCGTGATTGAGCATAATGGATTATGGTATCTTTTCACAACCCACGGTTCAATTTCAGCATTTACTATGGATTTAGAGTTGTATATTTATACGTCTGACAAGCTGCAAGCAGATAATTGGACCATTCATCCCTCGGCGCCTCTAAAAATTGACGTGCGTGGATCGCGATTAGCAGGCGCATTGTTCCGAAAAAACGGTCAGCTCTTTCGTACTGCCCAGGATGGTACTCTTAGATATGGGCGTAGGGTGGCTTTATACCTAGTAGAAGAGTTGACACCGATCTCTTATAAGGAAACCTTTGTACGTTATATCGAACCGAATTGGGAGACTGACATTGATCGTCTCCATACCTATAATGTTTACAATGAAACAGTGGTACTGGATGTTTCAAGGGATAAGTTGCGCTTTAGAGTATAGGACCTAAAAAATTTAGTGGTTGGAGAATAAAAAACCCATCATAAGTTTCGGCTTATGATGGGTTTTTTATAATTTTGACTCGTATGGGAGTTTCCTAAAAACTGTGTAACTGCTTATAATCCATTAACAGGAGAATAAGCAATGACTACTCAATCTGACATTAAAAAACTGGCCGAGCAAATGGCTGGTAGCATGAACAGCTTCGATGA
>NZ_CAJHAL010000058.1:0-6091 GCF_904846365.1 Psychrobacter nivimaris
GATAAGAAGAATTTCCATTTATTTTTAAAAGAGTGCGAGTTTAGATTTAACTATGGGTCACCATCTAATCAGCTTAAAACGCTGAAAAAATGGTGTGATATTTAATCCTTATCTACTACAGCCCCAATATTTTTTTTAAAGCTCGTTAATACAGCCAGTTACAATTGATTTAATAATCTTGATCTCACATTGTTGGCTTGTACTAAAGTTATATTTCGTCCACTATATGACAGACACTTTTATCTATTTTGAATAGCTATTAAGCTATTAATTGACTAATAATAAAACTCTTAAAGGAAAAAATAATGACTGAATTGAATCAACAGACTACTTATGACGACAATAATATCTTTGCCAAAATGCTAGATGGTGATATTCCGTATCATAAGGTGTATGAAGATGATAAAACCCTTGCCTTTATGGATATCATGCCACAAGCAGAAGGCCATGTATTGGTGATACCGAAGCAAAAAGCTGTTGATTTGGCCGATCTTGAGCCAGAGTATGCTGCTGCAGTATTGATGACCTCTAAAAAGGTCATGCAAGCCCAACGTCAAGTGTTCGAGCGTGAAGGCGTTATCCAAATGCAGTTGAATGGATCACAAGCAGGTCAAACAGTCTTTCATTATCATGTGCACCTCATTCCATCAAGTATTCATGAATTGGGTCGTCATGCAGTGACCCAAGCTGATAACAATGATTTGGTAGATATTGCGCAGAAGTTGGCGGCAGTGATTGATGCATAGTTAGGAAACAGAGTGCTTCTGTTTAGGTATAAAAAATATTGGTGTTTACGAATTAGCGAACATTTATAGATTATAAATCACTAAAAAAATACATATACAATCAAAAGGCAGCTAGCAAGCTGCCTTTTTTATTTTCTTGGTAATAGTCATGTAACATTCGTTAAAGTCATGTTACGAGTTGAACGCTTGTCTAGGGTTTTGGAAAAGAGTGTGATAATTATTATAACCATTCACACACATTTTCTAATCTTTGCCTTACTTAGAATTTTTCATAAAAAGGCATCGTCAACTTTTTCAACTTTTGAGGATATTATCTTTCATGAGTAAATTACCTCGTTCGACTATTTTATTACCAGTCTTTGTACCTGCAGCCATTATTATGCTGCTATTGGTCATTGGTACGGCTATTAATCCTGAAGCAGCGGGTGCTCTGTTTAGTGATGTGCTTAGTTTTACGACTGAGACATTCGGCTGGTTTTATATGCTGGCAGTGGCACTGTTTTTGATGTTCATTATTGTACTGGCGTTTTCGTCTTATGGCAGTATCAAGCTGGGCCCTGATCATGCTGAGGCGGAGTACGGATTCCTTGAATGGTTTGCCATGCTGTTTTCGGCAGGTTACGGGATTGCGCTACTGTTTTATGGGGTAGCGGAACCAGTAATGCACTTTTCTAGTCCGCCAATGTCGGATCCGCAGACTATCGCCGCGGCAAAAGAAGCGATGCAAATTGCGTATTTCCATTGGGGTTTTCATATTTGGGCAATTTATGGTGTCGTTGGTTTATCACTAGCTTATTTTGCGTTTCGTCATGGTTTACCACTATCAATACGCTCGACGCTATACCCGATTATCGGTGACAGGATTCATGGCCCTATCGGTCATACGGTTGATGTGTTTGCGATATTAGGTACGATGTTTGGTATTGCGACCAGTCTTGGGTTGTCGGTATCGCAAATCAATGCGGGACTCAATTATCTATTGCCAGATATCATTCCAGTGAATACGACCGTACAGGTGATTGCCATTGCTTTGGTGACAGCCGCGGCATTGGTATCGGTATTGGCAGGGATGGATAAGGGTGTAAAACGCTTATCTATTTTAAATATGTTATTGGCAACTGCGCTGATGCTATTCGTATTTGTTGTCGGTCCGACGATTTTTATCTTAAATGCCTTCATGGAAAATACGGGCAGCTATTTGGGTAATATTGTCGAGCGTACCTTTAGCTTGCAGGCATACGAGAATAGCAATTGGATCGGCAGCTGGACTTTATTTATTTTCGCATGGACGATTGCATGGGCACCTTTCGTAGGTCTGTTTATCGCCAAGATTAGCCGTGGTCGTACTATTCGTGAGTTTGTATTGGGTGTGATGTTGGTACCGACCTTCTTTACGTTTTTCTGGTTTTCAGTGTTTGGTGATACCGCGCTACACATGATCATGGTTGATGGTTATACCTCATTAATCAGTGAAGTACAAAATAACCAAGCGATTGCTTTGTTCAAACTGTTAGAGAATCTACCGTTTACTGAATTTGTATCGTCGTTGACCATTTTATTGATTATTACTTTTTTTGTGACGTCTTCGGATTCTGGCTCATTGGTAATCGACTCGCTAGCGGCAGGTGGTCGCAGTGATACACCATGGTGGCAGCGTAGCTTTTGGGTAGTGACTGAAGGTGCTGTCGCAGCAGTATTGCTACTTGCAGGTGGTTTAGAAGCCCTACAGACAGCGGCTATCGTTAGTGCGTTACCTTTTGCGATTATTATTCTGATTTCTATGTTTGGTATGTGGCGTGCGTTACGTATCGAAGGACATCGTAATCAGAGCCTTGGTAATGACAACAGACTGCCGCCGCATTTACTCAAACCGTCTGCATGGCGCGAGCGTATTGATTATATGACCGATAAGCCAACGCGTGAAAAGGTTCTTAGCTATATTAAAGAAGTGGTTATGCCTTCGATGATGGAGGTGTCGTCTAAATTTGCAGAAACTGGCTGGACGACTGAGGTCAACTATGATGCGGTCAATAACCGAGCCGTATTAGAGCTACAGCGCGGTGACGATGTCGAGTTTTGGTATGAGGTGCGCTTATCTGAGCATGATGCGCCTGATTATTATACTGAAGACAGCGCAGATACTTTGCCACAAGAGCACCATCATCGCGCTGAGGTGTATCTACGCCGTGGTGGTCAGACCTATGATTTATACGGCTACAAATCTGAATCAGTGATTAATGACATCATTGATCAGTTTGAGAAGTATTTACATTTCCTCAATGTATCGCCTGATAGTCTACCGTGGCGCATGCAAGAGCATGATGATGACATCACGCTAGAGCAGGGCAGTGTGCTTGATAAATAATGCATGAAATGTATCAAAAATGACCAATGCTTATGCAAGCTATTCACGTGAATAGCTTGCAATAAACGCAGGAATCCTTAGAATAACGGCTTGTTTTCCTTACAAATCAAGCCGTTTTTTTATGTCTATTGATTCTCCCATTTTATCTTCGTCCTCGACTTTGTCTGATCATCCGCTATTACAGCCATTAAATATCGGTGGCCTGACGATTGAAAACCGTTTGATGGTCGCACCGATGGCAGGCGTGACGGACAACCCTTTTCGCCGATTGTGCAAATCATTTGGTGCAGGTCATGCGGTCAGCGAGATGATCATCGCTGATACCGCTCTTTATGCACGCAAAAAATCCTTGTACCGTGCCAATTTTGACAATGAGATTGCGCCTATTTCGGCGCAGATAGCAGGTGCTGAGCCGGACAAACTGACTGAAGCGGCCCGTTATCAAATTGATAATGGTGCACAGATTATCGATATCAATATGGGCTGTCCGGCCAAAAAGGTCTGTCGTAAGCTGGCAGGCTCTGCATTGTTGCAAGACGAAGATTTGGTTGCACGATTGCTAGATGCCACGGTCAATGCGGTAAATGCACCTGTTACGCTAAAGACACGTCTGGGTTTTGAAAACGGTCGTGAAAACATCTTACGAGTCGCCAAGCGTGCTGAGCAGGCGGGCATTGCAGCGATTGCTATTCATGGACGTACGCGTGAAGACATGTACACAGGCAATGCACGCTATGAGCTGATACGCGAAGTCAAAGAAAGCATCAGTATTCCTGTCATTGCCAATGGAGATATCGATAGCGCACAAAAAGCCCAACACGTCTATGAAATGACAGGCTGTGATGCGGTGATGATTGGGCGTGCTGCACAAGGGCAACCATGGATATTTCGCGATATTGAGCACTTTTTGCGTACTGGCGAGCGTCTAGAGGCACCGAGCGTTAGTGAGATAAAAGAGATCGTACTGGCCCATTTGCAAGAGCTTTATGATTTTTATGGCGAGTACTCAGGCTGCCGCATCGCTCGCAAACATATCGCTTGGTATACGACAGGTATTCCAAACTCTAACGCCTTTAGACAGGCGATGTATGGCGAAGAAAGTACCGTTGGGCAATTCAAAGTGGTCGAGACTTTTTTGCAGGCGCACGAGCAGTAATTGCTTAAATCTTGTTTTATAAACTCGTGCTAGTTACTTTTCATAGTACTTTTTACATCTTGCCTTTTGATAGCGCTTTTATATATCAGCTATGCTTTATCAATGGGCACAGTATGATTATCAGTATCAGACTGTTTATCAGGCACAGGCTTTCTATTTTGCCAAGGGAATCGACCTTCTAATTCAACCTGTAGCGATAAGCTTAAAAAGGTTCGAATCAGTACGATAAAACCTAGCACCAGTACGCTGCGTAGCGATGGCTCGGTGACGACAGTAGCTACGATATCAGCGGCAATCAGCACTTCTAACCCCAACAATATAGACTTGCCTACGGTCTGTCTGATTTCAACATAAGTATCATTATTAAAATGACCCGACGCTCGAAAAGCTCTATATAAAGCAAGAAATAGCCCAAAAAACATAATGAGGACGCCAATGACTTCGATCATTTTGGCAATTAAGTCGATATAGTGAGTTAGTGTGTGTATCAAAGCAGGTACTCCTTATAATAGATTAGAAAAAAGCTTAGCACTTAACACTTGGTACTTAGCACTTAGTAATTAACAATAAGCTAAAAATGTATCTATAAATATCTATGTCGACGACGAAATTTGTAAAGATCCCGTCAGCTAACGCTCACTATGGTTTTGTTCACTCCATACGACATTTTTTTGCTATGCTATAACCGAATACCAATAACTATAGAATAAACGAAAAGGACTTTTTATGGCCAATCTCTCGAAAAAAGCAATCACCAAAGCCGTCAAAGGCAAGAATATTATCATCACAGGCGCTTCAAGTGGTATCGGCGAACGTACGGCTTTTTTGCTCAGTGAATGCGGCGCGCATGTTATTTTGCTGGCCCGTACTGAAGATAAGCTAAAAATGGTCCAGGAAAATATTGAAACACTTGGCGGCGCGGCCAGCTACTATCCATGCGACCTTACCAATATGGATGAGATTGAAAAAACCAGTGAAAAGATTTTGGCTGACTTTAAGCATGTTGATGTACTAGTCAACAATGCAGGGCGTTCGATTCGCCGTTCAGTGCATGAGTCGGTCAACCGTTTTCATGACTTTGAACGTACCATGGAGATTAATTATTTTGGCGCGGTCAAAATCATTCTTGGTTTCTTGCCAACGATGATTGGTCGTCAAACCGGTCAAATCGTGAATATCTCATCAATTGGGGTATTGGCAAATAGTCCTCGCTTTTCAGCGTATGTCGCGTCAAAGGCGGCCTTAGATGCATTTAGTCGCTGTTTGGCTGCTGAAGTCAAAGGCGATAACATCAAAGTAACCAATATTTTTATGCCACTTGTGCGTACCCCAATGATTGCGCCAACCAAGCTATATCGTTATATGCCAGCACTGATGCCTGACGAAGCCGCGATGATGGTCGCAAAAGCCATCGTTCATAAGCCAAATAGTATTGCTAGTAATATGGGCAAATTTGCATCGGCGACTTATTCACTGGTACCAGCCTTTAACGTTGGTGTTCAGTCCATTGGTTATCGCATTTTCCCAAGTTCGACCGCTGCACAAACGACGGATAGCAAGCCTAACCTTGCTCAGCGCGCCTTTGCCAAAATTCTTCCTGGTGAGCATCACTAGAATCGATTTATTATCAGGCTCAAATATGATGAGAAAGGATACTACGGTATCCTTTTTTTATGCCTTAAAAATATGCTTAAACAGTATAGTCAATCTTAGATAAAACCGATACAATATTTATAACCAATTCATTTAGTGAAATAAACGATGACCTATTCAATCGACTTTCGCAAACAAGTGTTACGAAGCATTAAAGACGGCATGACCATT
>NZ_CAJHAL010000059.1:0-5981 GCF_904846365.1 Psychrobacter nivimaris
TGATCTGAACCCTATTGAAAAGAAATGGGCGCAAGCAAAGTTTCTACGACAAGGGTGGATGGAGAATAATCTGCCTAAACTGTTTCAGGATATGGGCTGTTCCAGTTTTATTGTGGATTGACTATAGCTGCATTTTCAAGATCACTACCTTCAGATACGGTATCATGGTTATTTACTATTTTCGTATTGTCCTTTCGACTACTGCGTCTAGGGATGAGCAATAGCGCAGTAGCAGCCACACTCAGTAAAAACAACTTCTTTGTATTCTTATAATTTGTCATCTTAGTTTCTGATTTACTGTGGTGAAAAGTAAGATACGTAACTCGTTATTCTATTAGTAACCAATATACCCAAATATAAAAGCGGCTATGTTTATCTGTGTTATGAATACGCAAGCTAATGTACGATGTAACTACTGTCTATCACATCGTACATTCATTTATGTCAGTTGAATCATATTAACCGTTATATATAGAGCTAATATTTTAACGATTAAGAGGATAGGTCGTGATACCGCTATTAGGGCTATCTACTCTCGTAAAGCCTTGCGAAGTAGATTTTGGCGCTTGATTGCGTTTAGGGATAAGGGGATTAAGCGGCATGAGTTCGTAATCCGCACTGACATTACCATTCCAACCTTCAGTGCCGCTCAATGGTAATTGCTTAATCGTGCCGTTTTTATCAATGACCAGCTGCAACACTCGCATTTGATTTAATTTGCGTTCAGTTACACTCGCTACCGCGCCACCATCACGTAAGATAGTCGGCTGTAAAAAGATAATCAAATTGCTCTTTTGGGTGCTGTCGTTGTCAGAACGAAAGAGTCTACCGATAACTGGAACATTACCCAGTCCAGGAACTTTCTGTTGACGTGTGGTGGTGTTGTCACGCATCAGGCCGCCCAAGGCAATCGTCTGCTGATCATCCGCTAGAATGGTCGTATTAATAAGGCTTTTATTGGTGATTAGCCCACTGGCATTACCCGTACTGCCTGGCACGACTGACGAGACTTCTTGCGACACTTCTAATCGTACTGTGCCATTGTCACCAATGTGGGGAATGACATTCAGATTAATACCAATGTCTTGGCGATCAATCGTCTGAAATGGGTTGTTTGAATTGTTGCCACTGGTAGTAAAAGAGCCTGTGACAAAAGGTACGTTTTGACCAACTAAGATACTGGCTTTTTCATTATCGAGTGTCAAAATCGATGGCATGGACAGCAAATTAGCACTGGTAGATGAGTCAAGCGCCTGCAAAATAGCACCATAAAACTCTGTATTGCCCTGACTGTCTTTGCGACTATCTCCAATTCCTATCAGTGCACCCGCGATAGAGCTGGCCGCAGCGCTGATACCTGCCGTACTCGTCCCTGCTAAAGCAGCCGCTGCAAGTGTCGTCGCGCTGGCTCCCACATTATTAAAGTTGACCACTCCATAGCCACTATTGGCGTTACCTAACGCCCATTGAACGCCTAGCTGGGTGGCATCGTCGCCTGACACTTCAACAATGGCAGCTTGAATTAATACTTGTGCGCGGCGACTGTCTAATTGGTTGACTGCATCTTCAATCTCGAACATGAGCTCAGGGGCGGCATTGACGATAACGGCATTTTGAGTTTCATCAGCGATAATACTAAACGGACGACCGCCCACTCCTGTGCTTGTTCCACTTGTGCTGCTAGTCGAGACAGCGGCCGCACTGCTACCTAAGCTATCGCTGGCTGCATTATTAATTGCAGCGCTTGTGTTACTTGCATCATTTAGCGAAGCTGATTCTAGTGTCGAGGTCGCGCCAGCACTGTTGATAGATTGATTAGCAAGTAAGCCGCGTAACATATCGGCGATATGACCCGCACTAGCATACTTTAAACGAAAGACACGTAGACCACTTAAACGTCTGGTAGGCGTGGTATCCAACTGATTGACCATTTCTTGGACTTTAGCAATCATTTCAGGACTGCCTTTGACCAGCAGTCTATCGCTTGACGTATCAGCAATCACCTTTAGCTGATTGTTGCCACCTTGTGCTTGTCCACTACCCGCACTTGAGACTAAGGCGCTAATCAACTCCATCATACGTTCAGCATCGACATGGCGTAGTGGTATCACTTGCAAACTGTCATTTACATTACTGTCTAAATCACGGATAAGGGCTGTCAGTTGGTTAAGGCTGTCTGCTCGATCGGACAATACTAGCGCATTGACACCAGGTACAGCGGCCGCGTGAGCCGACTGCGGCATCAATGGGCGAATAACACCTAATACTTCTGCAGCTTGGGTGTTGGTCAAATAAATAACTCGAGTAGCGAGCGACTCGCCCACACTATCACCGCGTAAATCAACCGCCACGCCAGATTGCTTAGCAATATTATCTGGCACCAGTTTTGTCGTCGTTCCTGACTCAATCGCGGCGATACCATTCACTTGCATCACACTTAGAAATAGCTGATAGATCTCATCACGGGACAAGGCTTTATTGGAGATGACCGTGACATTACCATTGATACGTGGATCAAGTACAAAGTTTTGATCTGTAATGGTCGCAACTTCATTAATAAAGGCTTTTATATCAGCGTCTTGCAAATTGACTTTCCAGCTCTCGGCATTGGCAAGACCAACACCAGCAGCCCATAATGGCACTGCCAGACAAAGTGGACGACACAGGCGCATCAAACGCTGCAGGCTACAGTACAAAGGCGTGGCTGAAAAATTCTGAAAACTTACCATATTGATGATTACCTACAGTGATATTGCTTACTATGTGCTGAGTTTTTAAAGAGCAATTTTGCTAAAAACCTACCTTGCTAGAACTGCTGGCGAATCGTAATAACTTGCTCACCACGTTGAACCTCTATCTGCGCTTCACCTGCTTGCTGTACTTGCTGAAGTACACCAGCATCTTGCGCTGGGTTATTACCTACGCTCTGTCCGTTGACAGTTAGTACCTTATCACCTGGCTCAAGCCCTAAACGATTACGTAGGCCAGCAGGCATCGCCGCTGTGACTTGGTAGCTCTCGCCCGATGCCATCACCCCCATTCTACTTAGATAACTGGCAGGGTTTTCTTGCAAGGCCGTAACCGCTTCTTCGATAGCCGACTGTGGACTTTTTGAAGTGTCTGCGCCAGTTGTCCCTTCTGTCTCAGGAACAGTGTTTTGTACTGGTTGGGGCGCTGTAGGCAACATGCTATTGTTTGGCAAACGCTGATTGCTTATTCCGCTTGCTAGCATATCACTCTGGTCTAATGGCATCGCCTCTGGCATTTTAATAACGGTTTCTTTATCGTTAGCATCAGCGATAATAACTGAATTCCAATCAACAGCCACGAGCGTATAATCACTGTCCTTTAGTCCATCACCGATGCGGTAATTTTTGACTTCGCCACTAACATTCAATAAGGCGGAAGACATGCTCTCAGGTATGGCTAGTAGTACGCCTTTGAGCTCAATGTTGGGAGGTGGTTGCACGACTGCGGTAACAGGATCGGGATCAGCAAAGATTGCAAACAAGCCACTATAATCGTTGGTGGATTTGTCATTACTCTGTAGAGGCGCTAAAGGCAATGCAGGTGCTAAAGGCGCTGCTAGCAGTAGCCATAAAAGACGGGCGGCTGTCCAGCATAGCCAAGCAATGGCTAACAATAGTAGCCAAGCTGAAAAGCGATTGAGAATATTGATAACAGGTTTTAGGCTTGCGGCGATATTAAGCATTTAGTTCGCCCCCAAACCAGCTAGCAATGGCTGGCGCACACTGACAACTGGCGTATCTTGAGGAGCTTGTCCTTTATACTCAGGCATGTTCTCTAGCAAGCGCTGTGTCAGACTGACATCAAGCATATTATCGCTATCGAGATACAGATCTCCCAAACGCTTATCTTGATTGTTTAATAAATTAATATGGAGCAAATCTCTATTGTTTTTTTGCTCTGTACTAAGCTCGGCTCTTAGAGCAGGCATCGTAATATAAAAAACTTTGCCACCACTAGGATAGCCTACCTCACCACCAACCCAAGTCAATTGACCATCCGCGGCACTAAATCCGCTAACGTCTTTAGCAGGATCACTACTAGATGCGTCATTTTTATCAGCCTGACGCGTTAGCGATACATTATTTACTTGAATAGGGGTATTTGGCAGTTGCCAGTTGACCACACTCGCTAGCGTCTCAGGTGCAACTTTCCCACTCATGTTGTCAACTTGCCATGAGTTCAAACCAAGTTTAACTTGCCCATTCAGACGTGTCTGTGCTGAGTGGATATTAACATCCGCACCTAGCTTACCTATGAGTAACTGCCAAGGCTGCCATGACCATTCTGCCATACCTGTAAGCGACGTCGATGACATAGGCAATTGCCAAATGGCAGCACCTTGCCATACGTTGCCAGATACATGCTGGACATAAGGCGTATCTGGCGCGTATTTCTCAAGTAACCATGCTGCTGGCATTTGCAAAACAGCAAATAGCGCAAACAACACAAACCCCACTAGCCACCAGAGCTTACGGGGACGTTTATGAGAAAACTCAGATACTTGGGCCACAGTCGTACAACTCTTATATAAGACAAAAACGTCATTATCATAACAAACAATGGCATATAGATGACAGAAAAAAAGCCAGTATCTTTTTGCCAAAATACTGGCAGTAAAGATACTGGCTTTTATTTTCTCGAAAGCAGCTATATCTATCGCTAAATGGTTATAAATACACCATTATCAATAGCAACTTCAAACTGATTCACAGAAAGTAACTTTATAAGAAAACAGCTAATTAAATAGCAAAATCTTCGATATCACGACCTGCTGCTAGCGCTTCGACTAACCACGTTGGCTTACGGCCACGGCCAGTCCAAGTTTCACTATGATCATCAGTATTGCGATATTTAATACTGCGTTTTTTCTCTAACTTTTCACCAGCTTTCAGTATCTCTTCGATCGTTGCATTGCTATCTTCTGCAATCTGCTCGAACTGCATATAGGCATCATACAAACGTTGATGTTGTTTTTTGGCGATAAGTTGTTGAGCGTTTTCAGTGATAGCACGTAACTCATCTACGTTCAAATCTTCTAAATCAATTGCGTTATTTTTGCTCATAATAAATCCAACTATAAAATAAGAGTGTGGCCTCTATTGAGGTATTGTTTTTCGTGAAATAATGCAGTGAACAAATCGTTCATTGGCCATTAATTCTATTTATAAAATATAATTAATTCTAAAGAGTATTCAATTTCTAATGGCATCTCGAACAATCCATTATAAATAGAAGATACATAGCAACAGATGCTCATTGTATCCATTTTAAATAAAATTAGTTTTAGATAAATCTAAACACACAAGTCATCATTCTTTATATATTGCTATTATAGCTTTGAAAGCATTTTCTAATAATAAAACAAAATTCTAGTACTTTGACTAGTGCTAGAATTTCACAACAATATTTGGACAAGAGTCTACTGTTAAAATAATAGAGTAATAAGCCAATGCACTATACTCTCAAATACTGCTAATCTTGAGGGTAGTCTTGCATTAGCTCAGTAACTCACCATGTCGTCGCTATAGTAATTTCTAGATAAGCTAACCATTTCATATAAAGATCTATTATCCAAATAGCTTTCGATTTATTAATAAGAAACAAGTAAAACTTTGGCTATTATCATTGAAATTTATTTAAAGACGATCAAGATATATTAACTATACGCCATATAAAGTTAGTATAGCAATTTTTAAAACTAAACGTCACTAATCATAATTATTTTTTGGTATAAACGGTCAATATAGAGTATAGAAGGTAGTAGGCATACTAGATAATGTGAAAACCAATAGTATTAAACCAATACTAAATAAACTTAAGTTTAAGAGACCATCCCGAATTCTGTGTAACTGCCGTTTAGATTAAATGCTTGCTGATACGGTCATCAAACATAATCATAAAACGATTCAGAGCAGACGTCCAGTTACGGATTGGCATCGACCACTTTTTGG
>NZ_CAJHAL010000060.1:0-6014 GCF_904846365.1 Psychrobacter nivimaris
CCAAAAAGTGGTCGATGCCAATCCGTAACTGGACGTCTGCTCTGAATCGTTTTATGATTATGTTTGATGACCGTATCAGCAAGCATTTAATCTAAACGGCAGTTACACAGAATTCGGGATGGTCTCTGATATCTAGGTATTTTCTTTCATTTCAATTTTAAATGTAAAACCGCTAATAGTGCGTACCTTCTTATGTTGCTCATAACTGACTTGGATATCCGTATGCTCGTTGATTTGGGCAATTGAATAATCAAGAACCTGCCTTTTAAAATCAAACATACGCTTGTATTCACCTTCTAAAATACCTAACTTATCTCTTAACTGTTCTAAACTTACTCTTGGCGTTTCACCAGTACGGTGTAAAGTAGTCAAAAGCTCATATAAACATATTGTATGAGCATTACTAAGACTACCCACCTTTCTTATATCGTAGCTCGTAAGGTGTTGCTCTAACTCATCTATTGATGAAATAACAGCAGGAGTTAGGTTTAAAGCGACTGTTTCCGTTTCATTCAAGTAAGCTATATCAATCACCCAATGGCTAGTTCTATGCCAAAGACTTTCGTTATTAGCTTTTTCGGTGTAGCTAAACTGACGTTTAAAAAGGCTTCTACAAGTATCTTGCATTAGGCAGTATGCGGACTTTTTAGGTACATCGAACATATTTGCGTATCTTTCTGCCGATAGCTCAATGCGCTTACCTAATAAGTGCTCTAAATCAGTCGTATGAAGCAGCTCCTTAGCTGTTATTAGAGCAAGTAGCAATAACCTGTTTTCAGATAGGTTAAGGCTGTAACTAGCACTAATTAACGCACTCTCTTTTACTGGTAGATTTGTTACCGCCATAGAATAAAACTCCTAACCTCTAATTCGATTGCTTGTGAAATAAAGAAAAACCTTACTATTCCAGCATATCTGCTAAAAATTCTAATAGTACAGGTAGATCAAATTCTCCTTCCGCAAAGCCATACTTCTCACACTCGTCAGGAATAATGACTGTTTGACCAGCAAACCTTGAGTCTTCGCTAATAATACGTAACGTGCTAACCAGCTCGTCTCGTACTACTGCTGGTATTTGGGAGTCCAGCAACTCATTATCATCTTCTTCTACTGATAACTTGCTAATATTGATTGTCAAATTCTCTATTTTTATCATAGTTATAAGCCTTTAAAAAATGTTTATAGATTAGGTTCGTTTCAGTTATCTAATACTCAAGATAATCTCTAATTGGACGCTTCTTAAACTGTGAAGCGTCTTTTTTTAGGCGATTAATCATCTCAAACTCCCATCCTTGCTGCGACTGCCCAGCTGGGCTAGTCGGGGTTACTAAATGATTGTACTCCGCCATAAAAGCAGGATTGCGAACGATACGCCCTAGCTGTTTATCATTTAGCCCTTCAATCGTGAACATATCAGCAGTATCAACATCACGCAGCTTATCTGCTTTATCGGTTTTAGCTTTTGGATTTTCATGAACAGTGAACTTAAAACCTATAATTGTTCGCCCCTGCTTCACGTTCTCATACTTGACTTTAAGGTCTGATTTTTCGTTAATCTCATCTGTAGCAAGATCTAAAACGCGTTTCTTAAAATCGTTCATTCTCTTGTATTCATTGATTCCTAAGCCCATCTGGTTTCTAAAAACTTCTAACTGAAAGCATGGAGTTTTTTTGGCTGCGCGCCATTGCGTCAGTAGCTCATAAAGGCGTACTGAATAAACACTATCAAACTGTGTCGTTTGCTCTAGCAAATATGAGGTAAAAAACTGTTCTAAACCATTGATACGGCTTATACCTTCTACAACAGCAAGAGTAAATACTAGGTCTATTGCACCCTCACCATCATGATATTGTACCTGCTGCAACCAACGGCTTTTAATGGGCTTGCCGTTATCATCAAGGTAGGTAAAACGTCTGTTGAATAAGGTTTCTTCAGCCTCTTTCATGCGCTTATAGCCATTTTGCCGTGTAGTTCCAAATACCTCTGCATAGCGAGTGGCATCAATTCGTAACGGCTTGTCTGTGCTTAATCCCGTGGCTGTTTCTCTAGCATCAACTATGGCCAACTGAATAATACGTACCTCAGCCAGTGATAAGGTTTGTAACGCCTGATTTAATTGATTGGTTTTAACTACTAAATTTGTCTTTGGTTTCATCCTTGTTCCTTAAGTCACTTCAACCTATACTCTATAGGTGACATTATACAAACTGTCACTATTGGGACAAGAAATAATTTGTCTCATAATGGTAACTAAACGTCACCTTATGGGTAACTAAACGTCACCTTATGGGTAACTAAACGTCACCTTATGGGTAACTAAACGTCACCTTATGGAGTCTGTAGGCTAATGGAATCAAGGCTTACAGCGTGTCTAAAAGCATTTAAAAGCTATTAAAAGCATTAAAAGCCTTTTTGGTTGTTGATAACTCTAAAAGCTAAAAGAAAAAAGCACTGATTTAATCAAAAAAACACTCACACCAACTTCAGCAATAGTTATTTAAGGTCAGTACAAATATAAGTCATTCAATGGTAACTAAACGTCCTTGAATAAGTATCTATTGTTATTCAAGGTCAAGATATAAATAGTGTCCTTTAATGGTAACTAAACGTCCTTGAATGGACTCTACAGCCCTTTACTATCAAGGCTTACAGCGTGTCTAAAAGCATTAAAATCCTTTTTGGTTGTTGATAACTAAAAAAACAAACAGAAGAAAAGAGCCAAAAACTGCTATTGATAACTTAAGTTATCAATAGCATTACTCTAATCGTTCTCTGAAGAAGAAAAGAGATAGTTTAATTCTTCTGTAGTTATATCTTCATAGCTAGTATCAAAGTCTTTTTTGCTGGTTGATTTTCCCTTAACAATATCCCTAAGTTTGGACATTGATACAGATGGTTTTTTTGCTTCAGTGCTGAACGTAGGATTAACTCCATTCCCATCAGCAACTTTATTGTCTTTACTATCTTCAGCTGATAAAGCGTTTTTGTTAGCATGATAACTTTTTCGGATTGCTTCATAGGTGACGGTTATCTTAAATTTGTCTTCAATCATTTTTCTTACTTCGTGAAAAGTATGATTGGTAGTTTCATCATCGTATGTATGAACCAAAAAACGTATTGCTTGTTTAGTTAGCTTGGATTTAGCCATACGTTACCCCTTTAGTTAGTTTAGATAAGACCATACAACCAAATACAACTTAAAACAACCTAAGACAACCTAAGACAACTTAAAACAACCAAGTTTTGTAAAAGAATCTAATCAAACAACCTAAGACAACTTAAAACAACTTAAAACAACCTAAGACAACTTAAGGCTCTTATCCAAGTAGCTTAGGTATGTCTTTTTACCTATTTTATTTGATTGCAGGATAGGCGATAGCCGACAAAATGACCCCATTTGTCTATCGCAGGATAGGCGATAGCCGACAAAATGACCCCATTTGTCTATCGCAGGATAGGCTTACGCCGACAAAATTATATATTTTGGAATAGGTGATAATTTGTTGCTCGTAGGCTGTTGGTTCATATAGTTGACTTGAAGAAGCTATCCGCTGTCATTTTTCTTACTTTACCAACCGTCAATCTGTCATAGTTAGAAGATGAAGCCTAGGTTTATCTGCTTGGATGTCTTCGAGCGTCCATGTCAATTGATGATAAAAACAAAGATGATGTTATGATAGCGAGCGAATAACCTAGATATAATTTGAAGAAAGAGGTAAAAAGTGGCAAGAGCCAAAAATAAGTTAGTTATGCCATTCTTGAAGTGGGTGGGTGGTAAGCGACAGCTGATGACCGACATTGAACCTTTGATCCCTAGTAATATCTCTACATACTATGAACCGTTTATAGGTGGTGGTGCTGTACTTTTTAATCAGCAGCCTAAAAAAGCTGTGGTCAATGATTATAATTCTGAACTAATTAACGTATATGAAGTGGTCAAGGACAACGTAGAAGAGTTAATAAAAGATTTATCCAAACATCAAAATGAAGCTGAATATTTTTACAGTATTCGAGCCCAAGATAGACAAGAAGGTTTTGAACAGCTATCTGCATTAGAACGTGCATCAAGGGTAATATATCTTAATAAAACCTGCTTTAACGGACTTTACAGAGTAAATAGCTCTGGTGAATTTAACACACCATTCGGACGCTATAAAAATCCTAATATTATTAATGAGACCGTATTACGAGCTGTTAGCAGGTACTTAAATGACAATGATATACAGCTGTTAAGCGGTGATTTTGAGGATGCTTTAAAAGGTGCGCGTAAAGGTTCTTTTGTTTACCTTGATCCACCATACGACCCAGTATCAAAAAGCTCCAACTTCACAGGGTATGTTGAAGGAGGATTTGGCTCTGAGCAACAGGAAAGAATAAGGGATGTTTGCGTTAAACTAAACCAAAAAGGTATAAGATTTTTACTTTCAAACTCAGCCACGCCTTTTATAAAAGACTTGTATAAAGATTTTGAAATAATAGAGGTTGGCGCTAAGCGCCATATAAACTCTGTAGCTAGTAAACGTGGTTCTGTTACAGAGGTATTGGTAAGAAATTATGACTAAAGCTAGAAAAAAACTAAGTGTTAATGAGGCTTGGGAGATACTTTTTTCAGAGCTGTCTATTATTGAAAGGATAGAAAGTGATGGTGTGTTTGAGATTTCTTCAAAGACGATCAACAGATATCATGAAGCAAGACTAATGGCGAAGTTTGATTTCCGAGCAAAACGCCCTAAAATTTTTATTGAACACGGTCTGTCTATTCTACCCATAACTACTGGAACTTATGTAATCGGTAAGTTCCATGTATATGAAGATATTCTCTACGACAGTAAGTTAGAAACGATAGGGGCAAATAAGCTACCCGATCATATAACAGCTATTGATATTGAAAATATTAGTAGTGAAACAACTGCTCTTTTATGTGCAAACGCATGCGGTATATTAACCTCATTTTTTGAAGAAGATTACATTACACACGTAATTGGTGGAAGAATGAGGACAGGGGATTTCCGTCTTCAGCTAAGTAACGTAAGTCTTTCAGTATCAAGCTCTCAAATCGAAATAGATGGTGGTTTTGAGTCTGAAAGCTGCATATACCTTATTGAAGTTAAAAATCTTATGCACGATAACTTCTTAGTAAGGCAGGTTTACTATCCTTATAGGGCATGGACTGCAAAGCTTGAAGAGCAAAATATAGATAAGAAAGTACGGAATATTTTTTTAACCTATTCCGATGGCGATTTCTATTTACGGGAATATGAATTTGAGCAATTAGAGAAACCTGAATCTATTAAGATGGTTAAAGAGGCAAAATATAGCATTATAAAAGACTCTTTAAGCTTAGAAAAACTCCAATATATAACGGACAATACTACAATAGTAGAAGACCCCAACTCTCCTTTTCCTCAATCGGATGATTTGAATAAAGTAATCAACCTATGTGAATTACTTTATCTAAAAAATGAAAGCATGACTAAGGCAGAGATTTCAGAAGAGTTTGGTTTCGTGATAAGGCAAGCAAGTTACTATGGCACAAGTACCAATTACCTCGATTTAACAACCTATGAAGATCAAAAATACAATCTGACAAAAAAAGGTGAAAAAATATTTGGGTTACCTTTACAACAAAGACAATTCGAGCTAGTAAGCCTTATCTTGGCTCATGAACCCTTTAATATAGTTATGAAAGACTATTTGCAACAAGGTGAACGCCCTTCTACGAATAGGATTCAAGAACTAATAAGGCACTGTAAACTCTACAATGTTGGTAAAGAAACAACAACTTTTCCTCGAAGGTGTAAGACGGTAATTAGCTGGATAGACTGGATATTTGATAGGGTTGATATCTGAGAGTTTCCCAAACTTTGTGTAACTGCTTATAATCCACTAACAGGAGAATAAGCAATGACTAACCAATCTGACATCAAGAAACTGGCTGAGCAAATGGCCAGCAGCATGAAAAGCTTCGATGACATCAAAGACTTTCAAAAGCAGCTCATGCAGTCCTCGATGA
>NZ_CAJHAL010000061.1:0-4465 GCF_904846365.1 Psychrobacter nivimaris
GCTTTTGGAAGTCTTTGATGTCATCAAAGCTTTTCATGCTACCAGCCATTTGCTCGGCCAGTTTTTTAATGTCAGATTGAGTAGTCATTGCTTATTCTCCTGTTAATGGATTATAAGCAGTTACACAGTTTTTAGGAAACTCCCAAGCCACACTTTTTATGTCATTCTTCCGACTTGTCTAAAGCAATGATTTTTAGGAATGATGATGAAGCTACTTCTTTTTTGAAAGATTTGGGCTTTGCAGATCAAGATATTCTTAAATCTTAACCATTATTATTTATAAGAAAATTATGCTCAGTTTATAGGTATTCTTTATTTATTAAACATAATGGCCGACATAGTAATAACTACCATGTCGGCCATTATGTTAATTACCTATAACTAAAGATGCCTTCAGCTCAAAATCCCCTCAAACATATCATTTAAATAAGCGGTTTGATTACCTACCATAAACAACACATTTCGCTCTTTAAGCTCATCTTCGCTCAATGAGTTATTTATCAACTCTTTCATTGGCGTCGTGGTCAAAATAAAGCTATTTAGTATCAGCTTATCTTCTAAGCGGCTCTCAAGGGTTTTTATTTCTTTATATAGATTAATTTTGGCATCATCAGTATTCATGTTGCGGATACCCTTAGGATCAATCAAGGTCAGGTACTGCTCACCCGTCTCTTTGTGTACTAACCACAATAAAAAGTCTGGATAAAAATTACCTGCTAGTGCAAAACCTAATCCTTTGTAACGGTTATCGGGATTACGAAGTAAATAGATATGGTAATCTTTAAGCGCATCAATCTGTTTATCAGAATTGATATAGTGCTGTAGATCATCGACGAATTTGACTTCGCTACTCTCACCCTTACTGTCATAATCAAATACTGAAGGCGACCAAGTAAATGGCAAGCTATCATCATTTTTGCTGAACAATGGATAATACAGATGCTTGTCAAATACGACTGTACGTAAGCTACCGTCCTGCCAGTTGACTGTCTTCTCTAGCTGTCCATCATTGACTATATCTTGTAACTTGGTAAGGCGTTTAAAGTACTCTTCTGCCTCACCATTAAACCCTTCTTTTGATGTAAAGACATATTTGTCGCACATGTGAATAGGCAGATCATCGTCACCGACATTAAACTCTGTCACTTCATAGTACTGACCTTCGTATGCGTTTTTCATGGTTTTGTAAAATCTGTCCATGTACGCTTGTAGCAGCTCTAATAAAATGCTTTGTTGAAAGCGTATACCCTCTACATCTTTCGTCAGCTTTTCGCTATCTACCAATAGCCTATACCAGTCATCATGGGTATTCTTAATTGGCTTACAGCAGAACGCTCTAAGCTCGTCGATACCAAGACGTATGTTGGTATAGCCACGTTGCATCTTATACTGCTGTAATTGTAAATATAAACTGTCAAAATCAAAGAAGGGCATGATATCAGGCGATATCTCATGCTCTTGACGCTTGTCTTTTAAGTCATTATTACGCTTGCGCTTATCGGTATGATAGGCTTGGAGTCGTGGATATAAGTCTAAAATAACAAACGGTTTTTTAATCTTGCCTTGATACTTATCAGGAATTTCAAATAGCGACAGCTTAACCTGTGCCTTGAATCCATTTGGCTGATTGTCTTTATAACCATCTTTAAGCGTCAAAGTTTTGAGTCTATGCGGCGCTGCTATACGATTGGTGTTGAAATCTAAAGTAACTAAATCTTGGTTAAGGACGATACCTTCATCGTTTAGATAGTCACGGAACTTTTCCATATAGTCAGCATGTAAGCCAAATATATTAATCGTTTGTAGTAAATCTAGATACAGGTCTTTATATTCAGCTTTACTATAAATATTGTGCGGCGTTCGCTTGAGTGAGAACCCCTCACCTTTTAAACGTACACCTCGACCGAACAATTGAATGATTTGGGAGCCTTCACCGGAACCCATATTTAATAGCCCCATAGTCGAGACTCGCCAACTACTCCAACCTTCGGTAAATTTACGTGAGCCAATGAGCAGATTGGTTTTGCTATTATCATCGTTGATGGTATCAAATAGCGTCGGAGTGAATTCGTCTGTACGCGTATTAAGATAATGGTTATCGCTTAGCTTTTCACAATGATCAAACAAGCCTTTTTCATCGCCTACGTTTATCACGCCAAACGGTGTATTTTCACCAATTTGTAGACGCAGCTCCCCTGTGTTCTGAGTGATTCGTATAACGTTTAAGCGCTGATTACTCCCTGCATTAAAGAACTGGCTGAGTATATCTTGATAAATAGCTTCAGCGTCTCTACCATGTAATGGAGCAAAACGATTAACAAAAATATTGTTACCTTTGTTATCGACTAAGCGTGACTTATTGGTAATAAAATCATGAATCCAGTTGATGGTTTCTGCTTTATGATGACTGTCTAAAAAGTCAGCTAAAAATTTGATGATGGTCAAAATATCTGAATCATCATCATTTACTTTATTACCGACAAATACCCAAAGGGGATTTTCAACTTTGAATTGCTTAAGACGTCCGACGTTATTTTGATAAAGGTGCTGCTGCTGGTAAAAAGCCAATAAGCAGGCGGTGAGATACAGCTGCTGATTATCCTGTGTCTCACCTTTTTTCATATTGAGAATATTGACTTCTTTACCATAGCCATCATCATAAAAATACTTGTACGAGTAGTCAAACAAGATATTTTTTGCATAGACTTCACGCAAGGCTCCGCGCCTTGCTTTTTGCTTTTCTAGCTCATCTAAATTTAGAGCCTTTAGCTGAGCATCGTCTAGTTTTGTTAATGCCTTAGTACCAAAGTGCATTTTTGCTTTGGTTTTTATTTCTTCTTCTTCTTGCTTTATGACGTTGTTGGATTTATTAATCGCTTGACCAAAGGTTGCTGAATATTCAAAGCTAAAGCCATCTTTTGTCAGCGTATCACGATAGCTCATCCATACACCAGCACTACTCGTACCACGATGACCTTCATCGATTAGTACAAGGTTCTGACCTTCTAGTGACTCTACCGCTATCGTCTTATCACCATCTCTTTCAGCTAGCTTATGGATATCAATAATTTGCACGTATTTTAAAAACTGGTCACGGGATTTGTTTTTTTGGAATGTCATGGCTTCGATACCAGACAGCTTGAACTCTTCAAGATGCTGATTACTGAGCCCATCATTAGGAGTCAGTAGAATTATCTGCTCGATTTTATCATTATGGCTGGCGTGCTCAGTGTAGTACTGATACTGCAAAATATTAATATGCATCAGTAATGTCTTGCCGCTACCTGTGGCACTCCAATACGCAACCTTATTTAAGTCATTGGCTACATACGGTTGTAATATCTCGCTATCGCTTTTTTCCTCATTATAGGCAACTACGGTAGCATTCAACTCCTCTAGCATCTGCTCAGAATGATTGAAGTACTGATCTAAATAATACTCCGTAAATAATAATGACAGATACTGAAAGTATTTTAAATTCAGCTCACTATTAGCTTGCTCATTGCGAGCTTCACTAATCTGTAGCCAGTGACGCACGATATTTCTATCATAGCGCCTTAGGGTGTCGATATCTAAAGTCTGTTTATCGACTAAGTCTCTGGTCAGCTCAGTGAAAAACTTGGTTTGACCTGCATCCTCACCTTCGTGTTCAATGCCTTCATGGACAGGCAAATCCAATAGCGTATGCATACCTTTGATATTGTCAGGATTAAACTTTGACCATAGCCACTGCGTGAGTACCAGCTGCTCATGGAAGTTTATTTTTTTGCTTTTCTTTTTACTGGGATTAGCCATAACTTACTCTGCAAACATGCGCTCAAGGAATACCTGCTCTATTGAGCGGACTTTTAGTTGTCTCTCATTACCATCGGTACTGGTCAGCTTGGTGTTGATGTTATGATCGCCATTGACATATATCTGCTGATACTCGCTATCTAAAGCATTGATGCGTAGCTTCTGTAGCGTCTTGTCCAGCTCATCATAGCCAATCTGTTCACAGTCACGCCAAAATACAGTCACTAGCTCACCTGTACGCAAGTGCCCATCTACCTGTACAAATCCTCGATCTAGCTGATAGTCTATATTTCTAACCTTTAGACCTATGAGATAGTTAAAGGTATCGATAAGATCGACGTTTTGTACCGTATAAGCACCAGCACTGTCGGCAGTTATCTTTAGCTGATAATCAAAAGGAGTGGCAAAATCAGCCACGTTAAGTAGCGAGTCTTTGCTCTCAATATTGAGCATGTAGTGCATGAGATAGTCGTCTTTCTGACCAGGGGTTAAATCACCAAATAAATCATTCTGAGCGGAATTACGGCTAAGCTCAAGATTGTTGGGAGTTTCCTAAAAACTGTGTAACTGCTTATAATCCATTAACAGGAGAATAAGCAATGACGACTCAATCTGACATTAAAAAACTGGCCGAGCAAATGGCTGGTAGCATGAACAGCTTTGATGACAT
>NZ_CAJHAL010000062.1:0-4225 GCF_904846365.1 Psychrobacter nivimaris
TGTCATCGAAGCTTTTCATGCTGCTGGCCATTTGCTCAGCCAGTTTCTTGATGTCAGATTGGTTAGTCATTGCTTATTCTCCTGTTAGTGGATTATAAGCAGTTACACAAAGTTTGGGAAACTCTCGTAGAATTATTTCAAATATATACTCAGACTGTATTAACTGAGCATACTCATTTAGGAAAAAAAGAGTCGCTATACTATCTAATAAGTAAAGTTTTTTTATATCGAGCAACTCTTTCAGTTTTTAAATATAAGCAATATTATAGCGCTTTTTTTGATACTCCTATCTCATCCACTAATACATTTTGGTATCTAGAATATAAAGATACGACCCCATTATCTACTATTATTGAATGGATATATACTTGTGAAAATAAAAGCCAAGAAGAGTTTCATAACACTATTAATAACGGCGGCAACAAGGAGTTCGATCAAATTGAAAAAGATTTAGCTAACGTAAAAAACTGGGCAAGTGCGACAGTTAAGCTGCCACCATTTCCAAATATTCTAGATGTCTTTGATAGAGCTTTTAGGTTTCATAATATTGATGAGGATAGGAAGCAAAAATATAGATTTTTCTTATTGATAGCTAGGTTTTCTACCTACTGCTTAAAAAAAATGTATGACAACTATAAAGAAGAGGAAGTAACAGATTTATTAAATAAATTAAGGGGTTATTTTAAGTCAATAAATACTGATTTCCAAATAATTTTTTCAGCTGTTAATAATGATAAAAGCTATCAGGCAATAAATGCAGAGTTGCAAGAGACTACAGATAAAGGTTGGTTCAAAGTCACTTTAATAGACCAGTTTTTTAATAACTGCATAAAATCTGAAGAGTTTATTGCTAAAGGTCTTATGTGGGCCCAATCGAGATACCTTGAAGTGCATTCTGCCGATAATAACCAAAATCCTGATAAAGATATCTATAAGGTTCAACAAGACTTGTTGAATTTGTTGAAATCTAATAATGATGCACCTAGTTTTATAATTGAGTTTTTTCAAGGCATTATAGTCGAACCAAATATTAAAGATTATATGAAAAATATTGCAAACTGTATTGATGGTTATGAAATTCTAAAGCAGAAATCTGGCTATCAAAATTGGTTAAATGAGTATCAAGAAGTTGGTAATGATATTGTTTTCCCATGGTTAAAACATTGGATAGATGGTTTAAATTTCTACTATGATAAAGAGTTTGAACAATCGCTTGTGGCAATGAAACAAGCTTTTGAAACTATTAGATATTCAGCAGGTAATCGTCAAATCAAATTTATAGAAGACTATATGCTAGTAGCGTTATCACAGCCTAATAAGAATGGTAACCTACAAGGTTGGAAAGATTTTAAATTAGCATTCAAATGGGGTGTGTTTATGAATAATTTTGGTGCTTTTCCTGATTTTTATTCTGATAAAAGTGATGAAGAACTGAAAACTATGTTTAAGAAAAATAAGAAAGCATTTAAATCTTGCTCTACAAGCATCATGGATACTAGACTTTTAGCAAAACTGCTCTTTCATTGGAAATATGACACATAATCAAAAAAGTCTTTTAGAAAAAAAGGCAGCACCTCAAAAGAAATGCTGCCTTTTACTTATAACACTAACTCTTAAAAACTTAGCCCTTCACATTCACCACATAACGCCCAACCACCTTGCTAGACATAAAGCGATCTAGGTATTCTGGTGTTTGCTCTAACGTAATCTCTTCACCATAGCTTTCAAGATTAGGCAGTTTCATATCGGTGGCGACACGTTTCCAAATGGCTTCTTTGTCAGCCAATGGAATATAGACCGAGTCGATACCCAATAGCGACACCGCGCGGGTGATAAAAGGTATCACCGACATCGAAAAATCAGCGCCACTTGCTAGGCCACAGCTGGTCACTGCACCGCCAGATTTGGTTTGCTTGAGCAGGTTGGGTAAGTAGTCGCCGCCGATGGTATCAATAGCATTGGCCCATAGCTCACGGCCGACAGGTTTGTTACCGATTTCATTGATGGTATCGCGATGACGTACTTCGCTCGCGCCCACTGCTTTTAGATGATCGCTTTGCTCTGGCTTACCTGAGAATGCAATCACTTCATAGCCGAGCTGCTTTAGAATAGCGATACTGATCGTACCTACACCACCCGTTGCACCAGTCACAGCAACTGGGCCATCACTTGGTTTTGCGCCCATTTTTTCTAACTTTTGGACACTTAGCGCTGCGGTTAAGCCGCCAGTACCATATGTCATTGCTTCTTTTAGGGTGAGCGTTTCTGGACAAGCCAGTGCCCACTCTGCGGGGATTGAGATCATCTGACCAAGGCCACCATCTGTGTCCATACCGAGATCATAGCCGAATACCAATACTTCTTGCCCTACAGTAAACGTGCCTGACTTGTCACTGACGACTACGCCAGCTGCGTCGATACCTGGGGTATGCGGGTACTGTTTGGTGATTCGTTTATTACCCGTGGTTGACATTGCGTCTTTAAAGTTTAACGATGAATAATGCACTTCGATGAGCAAGTCATTTTCTGGCAAGTCACTGACTTTGCGCTCTTGGATGCTTTTTTTGAATTCACCATCGCTGGTTTCTTCGACAACTAAGGCTTTGAAGGTTGTATCGTTTGACATAGTTATATCCTTATTAAATATTATTATTTGGGTTGATAGGTAATTGCTTATGAAACTAATTACTTTGAAATCATCATGACAACAGCACGGTTAAAATAAAAAAGCCCATAGTATTATCTGACGAGTAATACAAATGGACTTTTCATATTTATGATGCCTTCAATGACAATCAATGCAAGGTTAGAGTATCACTTAAGGCTTTAGAATAACTTTACCTTTTTTGCTTGATTGTACTTTTCCAGAGACGGCAGTCGTGATGTCGTCCAGACTATAGATAGCCTCAATCGGTAGTTTTAGATCGCCGTTCGAAGCGCGTTCTAGTAGCTCATCGATTAGACGTTTTTTGTTTTCGAGATCCATCTCTTGACTGGTTTTGCTGCCCCAGAATCCTTTGACAGTCGCTTGCTTAAAGATCAAGCTACCAGCGTCTAGTGCCATTGGCTTGCCTGACATGATACCAAATGAGACCAGTGTTCCTTTGCTACCCAGTAACGATAGTAGCTCATTGCTCGACTCACCACCGACTGAATCGACGGCTGCTGTAATTTTGTCATCACCAATGATAGCGCGAACTTGGTCTTTCCAGTCATCATCAGCAGTGACGACATTGTTTTTGATGCCGAGTGAGGTCAACTCTTCTATCGCGTCTTTACTACGTACGAGATTGATCGTATTTACACCGCGTGCTGCTGCGAGCATGGCAAGGGTTTTACCGACAGCGCCGTTTGCCGCGTTATGAATAATCCATTGACCTTTATCTACTTCTAAGAATTCTAATAGCATTAGGGCAGACAGCGGCATAGCGATCAGCTGGGCAGCCAACTCGTCTTCGATGCTATCAGGCATGTTAAATACCATGCTAGCAGGTGCAACAAAATACTCTGCCCACGTCTCGTGCACACTGGCGCACGCAACACGCTGGCCGACGCTTAGATCTGTGACGTCATCACCCACAGCATCGATAATACCTAGCGCTTCACTACCACCGATGGCTGGCATTTCAGGCTTATAGCCGTATTGACCACTTACGGTCAGCAAGTCATGGTTATGAATAGGGGAGAGAATGGTTTTGATACGGACTTCGTTGGCAGCAGGCTGGGGCATGGGGCTGTCGCCAACGCTTAATACGTTGGAGGGTTTGCCAAAGCTGTTATGAATAGCACTACGCATGATGATTTCCTTTATATATTTATGATTTAATTTATGTATAAGTGTATTAAGAGTATGAATAACCGATGATAAACATCATGTCATTGGGATCACTCATCAATGTATTTTTTCTTCTAGTAGAAACGATATCATGATAATGATGCTTAGAGGTTATCGACTAACAAAGACACTATACTTAAAAATAGACTGGTCGTCTAGGAGTTGGATACATTTGCGCTAACGGGATTTTGTTATAGAAAGCTTGGCTTACATCGGTAATATTCTCTAGCGTTAGATAGTCAATCGCATATATATGGAATACGGCGAGACCATCCCGAATTCTGTGTAACTGCCGTTTAGATTAAATGCTTGCTGATACGGTCATCAAACATAATCATAAAACGATTCAGAGCAGACGTCCAGTTACGGATTGGCATCGACCACTTTTTG
>NZ_CAJHAL010000063.1:0-3861 GCF_904846365.1 Psychrobacter nivimaris
CAAAGTTTAGCGTCAAAGAAGGCATTATCTAAGCTTGCAAAGTCCATAAATGACCTAGACAAAGTAACGCATGAACGTTTTCAAAAATCAAATAAGCATGATTTATCAGCTGAGTTAAATCTTTATGGTCGAGATATATGGATAGGTGCTGCTGCTGGTGCAGGTCTAGCTGCCAGTACGGGGCTAGATTTTGCAAGTGGCTTTACATTACCTATAGCAACCATTGCTGGTGCTTTAATGTCAACTGTGAGAGTGACAGCTAAAACAACTCGCACTTTTCAACCAGCAGAGAAAAATTTAAAATTAGCATACCTATCAGATGCTAGAAAGAATGGTTACTTAAAACCACAGCCAATATAAATTATTGGCTGTGGTTTTTTTTGGGGTTCAAAGGGGTTCGCCCCTTGCTCAAGTAACCTTTATATCTTAATCTAGCTTTGCTAATTATAATATAAAGGTGTAGTGAGTACACCTTTGAAAAACTACACACAATTAACAGGGAAAAGGTGGCTATGAACTATGCAATTTTAAGGACTGCAAAATTAAAGACAATGGGGAACATTGGCGGGAGTCTTGCACACAACTACAGGACGATAGATACGCCTAATGCTGACCCTAATCGTAGCTCTGAAAATGAACATACCGTTGCTACCCCTGAAGCGGTCAAACAGGCAATACAAGATTTACTCCCTGAAAAAAGACGGTCTGACGCTGTTCTATGTATTGAGTATTTGATAACTGCCAGTCCTGATTGGGAAGGCTGGGGAACAGACAAGGAATACGATTTTTTTGAGCGAGCTGGTCAGTGGCTCTATGACAAGCATGGTAAGAAAAATATCGCTGGTATGAGCCTTCATAGGGACGAAACTACACCGCATTTAGTCGCTTATGTTGTTCCCATTGACCAAAGAGGGAAGCTCAACTGCAAAGAGTTTCTAGGTGGTCGGACTAAATTAAACAAGATGCAGACCGATTTTGCCAATACGGTCGCTGACTTGGGGCTAACTAGGGGCAAGGAAGGCTCTAAAGCCAAACATACCAGCATCAAGGAGTATTACCACGACATCAACAACGCTCGAAACTTCAGTATCAAAGCAGAACCACCTAAACCTGAACTACTGGAGAGTAAGGCTAGCTATGGCGAAAAGGTCACATCAGCAGTTATCAACCAAGTAGAACCTACGGTTAAGGCTGCACAGAGCATCTTGAATGATTATGAGAGAGCTAAATTAGATAAAAAGATTGCTGAAAGTAGCTACGAAGACCTAAAAAAGCATGTTGAACCTTACTTGGTGGCTACTAAGGGTCTAACCGAAGATGAAATTAAAAGGATTAATGAGCTGATACAGCTAGAAAGCCGTAAAATCGCTGTAGAGAGGGAAGAAAGTAAAAAAGCTATGGAGTTATCAGAAGCAAGTCAGAGGTCGGTTACAACGGAATATAGAGACAAATGGAACAGTTTCTATAAGACATTACCAAGGTCTAAAAGGGTTAAAGTGGATTGGGTACTGAAAGTAACCAGAAATTCGAAAGACCATGAAGCTGTGCGAGTGGTTAAAAACAAATTAATGAAAGAGCCAGAGATAATTGACAGATTACCTGACCCAAAAACTCAGGATAAAGACAAAGATATTTCAATTTAGATGCTCTTTCTTTTGTTCTTTATTCTTCAAATAAACAAAGAAATCCTATTTGTTTATTTGTAAAAGATATTTGTACTATTTATCGAAGCGCTACATCCCTTTATTACCAATGGATACAGAGCCCATTAAACTATAAATTCCGATTTTAAAAACTATAAATTCCGAGCATAACTGACTTTAAAAACTATAAATTCCGATTTTAAAAACTATAAATTCCGAGCATTTAACTATATTATATGCTATATAGTTAAAACTATTCAAAAAAAAGGCATAGTTAAATGAATTGTAATTCATTAGTGGTGAAAGAAAACTCACTTATTCAAGCGACTTACAACCTAACACTGGTTGAGCAAAGATTGTTATTGTTGGCTATCGTTGTAATTAGAGAGCATACACATAAAAATGAGCTTGATTACATAGCCTTTGATAAACCTATAAAGGTGTTTGCTGAAGACTATATCAAGCAGTTCGATATAAGCAGCCGTTCAACAGCTTATGAAGGCTTAAAAGACGCTTGTAAGGCACTATTTGCAAGACAGTTCAGCTACCAAGAGAAAAGGGGTAATGGGGTAGCTAATATTACCAGCCGTTGGGTTTCAGATGTTGCTTACATTGATAATCAAGCAGTAGTGGAACTTACTTTTTCTAGGGTTGTAATCCCTTTAATTACAGAGCTTGAGAAGAATTTAACAAGTTATGAGATTAAGCAAGTAAGCCAACTTACAAGTGGTTATGCCTTAAGGCTTTATGAGGTGTTGGTTGCATGGAAAAGTCAGCCAAAAACACCCAAAATGGAACTTAATGAATTTAAGAGTAAGTTAGGGTTAAGTCCTTACCAGTACCCACGCATGGATAATTTCAAACGCATAGTAGTAAGTCCTGCTATAGAGCAAATAAACAAGCATACTGATATCACTGTTGAACTCAAGCAATACAAGGAAGGACGTAAGGTTGCTGGCTTTTGGTTTAGCATCAAACAGAAGAAAAAAGAGAAGGTAACACCAAAAAACCGTGACCCTAATACTATAGATTGGATAAATAATCAGACTGATACAGAAGCTAGCAATCCCTATAACTCCAAACAGATTGCTAGAGCTGTGAATAGCAAGAAATTCATATCGGATTACGCTCACTTGGTAATGCCACAAAATCCTGCTAACAGCTCGTCTAGTGCATGGATTACGCATATGGCAACTTGGCTCAAGAAAGACCCTAGTAAGTTCACCAAACGACCTATGAAAGAGTATCTTGATGACGAACAAGCAGATAGATTTTAAGAGTGAAATGACAATAGGGAAGATAAGACTATGAGCGATAACGAAGATAAAAAGGATTTAGTGCAAGGCTGGTTAGACAGGTCAGCACTGAACGCCATACAAATGAGCGAGGACGAGAATTACCGCCAGCTGGTAGCAGTTAGGGCAACAAATTGGGGTAAGGATATACAAGCCAAATCAGACCTGCGCATAAGACAATCACAAGCACCACACTTAGAAATAAAATAGAGCGCACACGAAATCTAGTTAGATATGCTATAAAAACAAGAATGAAGTTAATGCAATAAAGGAGAGATACTTGAACAGAGGAATAATAGCTGCACCTGCCATCATAAATAGACTGCCAGAAGGTTTTCAAATAGAACGAAATCTAAATATAGATGAATTGCGTTATTACGCTCTTTACTGGGATGAGGTGGTTATTCCAGCTAATAATGCCGTATACATAGGCATACCTCAAGAAGAGGAATTTATATCGGCTGGAGCTATAAAACGCCCCTTAGTTCAACTTTCAGGGTTGATTGATACAGACGCTATGCTTTCTTGCCAAAGTAAAGTTGCCAAAGACTTAGTCAAAGAAAATAAAGGTACAGATTGGGTTATCCAACAGTTTGGAGAGAAGTGCCTTCTTTTAGAAGACTATAGCGAAGAACGGAATACTCTACGTATTGACCTAGCTGCTTGTCTTCCTGTGCCGACAGGAGAAGTTAATATTCATGATATTTTAGAGTTTAAGGAAAAGAGGAAAAATGAATTTATAGCGCTCCACGAATATTTAGATGAATTTTATGAACAAGCCTTATCATCCCCTGACCAAAGTTTAGCGTCAAAGAAGGCATTATCTAAGCTTGCAAAGTCCATAAATGACCTAGACAAAGTAACGCATGAACGTTTTCAAAAATCAAATAAGCATGATTTATCAGCTGAGTTAAATCTTTATG
>NZ_CAJHAL010000064.1:0-3857 GCF_904846365.1 Psychrobacter nivimaris
GTCATCGAAGCTTTTCATGCTGCTGGCCATTTGCTCAGCCAGTTTCTTGATGTCAGATTGGTTAGTCATTGCTTATTCTCCTGTTAGTGGATTATAAGCAGTTACACAAAGTTTGGGAAACTCTCAATACGGCATTAGGCCAGTTCAGTCTATTCTCTATAGAACCTTGACTTGCTTGCCCTATATCTAAACTATCTTATAACGACGATGACTCAGAATTATGATAGCTATCGATACTGTTTAATAAAACTCTATCCTACTCAGCACGTGCTCTTGTACTAGATAGGCGCAGATGTATGCACTTGGCCATGCAAACATAAAGGCCAGTCCCCATGAATGCATCAACTCCATAAAAAATCCGTCGATAAAGCCTTGTTTGACCACCAATAGGGCTGTTGAGATAATCAGTGACATCATCATCGCCATCAGGCCTGTAAAGATAAGGCGGTAATATTTGCGGCGCGTACGTATTCTGATAGTGGGGAAGTTGGCCATAGTATTCGGTTGTCCTACATAGTGTTAGCTACGCCCAGCCTATGATGCGGGCATACGGTATAAATATAATAGTCAGGTAATGAGTAGTTGTAGTAAATGAAGTGATAATTATCAGTGTTCATCATACTCCGTGATGCCGAACGGGTAAAATCGTTATTATCAATGGTAGGGTTTGCGATATGTTATTAATATGATTATTGTCTTTAAGGCAGCGTTTTAAAGCTTTTTGAAGAAGTTATTTCTAAAAGGAATATCTCTAAAAACAGCGCGTTCTCAACAGTCGATTTTGCTACGATAACTTACTATAACTAAGACCAAAAACCACTAGGGGTATAGTATGGCAGTTCAAGAACAAAGGGATTTTCAACAAAAAACATTAGGAATCATCGGTGGTATGAGCTGGGAGAGTACCGAGAGCTATTATCGTCTGATTAATGAAGGTATCAAGCATCAGCTTGGCGGACTACATTCAGCAGATTTGTTGATTCATAGTGTGGATTTTGCGTTGATCAATACGTTACAGGAGCAAGGCAGATGGGACGAGCTAGGCGTGATAATGGCTAGCAGCGCTCAGCGTCTACAAGCAGCTGGCGTACAAGGAATCATGATTGCCTCTAACACGATGCACAAACTGGTCGATGACGTGCGCTCCGCCACAGACTTGCCATTGACTCATATCGCTGATGCGACTACTGATGCTATCAAAAAACAAAATCTCACCAAAATAGCCCTGCTTGGTACTCAGTTTACGATGACTCAAGATTTCTATAAGCAGCGTCTGATTGATGCGGGTTTACAAGTATTGATACCAGAAGATGAGGCAAGAGCAGAAGTACATCGCATTATCAAAAAAGAGCTGTGTGTCGGTGAGTTTAAAGACAGCTCACGAGAGTATTATCGTCAAGTGATTAAAGATTTGGCAGCGCAAGGGGCAGAGGGTGTGATCTTGGGCTGCACAGAGATTGGTTTACTTATCAAACAGGCTGATAGCCCGATACCTGTATTTGATACCACAGCTATTCATGCAGCTGCGGCGGTAGATTTTTTATTAGAGTAGTGCGGACTGATAAAAATATTTAAGCCTATAACGTTTTTACCAGTCGCTCAAGCAGTTCAAACGTGCTCTCTCGTTTGACCAAAGTTACCCCTTGTCCTGCCCATAAAGATTGATGTTCTGCATCCATATTTTTAGAGGCATGAGCTCGCATAGATTTGGACATGGCATTTAATTGTGGGTAGGGCGGTAGCTCATCAGCGCTTTCAAATTGAGCAAAATCACGTAGATAATCGTTTAATAAACCACGAGCGAGCTTACCTGAAAATAGTCGAGTTAAGCGCGTTTCTGAGCTGCGCCTGCTGTGACTGGCATCGAGTAAGGCTTGTTTATAAGTATCATTGATACCGCATTGGTCGGTGGTCAAAAACGCCGTCCCCATTTGTGCAAGCTCAGCACCTGCCGCTTGTACTGCCTTGATATCCTGTCCTGTCATAATGCCACCTGCTGCAATCAAAGGAATATCAGTACAGGCACGGGTTTGGGCAATCAAAGTCAATAATCCCAATGGATCGCTTTCACTTTGCGGTAACCAACCACCGCGATGTCCACCCGCTTCAACCCCTTGTACACATACCGCATCTGCGCCAATTTCGCTCCATGCTTTCGCTTCTAGTGGATGATTGGCGGTACCGATGACGCGTGTGCCGAAACTTTGCAGACGCTGAACTTGCTCAGCACTGATAATGCCAAAGGTAAAACTGGCAACGGGAACGGGATTGTCATAGAGCACTTTTAGCTGCTCTGCGAAGCTCTGCGCTGGGCGTTCAGGTAGTGTAAATTCAATATTATTGTCTTGATAGTATTGACTTAGCCAAGCGGGAATTTCGGTATCAAAGGTCGTAGATTCTTGCTCAGACAATACCATGAGATTGACCATAAACGGACGGTCGGTGAGCGATTTAATGGTATTAATTTGGCTGGTCAAAACATTTGGATCAGTCATACCAGATCCTAGTGAACCCAGTCCACCAAAGTTACTGACCGTCGCTACAAGTTCAGGTGTGGTTGCTCCTGCCATTGGTGCTTGAACGATAGGGTAGGTTAAGTTTAGAGTATCAAGTAAGGTCATGACGGGTAGCCTTTTGTTAAGGTGTTTGCATGACTTACTTTAACAGAGCTGGGCGAACAGTACGTAAGATAGTGTTTATTTAGTTGCTAAATAGGGTGGTGGGTTTTGACTACGGAATTGTAGTTAAATTATTTGACTATAAAACTGTAGTTAAAGTTTATTAATACATATACTTGAGATTACTAAATATCTAGCCAAAGAAAGTTGAATTAAATGAAAAAATTCTAGACTCTTGTGGAATAATATTAGGCTAAGTGCAATAATTATGGTAAGTCCGTATTTGTAACTTAAAAGTCCTATGATTCAAAAATTCAAATGATATGAGAAAGAATATGAAGAATAATGATTTTCTAGATGAACCTACTGAAGATTTAATAAAGCAGTATATAGATAAATTCGAATTAGATGAAAGGTACAAGTATGGAGATAGTGCAATAATAAAACTGTTCGAAGCATTTCCAAATAACACTTCTCTTGAAGATATTATTTTAAAGGTCAGTGTGATTAATGAGCTATATAGCACTAGCATTTATAGTGTTTTCAAGGTGGCTCAGCATATATTAGAATGTGATGTCGATGAAAACATAAAGGCAGGAAATCCGGAGCTTGTACATCAAATCGCTACTGGACATAACATTCGTACTAAAAAGAATAATAAAGAAATCAATTTTTATTCTTTTGCTACTAAGTATTGCAATTGGCATAACCAAATAGATTATTCTATATATGACAGCTTCGTAGAAAAGACACTCATCGCCTACAAGGAAAGAGATAGTTTTTCAGACTTTAAGAAGAAAGATTTAAAGAGTTTTAAAAAATTTCACCAAGTGATTTTAGATTTTATTACGTATTATAATCTTAACGGAAAAAATGCGAAAGATATTGATAAGTTCTTATGGATATATGGAAAAGAGAAGTTCCCACCTAGTTATAAAAATAATTAAATAGGTTCTAACGGCTTATCTACCACTCAGTTTTAACTCTTTGTAAGATATTAATTCTTACTAAGATTTTCAAAAAAAAGATCAGTATCCAAGCCACCAAAACGATGACTAAGAAACTGACTCACTTCTACAGCTTGATTAACTGAATTTGCTTATGTCCTAATTCGGGAGTTTCCTAAAAACTGTGTAACTGCTTATAATCCATTAACAGGAGAATAAGCAATGACGACTCAATCTGACATTAAAAAACTGGCCGAGCAAATGGCTGGTAGCATGAACAGCTTCGATGACA
>NZ_CAJHAL010000065.1:0-3817 GCF_904846365.1 Psychrobacter nivimaris
CCAAAAAGTGGTGTACTAAGCAACCCAGCAGGCATCCAAAAAGTGTCGATGCCAATCCGTAACTGGACGTCTGCTCTGAATCGTTTTATGATTATGTTTGATGACCGTATCAGCAAGCATTTAATCTAAACGGCAGTTACACAGAATTCGGGATGGTCTCAATTCTACGAGTGGATCATACAATGTACCGCTATACATGGCATTCGTAAACAAGCCATATATTGCTGACCTGAACTCGCTAATATATTGTTCAGAATTCTTTAAGAAATCACCTTCTTCTTTAGCTAGTCTATCAAGACTTTTATGTAAACTTTTATCGTCCACATCAATATCGATGATGAACTTTTTCTTAGATGGGATAATGCCTGTTGCATTATAAATAAACTTAAGTAAATCACCTTGTGACGGAAATTGTGCTAACTCAGACATAATAATTCCTCAGTTAATATATTATCCCAAAAATAAATAGTTAAGTCTTCTGGTTATAGAAGACTTAACGTCTGACTATATAGTGTTAAAGCTAGCCCTTACTTTTTCGATTAGGATTCATTTGCTTACCTCGATTTCCTTGGGCTTGGTCATAAGCTTTATTAGTACCACTCGTTCCTTTATTTGGGTTTCTCACGTTAGAATTGTTGTCTGCTACAGTAGTTTTCTTCGCGCTCATATAGAATTCCTTTAAAAGTTTTATTAGAAAATTTAGGCTTACTACTCACTACTCTGTGAGTAAGTTAACTATAAATAGTCGTATGCAAAATAACCAATAATTCTGGCGACGTAAATTTACTATGTTTTTTAACCCTTCTAACTTAGACCCTAAACCAAAAAAACACCCAACCAAGTTGAGTGTTTTTTTATTACTATATCAAACTAATCAGATCTTTAGTTTGATGTTATTCCCACTCAATCGTCGCAGGTGGCTTGCTCGAAACATCATAAGTCACGCGTGATACTTCAGCGATTTCATTCATGATACGGTTCGATACAGTCTCGATCAAATCATACGGCAGATGCGCAAAGCGTGCCGTCATAAAGTCTACCGTCTCAACCGCACGTAGCGCGATTACCCACGCATAGCGGCGGCCATCACCGACCACGCCGACAGATTTGATTGGTTGGAATACCGCAAATGCTTGTGCAGTCTTGTCATACCAGCCTGATTTTTCTAACTCTGCCATAAATATCGCATCAGCCAAACGCAAGATATCCGCATATTCTTTTTTGACTTCGCCAAGGATACGTACGCCCAAACCTGGACCTGGGAACGGATGACGATAGATCATTTTGGCTGGTAGGCCCAAAGTAATACCAAGCTTACGCACTTCATCTTTGAACAAATCGCGTAATGGCTCAATCAGCTTAAATGCCAAGTCATCTGGCAAACCGCCTACGTTATGGTGGCTCTTAATGACGTGTGCTTTGCCTTGATGCGACTTAGCAGATTCGATAACGTCTGGGTAAATCGTACCCTGTGCCAAGAACTCAACGACTTTACCATCGCTCTGCTCACTCACTTGACGCGCACTATCAGCGAATACGTCGATGAACGTTTTACCGATGATTTTACGTTTCTTCTCTGGATCAGACTCGCCTGCTAGCGCATCTAAGAACAAGTCTTCAGCATCAACACGGATGACTTTTACACCCATATTTTCTGCAAAGATTTGCATCACTTGATCGCCTTCGTGCAGACGCAATAGACCGTTATCAACGAACACACAAGTCAGTTGATCACCGATTGCTTTGTGCAATAGCGCGGCAACGACTGAACTATCAACACCGCCCGATAGACCTAGCAATACTTGCTTGTCACCGATTTGCTCTTTTAACTGTGCGATACGCATATCAGCGATATTGTCTGGCGTCCACTCACCTGCACACCCACAGATTTGATGCACGAAACGACCAAGCAGCGCTTGACCTTGTAGCGTATGCGTGACTTCTGGGTGGAACTGTAGGCCGTAGTATTGCTTGTCATCATTGGCCATAATCGCGATCGGACAGCTTGGCGTACTAGCGATGATATCAAAGCCTTCAGGTACTTCGATAACCTTGTCACCATGACTCATCCAAACGTTTAGTTTGGCAGCCGCGCCGTCAGTCTTGCTGTCTTCGATGCCGTCAGTCAGCTGCGAGTGACCATTTACTTCGATAGTCGCCGCACCAAACTCATGGATATCACTGGCATGAACTTGCCCGCCAAAACGATCTGCCATTGCTTGCATACCGTAGCAGATACCTAGTACTGGCACGCCTAGATCAAATACCGCATCGTTGATACGCGGGCTGTTTTCTGCGTGGACGCTCTCAGGGCCACCCGACAAAATGACGCCTTTTGCGCCAAAATCGATGATGCGCTGAGTGTCGATATCATAAGGGAACATCTCACAAAACACCCCAGAATCGCGCACACGGCGAGCGATTAACTGGCTATATTGCGAGCCAAAATCGAGGATTAAGATGCGATCTTCTTTGATTGCAGGAGTGGCAGCAGCAGTGGTCATAAATCGATATCCATCAATAGATAAATTGGTGCCCTATTTTAACAAGTTTACGCCCTCTATTGGCTATTAGATGGTTAATTATTCACGATTATTATTCGCGCATACCCTCAGTTTGAATAATTACTCCCTAAGTAAGGATAAAAATAAGCAAAGAGTAGACAGCAAACCCAATTATCAGCAAGCTATCTTCCTCTCTGTTTATCAGTCATTTGCTAGGTCTACTACGTAATATCACTCAAAGCTGAGTGCATACGATTTAACCCTTGTATCAATACTTCTTTAGGGCAGGCCACATTCAAACGCATTTTTAAATGTCCTTCCTCGCCATATTTAATGCCAGCATTAAGCTCAACTTTAGCAGCTCTAAGCGCATCATACAGCGCCTGATCGTCTTGGCTATATGCGGAGCAATCTAGCCAGATTAGGTACGATGCTTCTGGGCGCATGATTTTAATATCAGGCAAATGCTCATTTAAAAACTGCACCGTCAACTCAATGTTGGCTTCGATGTAACTAAGCGCCTGCTCTAACCACTCACCGCCGTGCTCGTAAGCACTACGCATGGCTGTATACGCAAATAGATTCAGCTCGTACTCATCATTTAATTGCTGCTGCTGACTGATTTTTTTGATTAGTGCCTTATCTTTAGCGAATATCATAGAGCCTTTGATACCAGCGATGTTGAAGGTTTTGGTCATTGATGTCAGGCTTACGACATTGTGCTCGTAGCCTTCTGCCAGCGTCAGAAATGGCGTAAATGTATGACCAGTCAAGGTCAAATCTTGATGAATCTCATCACTAACAATCGCCACATTGTGCTTTTTGCAAATCGCAAGTAGCGCTTCCAGCTCGTCCCTCGTCCATACACGCCCGCCAGGATTATGTGGATTGCACAGTAGATAAAGCTTAACCTCATGCTCGATGATTTTGGCTTCGATATCAGTCAAGTTTAAATGATATTTACCTTCGACTTCTTTTAATGCAGAGGTTATGAGCTTACGACCATTTTGCTCAACCTTGCTCATAAAAGGCGTATAGATAGGATCGTTGACCATTACGGCCTCGCCTACCTCGGTAAAGACATTCATCATCAGCGCTAGGCTTGGCACGACACCAGGAGAAAACAAGATATTTTGCTTCTCTAACTGCAAGTCATAACGACTGCCATGCCAGTTAATAATCGAGTTGACCCCTGCTGTCAATCCCGTAGAACTAAACTTGGGAGATTTTAGTTACGCAGCCTGACGATAAAAGTCAAACCACACCTGTCTTGGCGATTTATAGCCCAAACCCTTTTGAATCCTAGTCTGATT
>NZ_CAJHAL010000066.1:0-3575 GCF_904846365.1 Psychrobacter nivimaris
AATTGACGGTTAGGAATGTCGAACTCAAGATGTTCAATATTCGAGTGGCCCTCTAATTTCATTCGGATTAGGTTTTCCTCCGAAGGGCAGTCCATCTTCGATATTTTAAAAGTTGTTTTATTCATAGCTACATTTATATCCGGGTGGTGGTTCAAAAAGTAGGCTGAAAAAAAACAGGCTGAGAAATTGATAAATAGTGAAATGCAAATGACACTATACATCAAATGCCCAGCCTGTCTAAGTGACAATATAAAGAAAAATGGTTTCAAAAGCTATACCCCAACAGAACCAGTTATCTCACCCTTCAAATTTATGAACAGACCACCTAAAACAGACCGCTATAATAGAACCACTTATAACAGACTATAATTCCTATCCATTTATCAACAGTATCACTCTTCAGCCATAGGCTTATCATTTAACTCGTATAAAAAATCAAACATAGCGCCAACACTGTCCTCGATACCTTGTCTTACTTTTATGCTAATTTGTTAGTACTTACTCATATCAATTAGACCATAAAAATAAGAAAAGGTTTCGCTAATGTCTACTGCTTCATCAACTGTTTTAGAGCCAGCTTGGTTTACGCGTCCAACCTGTGTGGTGGCCGCTGATTTGGTGGGTAAGGTGGTTTGTAGAAAGCTGATCGACAGCGACGGATCAGAAAAAGTTTTGCGAATGCGTATTTCTGAGACAGAAGCCTTTATTGGTCAAGATGACCCCGCCTGCCATTCACATGCAGGTACTCGAACGGCGCGCACAGAGATTATGTATGAGCAAGGTGGCGTGTTCTATGTCTATCTGACCTATGGCGTGCATCATATGCTAAATTTGATTAGCGGCTCTGTAGAGTCACCTGAATCGGTATTGATTCGCGCTGGGTTTTTGACTGATGATAGTGACCGTCTGATCGAAGAGCAACAACTCAGTCCGGATAAGCAATTTACACATCCTAAGCAGTTCGCAGGCCCTGGTAAATTGACCAAACGCTTGCAAATTGATCGCGATTTATATGGCAAGCCTATTTCGCCGACATCAGACGTTTGGATAGAAGATGATGACTGCCAGCCACCTGTATCACTACGCCCACGTATTGGTATTGATTATGCAGGTGATGCCAAAGACTGGCTGCTACGTTATATATGGACCGATCATCCTTCTTTATCTAAGAACTAGCAGATTGAGATTCAAAACCATTCTATGAGGTAAACCTATGTATAAGTTGACCGTTTTTATTCCTGATGCAGCGTTAGACCAAGTGAAATCTGCTCTGTTTACTGTTGGCGCTGGGAAGATTGGAAACTATGAGCAATGCTGTTGGCAGGTACAAGGAGTCGGTCAGTTTATGCCATTATCAGGTAGTACGCCGCACATTGGTACACAGGATAGTTTAGAAATGGTCGATGAATGGCGAGTGGAAATGGTGGTAGATGAAGCATTTATCGATGCTACCATTGCCGCGTTAAAAGAGGCGCACCCGTATGAAACACCAGCCTATGATGTGATAAAAGTCTTGGGTTTTTAGTCTTATATAGAAAAATATCAGCTTATGGAGTGTAAGACTTCTCATAAAAAAAACAAATAAGCCACTTAATGACTTATTTGGTTATAAAGTTTTTGATGTTCCAACTGAGTATTAATAGTGAATATTAGTATTTAAAAACTGATTAATCTTTCTTAAGCTTAATCACGTTGTAGCTTGGGTAGCCTAGCTCGATTTTATAATCGTCGCGTCCGCGCTCAGCCTTTATCTTAATCTTACGATCACCATTTTTATATTTGACGTCTTTGACGCGATATCCCATGCTACGGACTTTACTAGCAGCTCGTTGCTCGACAACGGAGACATAGCTGTCTTTGTCGTTCTTTTTGTCTTTATGTTTTTTATGGCCTTTATTGTCCTTATGAGTATGCTCGTAAAGGTCGTCATAGCCATTGTAGCCATTCGGCGCAGTCACACAGCCTGTGGTCACTGCCAATAAAGCTGCGACTATGCTGCCAGTCGCTACCGTTTTTAATGTTGAAAATGATAGAGTTTTCATAATGATTTCCTAGTAATATATCGTTGCTCAATATGGGTAAAAGCTAAACGTACCGAGGTAATTAGCTAAAAATGCTAAAAGTAATCAATCTTTTCTGACTTTGATCACATCTAAATTTGGATAACTCAATAGTATCTCGTACTTCTGTGAACCGCGTTTGGCCTCAATCTCAAAGACGCCGCGCCTGTTTTTTTCTTCAAGCTCGATATCTTCGACACGGTAGCCCATCGCTCTTACTTTGTTGATAGCACGGCGTTTGATAGCTGGGTAACGTGATTCTCTTTTAATAGTGTCTTCGACATCGCCTTTTTTATAGCGCTGACCATTTTGATAATTATCTTTATGCTTGTTTTCTTTATAGCGGTCATTATTCTTTTGCGACTTATTATTGTCCCAGTTATCTGGCCATGCTTTTTTGCTTGAGCTGATGAGTCTTAGGGTAGGGTAAGTATATTTTAGCTCGTAGGCTTGGTTGTTCTTTTTAGCATAAGCCGTAAGAGCTCGATCACCACGGTAACTATCAGCTCTGATATCTATAACTTGATAGCCTTTGCGGCGCAAGTCTTGTCGAAGCTGCTGACTTACGCGATTAAAATTATTGTTTTGGCTATTATTATCACCACGATAGACAGGCTGATTGTCATATCCTGGACCTACAACCGCACAACCCACTGTCGTACCCAATAATGCAACGACAGACCAGTAGATACAGTGGCCTTAATAGAGAAGGGTTTTATCGTTTTCATGAGGCAATATCCTATGATGGTATTAAGTAGGCGATATATGTTGGAAATATCTATATCTTCTATAACTATAAGATTTTAAAGGTATTCTGGCAAATTAAATTAGATCGTAATCAATAAGTATCTCTAGTGATTTATTTTTCGAAATATTTCCTTACATTATCTATAATAGAGTACAAAACTTTGCGCTAGGTGTCATTTGCGTTAATAAGTTGTAATAATTGTGGTAAGTAAAATATATTGTTGTAAGCATATGCTTACACGCAATGACGTTTACGCGACTTAACATACGAGTGAGAGTTAGGCATTATAGTCACACGGCATTAGGGAATGTGACTCAAGGATTGAGTTGACCGCATTAAGGATAATGATTCGATAACTAGCGTCAGGATGACAATAGCGATTGAAGTAAGGACACAGTCCCTTTGCTGATAGCAGCAAGTAATACTGAAGCTGTAGTGTAGTAAAAAGGGCAGGATGCCCAGTATCACAATATACTGAATATTTGTGCAAGGATGCATGAAAAGCAGTCGTGATAGGTAACATGGATAGTTAACAATAAAACCGCATAACAATTGATTGCTATGCGGTTTTATCGTGTCTGGAGAATGGTAATTTGTTTCTCCAATAGCTTATCTGTACAGTATAAATCTGCCATAAAAAAAGAGACCATCCCAGATTCTGTGTAACTGCCATTTAGATTAAATGCTTACTGATACGGTCATCAAACATAATCATAAAACGATTCAGAGCAGACGTCCAGTTACGGATTGGCATCGACCACTTTTTA
>NZ_CAJHAL010000067.1:0-3552 GCF_904846365.1 Psychrobacter nivimaris
ATAAGAAGAACTTCCATTTGTTTTTAAAAGAGTGCGAGTTTAGATTCAACTATGGCTCACCATCTAATCAGCTGAAAACCTTGAGAAAATGGTGTGATATTTAATCCTTATCTACTACAGCCCCATATTCTATGTTTAGTTGATTATCCAATCAATTAAACATAAGCTAATAAAGCTATTCAGTAATATAGATAAGTGAGCTTTCGAATAGTCGAAGGTTTCACGTGCAAAAATATTGGATAATTTTGACACTATTTTCATCAAATCTGTTACTGGATTATTGCTCAATGCCAGTGTTATTCCTATCAAAAATACCTTCTCAAAAACCCCATAACCAAAAGTATATGACGCGAAAATATTTCTCAGATAAGGGTTTCAAATTTACCCTAATGCGTTACTATTACCACCTAATTCTGTTAGACCCTTATATTTGATACTCTGTATTAACACCCTAAGAAAAGGATAGGTTATGCGCTACGAAGTTATCGTTATCGGTGCAGGTATGGTTGGCACGTCAATCGCGTGGCATCTACAAAAAAATAACTCAAATGTATTATTATTAGACAAAAAATTGCCAGGGTCAGAGACCTCATACGGCAATGCAGGATTGATTCAGCGCGAAGCCATTCACACACATCCTTTTCCTCGTCAGCTGACAGAAATGATCAGAGTGTTGCCAAACCAAGGTACCGATATTCGCTATCGTATCCCGGCCATTTTGCGTTATCACCAAGCACTGCTTCAGTACTGGAAATACTCTACGCCAGCATCCGTCAAAAAAATTGAATCAGAGTGGCAGACGCTGATTGAGCATTGTACTAGTGAGCACCAAACCATGATTAGCGCTTCTGGTGCTGACGAGCTCATTACTCGTGATGGTTGGTTGCAATTGCATCGCTCAGAAGAGACGTTCAAAGAAGCGCAAGTATCAGCTATCGACGCACGTAACCAAGGTGTTGAGCATAACGTACTAAACCTTGAAGAGCTCAAAGCAATGGAGCCTAGCGCCAATTTTGAAGGTTTCGTTGGCGCGATTCATTGGAAAAATTCTTGGCAAGTATCGAACCCAAGCTCACTCGTGAAAGCTTATGCAAAAAACTTCCAAGATATGCAGGGTACGATCAAAGAAAGCGATGTGAAAGAAATCATAAAAGACGGCGAAGGTTGGAAAATTATCACGGATAACGATACCTACTATAGTGATAAATTGGTTATCGCAGCAGGCCCATGGTCTAATGATTTGATCAGACCACTTGGCTATAACTTGCCATTGTTCCCAATGCGCGGTTATCATCAGCATTTCAAAGTGACAGAAAAGAACACTATCAATCACAGTATGTTTGATATGGACAAAGGCTTTGTGATGGGGCCGATGCAGCAGGGTATCCGTATTACCACTGGTGCTGAGATGACCACGATGAATGCGCCAAAGAACTTTGGTCAGTTAAAAACCGTATTGAAGCTTGCTAAAAAAATCTTGCCATTAGAAGATGCAGTTGAGAGTGAAGCATGGGCAGGCTCTCGTCCTTGTATGCCTGATATGAAGCCGGTAATCGGTCCTGCTGACAAGCATGACAAACTATGGTTCGCATTTGGTCACAGCCATCAAGGCTTTACCTTAGGTCCAATGACAGGTCGTCTGGTTGAAGAGATGATCCACGATAAGCCTGCATTGGTCGATCTTGCACCATTTAGTGCCCAGCGTTTTTCTAACTAAGCGCGTATCTGATATATAGTTGATCCAATTTAAGAGCGGTACAAGGCAACCGAGTGCAGATGTATATGTCATACTTCAAGCGAGGTTAACGCTGTAATGCTTTTATAGTGGATTGACTATAGTTAGCACAGACTTAAATTAATAAATAAAAGGTATAGACATGATTAAGAAGCTACACAGCAATCAACGTATGAGCAAAACCGTAATCCATAACCAGACTATCTATTTGTGTGGTCAGGTAGGTAACGCAGAAGACGATATCAAAGCACAAACATTAACTTGCTTAGAAAAAATCCAAACGTTGCTAGAAGAAGTTGGCAGCGACAAATCAAAGCTACTATCAGTCACAGTTTGGATCAAAGACATGGCTGACTTTGCTGCTATGAATGAAGTTTATGACCAGTGGTTTGAAGGTATTCAGCCACCAGCTCGCGCTTGTGGTGAGTCAGCATTGGCACGTCCTGAGCTATTGGTTGAGATGATCGCCATCGCTGCTGAGTAAAGACTGCTCATAGTACCTATAACACCTGTATCAAATAGAAATAAAAAAGGCCATGATAGCGATATCGTGGCCTTTTTTATATTTGGCAATAAGTAAATTTAATTATTGAAAAAGGGCGTGCTAGCTTTCTAGATAAAGCCTACGCCGTATAACTTCAGCGAAGCAATACAATGATTATTATAGGAATTAACATCCTTTCCATACTGCTTGGCGTTTCTCAATAAAAGCATCAATACCTTCACCCACATCGTCTGCCATCATATTGCCCGTCATAACTTCACTGGCATAGTCATAAGCGTCTTCGACACTCATATCCAGCTGCTTATAAAACATATCTTTGCCAGTTCTCACCGCTACCGGAGACTTGGTAGTAATCGCCGTTATCAGTGATTGTAGTGTTTGATCGAGTTGCTCTGCTGCTGATACTCGATTGATCAAGCCATATTGCAAGGCAGTGTGTGGATCGATAAACTCACCTGTAATTAGCATCTCAAATGCCTGCTTGCGGGGTAAATTGCGACTGACGGCTACAGCAGGTGTGGAGCAGAACAGTCCAACGTTTATCCCAGAAGTAGCAAATCTTGCACTATCAGCGGCAACGGCCAAGTCACAAGCGGCGACCAGCTGACATCCTGCAGCGGTAGCAATGCCTTGTACTTTTGCAATGACGACTTGCGGCATACGGTTGATGGTAAGCATCATTTTACTACATTGCTGGAATAGGGCACGGTGAAATGCTGCCTCTGGGTGTGCGCGCATTTGTTTTAGATTGTGACCAGCACAGAACGCTTTGCCTGTCGCTTGAATAACCACGACTCTGATCGTATCGTCTTGAGCGATTTGGTTTAGCTCTGTTTGTATGGCAGACAGCACTTCAACGGACAGGGCATTGAATTGTTTGGGTTGGTTTAAGGTGAGCGTGACGACGCCACTTTCTTTATTGTCTTCTCTAATAACCAGAAGGTCATCTAGGTCTAGAATAACGTCAGATTGATTCATTTATCATCCTTGATAATGGGTTGGTTTATAGTTTTATATATAGCTGACTAAATAGTAGCATGGCTCACATTCTATACAATAGATGGAGCACATAGAAAGCGCACGAGAAAATAGCGCACTCAGATAATGAGTACGCTATTGGTTTTTCAATCAGATATAATCTAAATCTATACTAACTTAAATTTAGGGGCTGTAGTAGATAAGCACTATGTTAGACTACTTTTATGAAGATAACCCGTTGTAAAATAAGTAAAAAAGTACAGCGAAGGCTGTTAGAGTTTTTCACAGCTGAAGTGACTGCTAGAACAGCCGCAGATTTGCTTGATATTCAGCC
>NZ_CAJHAL010000068.1:0-2396 GCF_904846365.1 Psychrobacter nivimaris
AGACTAGCGTCTCGGCTTCAAAGCCTCCCACCTATCCTGCACAAGTCAGGTCAAAGTTCAATGTAAAGCTGTAGTAAAGGTTCACGGGGTCTTTCCGTCTAGCCGCGGGTACACAGCATCTTCACTGCGATTTCGATTTCACTGAGTCTCTGCTGGAGACAGCGCTGCCATCATTATGTCATTCGTGCAGGTCGGAACTTACCCGACAAGGAATTTCGCTACCTTAGGACCGTTATAGTTACGGCCGCCGTTTACTGGGGCTTCGATCAAGAGCTTCGCTTACGCTAACCCCATCAATTAACCTTCCAGCACCGGGCAGACATCACACCCTATACGTCCACTTTCGTGTTTGCAGAGTGCTGTGTTTTTAATAAACAGTTGCAGCAGCCTGGTATCTGCGACTGCCAACAGCTCAAGGAGCAAGTCCTATCACCATCAACAGCGTACCTTCTCCCGAAGTTACGGTACCATTTTGCCTAGTTCCTTCAGCAGAGTTCTCTCAAGCGCCTTGGTATTCTCTACCTGATCACCTGTGTCGGTTTAGGGTACGATTCGTTTATAACTATTGCTTAGAAGCTTTTCCTGGAAGCATGGTATTTGCCACTTCGCTGTACAAGTACAGCTTGCTATCAGATCTCGGTATAGAATAGCCCGGATTTACCTAAGCTATAAACCTACATCCTTTCACCTGGACAACCAACGCCAGGCTGACATAACCTTCTCCGTCCCTCCATCGCATTATAAACAAGTATCGGAATATTAACCGATTTCCCATCGACTACGCCTTTCGGCCTCGCCTTAGGGGTCGACTCACCCAGCCCCGATTAACGTTGGACTGGAACCCTTGATCTTCCGGCGTGCGAGCTTTTCACTCGCATTATCGTTACTCACGTCAGCATTCGCTCTTGTGATACCTCCAGCATGCTTTACAACACACCTTCACAGGCTTACACAACGCTCCCCTACCACTTGAAAACAAATTCAAATCCGCAGCTTCGGCTCCTAGTTTGAGCCCCGTTACATCTTCCGCGCGGGCCGACTCGACTAGTGAGCTATTACGCTTTCTTTAAAGGATGGCTGCTTCTAAGCCAACCTCCTAGCTGTCTATGCCTTCCCACCTCGTTTCCCACTTAACTAGGAATTTGGGGCCTTAGCTGGCGGTCTGGGTTGTTTCCCTCTCCACGATGGACGTTAGCACCCACCGTGTGTCTCCCGGATATCACTCATCGGTATTCGGAGTTTGCATCGGTTTGGTAAGTCGGTATGACCCCCTAGCCGAAACAGTGCTCTACCCCCAATGGTGTTCGTCCGAGGCGCTACCTAAATAGCTTTCGGGGAGAACCAGCTATCACCGAGTTTGATTAGCCTTTCACCCCTATCCACAAGTCATCCCCTGGCTTTTCAACGACAGTGGGTTCGGTCCTCCGGTGCCTGTTACGGCACTTTCAACCTGCTCATGGATAGATCACTCGGTTTCGGGTCTATACCCTGCAACTAAACGCCCTATTAAGACTCGGTTTCCCTACGGCTCCCCTAAACGGTTAACCTTGCTACAGAATATAAGTCGCTGACCCATTATACAAAAGGTACGCGGTCACCCAACAAGTGGGCTCCCACTGCTTGTACGCACACGGTTTCAGGTTCTATTTCACTCCCCTCACAGGGGTTCTTTTCGCCTTTCCCTCACGGTACTGGTTCACTATCGGTCAGTCAGGAGTATTTAGCCTTGGAGGATGGTCCCCCCATCTTCAAACAGGATTTCTCGTGCCCCGCTCTACTTAATATGTTAACTCTAATGTTTCGAATACAGGACTATCACCTACTACGGTCAGCTTTCCCACGCTGTTCTTCTACATTAGAATTAATCGGCTTCTCCCCGTTCGCTCGCCGCTACTAGGGGAATCTCAATTGATGTCTATTCCTAAGGGTACTGAGATGTTTCACTTCCCCTCGTTCGCTTCCTAATAAATTAGGATACCTACCTTATGGTAAGTGGGTTTCCCCATTCAGAAATCTCCGGATCACAGGATATTGCCGCCTCCCCGAAGCTTATCGCAGGCTGTCACGTCTTTCATCGCCTCTGACTGCCAAGGCATCCACCATGTGCGCTTCATTACTTGACCATACAACCCCAAGTAGTCTTTCGACTTCTAAGTGTCATACAATCTAATTATGATAACGATATCACCTATGTTTATACGCTTGATTCAGTTCTCTTTACTTTTTTTAATAACTCACCCCTGGGATAACAACTGATGTCGTTAAGAGGTGAGTTATTAAGGTTAAGAAGTGCGCGTGAACACGCTCTTCTTAACCCAGACTCATATCTATGTTTTTAAATAGTCTCTATGCTCTCGTCGAGTCACAGATTCTGTATAAAACAGAAAGAAGTAATC
>NZ_CAJHAL010000069.1:0-1689 GCF_904846365.1 Psychrobacter nivimaris
CCACTTCTGGTGCAATCAACTCCCATGGTGTGACGGGCGGTGTGTACAAGGCCCGGGAACGTATTCACCGCGGCATTCTGATCCGCGATTACTAGCGATTCCTACTTCATGGAGTCGAGTTGCAGACTCCAATCTGGACTACGATAGGCTTTTTGAGATTCGCATCACATCGCTGTGTAGCTGCCCTCTGTACCTACCATTGTAGCACGTGTGTAGCCCTGGTCGTAAGGGCCATGATGACTTGACGTCGTCCCCGCCTTCCTCCAGTTTGTCACTGGCAGTATCCTTAGAGTTCCCGGCTTAACCCGCTGGTAACTAAGGACAAGGGTTGCGCTCGTTGCGGGACTTAACCCAACATCTCACGACACGAGCTGACGACAGCCATGCAGCACCTGTATTCTAATTCCCGAAGGCACTCCCGCATCTCTGCAGGATTCTAGATATGTCAAGACCAGGTAAGGTTCTTCGCGTTGCATCGAATTAAACCACATGCTCCACCGCTTGTGCGGGCCCCCGTCAATTCATTTGAGTTTTAACCTTGCGGCCGTACTCCCCAGGCGGTCTACTTATTGCGTTAGCTGCGTCACTAAGTCCTCAAGGGACCCAACGACTAGTAGACATCGTTTACGGCGTGGACTACCAGGGTATCTAATCCTGTTTGCTACCCACGCTTTCGAGCCTCAGTGTCAGTATGATGCCAGGAAGCTGCCTTCGCCATCGGTATTCCTTCAGATCTCTACGCATTTCACCGCTACACCTGAAATTCTACTTCCCTCTCACCTACTCTAGCCTAACAGTTTCAGATGCAGTTCCCAGGTTAAGCCCGGGGATTTCACATCTGACTTATCAAGCCACCTACGCTCGCTTTACGCCCAGTAATTCCGATTAACGCTTGCACCCTCTGTATTACCGCGGCTGCTGGCACAGAGTTAGCCGGTGCTTATTCTGCAGCTAATGTCATCGTCTCCGGGTATTAACCGAAGAGTCTTCTTCACTGCTTAAAGTGCTTTACAACCAAAAGGCCTTCTTCACACACGCGGCATGGCTGGATCAGGGTTTCCCCCATTGTCCAATATTCCCCACTGCTGCCTCCCGTAGGAGTCCGGGCCGTGTCTCAGTCCCGGTGTGGCTGATCATCCTCTCAGACCAGCTACAGATCGTCGCCATGGTAGGCCTTTACCCCACCATCTAGCTAATCCGACTTAGGCTCATCTAATAGCGAGAGCAGTAAACTGCCCCCTTTCTCCCGTAGGTCGTATGCGGTATTAATACGAGTTTCCCCGTGCTATCCCCCACTACTAGGTAGATTCCTAAGTATTACTCACCCGTCCGCCGCTCGACGCCTGGTAGCAAGCTACCATCGTTTCCGCTCGACTTGCATGTGTTAAGCCTGCCGCCAGCGTTCAATCTGAGCCATGATCAAACTCTTCAGTTTAATCTTGCTATGAAGCTCTTTAAAGAAGCTTCTAAACTTGGCTCATTTAATCTGGCAAAATCGCTAAAAATTATGTTCGTAATGAATTAACTTTGAGTTTTTCTGCTGTCTTAAATGATAATTTTTATAGTTAATAATCTTTCCGAAAAGAAAAGATAGTCAACTTTATTTTTTAGCATTCTGAATCAGCAAAAATCCACACAAGTTGTTCTTTAGTTATGCTTTTAAATAATGTCTGACACTGTCGTCCAGTG
>NZ_CAJHAL010000070.1:0-1656 GCF_904846365.1 Psychrobacter nivimaris
ATGTCATCGAAGCTGTTCATGCTACCAGCCATTTGTTCGGCCAGTTTTTTAATGTCAGATTGAGTAGTCATTGCTTATTCTCCTGTTAATGGATTATAAGCAGTTACACAGTTTTTAGGAAACTCCCAGTTAATTTCTTGAAGCTGTAAACTAACGAAAATAACCACTAGACTCGAGATTAAACTGCAACTCAAGGCAATTATTTAGCTTTGAAATGAGTTTATTCTCTTGTTAAGTATTGTATTCTCCATGACGTTCTATGCTGGTTTTTAAGCTCAAAATCATCAATGCTGGTGGTGAAAGCTTCGTTAGCTCTGTGTAATGTCAATTAGTTTGATTTTACTTTGTTAATCTAAAATATGGACTTCACTATGTAAGCTTATCTTTCATTCCTAGATATTTAGTATTTACAGCATTCAAGAAACCAATGATTAAGCCTTCAAGTTCAACAAGATGTACTTTGAATTCGGATTTTTTGTCCTTTATATATTTATCTGTTTCAGTTTTATATAGATGCTTAAACCTAATAATTTCGGTTGCTCCTTGCGCCTCAAGAAAATAATAAGATGCAATAATATTTAATTTATCGTCTTCACTATATGTTTCATTATGTGCAACTGAGTTCCTAAACTGTCTAAAATTATTTGTAAATTTATCTAGAGCTTTTAAGCTCGTTTCTATACTAGATCCTTTCACATGTATATTTTTGACAATAGTGCTATTTTTGCAGTCTCTTTCAGGTAACCCTAAGTTATAAAGAGTATTGACCAGCCTTAAGCATCTATCGTAAACAGAAGTGATTCGAAGATAATAATTTTCTATGGCAAATACAATATGATCATGACGATTCATTGATTGGGGCGAAGTGCTAGCTCTATAGCCAGATAAAAGGTCGATGGAAAATTGTAGTTGCTCCATGCAATTAGTGATATTTTTGACAGCCTTAAAACAATCTAGTGTGTATTGCTCTAAAGGACTAGGGGTGACCGCAATACCTGCTTCCAAATTGCATCTTCTAATGTAAGGAATAACAACTGCATTAGTTGATTTAAATACTTGTAGGTCATCAAATTTCAAGTTGTTCATAATTTATACAATACTCTAAAATGTTAAATTTTTAGGTCTTCCGTCTCAGCGTAACCTACGAGCTTGGGTAATACTATTTTTAATTTCAATAGCTTTGCTTCTTCCGGTAATAGTAAAAGACACTAAAGTAGATTCAAAAGGGTTAGTTTTAATAAGCCCTTTATTTACTAAACTTGATGCAACTTCTTGAGTCTCGAGCCTAGAGATTTCCATAGCATCATAATTTAAATTACTCAAGTTTATGAAGTCTTCTCGACTATCCTCTATTATTAACGCCATGATGTATGAGCTATGCTGAAGAAACCGTACAACTAAACTTGGTAAACTAAGCGTATTGACAGGAGTTTACCATGACCAAGAAAGTAAGAACCTACAGTGACGAATTTAAAGCAGAAGCTGTTAAAAAGATAGCAGACAACAATGGCAATATTTCAGCGACTGCAAAGCAACTTGGCATAGCGATGCAAACGTTATCGAACTGGCAGAACAAAGCCAATCAAGGCAAGCTTATTGGCACAGAACAATATGATCCTGATCTTATGAGTGCTCTTCAAGAAATAAAGCAGCTCA
>NZ_CAJHAL010000071.1:0-1303 GCF_904846365.1 Psychrobacter nivimaris
TGGGAGTTTCCTAAAAACTGTGTAACTGCTTATAATCCACTAACAGGAGAATAAGCAATGACTACTCAATCTGACATTAAAAAATTGGCCGAGCAAATGGCTGGTAGCATGAAAAGCTTTGATGACATCAAAGACTTCCAAAAGCAGCTCATGCAATCCTTTATCGATACTGCCTTAGAGGCTGAAATGGAAGACCATCTCGGCTACCCCAAGCATGAAAAGGCGGATAAACCTAATAAGCGTAACGGGCACACTAAAAAGACCGTCCGCAGTGATACAGGCGATCTTAAAATCTCTACCCCAAGAGACCGTGATAGCAGCTTTGAGCCTGTACTCGTTAGTAAGCATCAAACCCGTATCTCAGGTCTCGATGACAAGATCATATTCCTTTACGCCAAGGGTCAAACCACCACCGAGATTGTAGAGAGCATTAAAGAGCTCTATGACGTCGACATCTCGAGCAGCTTGGTTTCTAGAGTCACCGATAACATATTAGAGGACATCACCGCATGGCAGAACCGGCCGCTGAGCAGTGTTTATCCTATCGTCTATCTAGACTGCATTGTCGTCAAAGTACGTCAAGACAAGCAGATCATCAACAAAGCCATTTACTTAGCGCTAGGTGTTGCTCTTAACGGTAAAAAAGAGCTGCTTGGTATGTGGTTATCAGAGAATGAAGGCGCTAAGTTCTGGCTGGGTGTTCTTACCGAGCTTCAAAACCGTGGCGTACAAGACATCTTAATCGCTTGTGTTGACGGTCTAAAGGGCTTCCCTGATGCCATTAACACCGTCTATCCAAAGGCACAGGTTCAGCTGTGTATCGTGCATATGGTGCGCTATTCCATGAAGTTCGTGCCATGGACGGATAAAAAGGCCGTAGCGGCTGATTTAAAAGCCATCTACGGCGCTGATACGCTTGAGATGGCAGAGGCCAATCTTGAGCACTTTGATGAGACTTGGGGCAAAGATTACCCGCACGTGGTCAAGTCTTGGCGCAATAACTGGGAGGGCTTAACGGTGTTCTTTAATTACCCTAAAGACATCAGAAAAGCCATCTATACCACCAATGCTATTGAGTCATTGAACAGCGTGATTCGAACAGCGGTGAATAAGCGTAAGGTGTTCCCCTCTGATCAGGCAGCATTTAAAGTGGTGTACTTAGCCACCCAGCAGGCATCCAAAAAGTGGTCGATGCCCATCCGTAACTGGACGTCTGCTCTGAATCGCTTTATGATTATGTTTGATGATCGTATAAGCAGGCATTTAATCTAAATGGCAGTTACACAGAATCTGGGATGGGCTC
>NZ_CAJHAL010000072.1:0-1088 GCF_904846365.1 Psychrobacter nivimaris
AGATATTCTAAATGAGGAAGGATAAAGCGAAGCACTGCTTCGCCCGGACGCAAGATGAGAGCTATGCTCGAATGAGGCCACGGCGTACTTCGCCAATGAGGAACGTTAAGAAACAGTCTGGGAGACTGTTTTAGTGACGCAAGACGTAGGGCTATGCCCGCAGTGACAGTTGATGAGGTACGTCTTTATCAAGGATAACCAGAAAATATTTAGCATCACTTGTATGTGTCACGTATTAGATGTCAAGCCATCAAGCTATTATAACTGGATAAATCGTGGTGTTAGTAATCAGCAGATCCACCGCAACCAGTGTGAGCTGCTGGTTCGCGTGGCTCATGATGAAACTAAGCAGCGCTATGGCTATGAGCGATTGTATGCTTACCTTACAGGGCAAGGCCATCATATCAGTCAATACATGGTAAGACGCATTAAAGAAGAATACGGCATTGTTTGCCGTCGTCACAAGCGTTTTAAAGTTACCACCAACTCAAACTATAACAAGTTTATTTATCCAAACCTGCTCGATCAAAAATCTGATACCAGTCGTCCTAACGAAGCTTGGGTTAGTGACATCACTTAGATATGGACAGATGAGGGTTGGCTATACTTAGCAGGTGTTAAAGACCTCTACACTAAAGAGCTGGTCGGCTATGCTATCCACAAGCGTATGACAGCAGATTTAGTTTGCCGTGCACTCAATATGGCCATCAAGAACAAACGACCCAACCAACGGCTGATTGTACATTCTGATAGAGGCAGTCAGTACTGTAGTTATGACTATCATAAGATCATTAAGAAGCATAAATTTAAGGGCTCGATGTCCAGGCGTGGCAATTGCTTTGATAATGCTCCGATAGAGAGTTTCTGGGGCATATTGAAAAATGAGTTGGTGTATCATCAGGATTATAAAATGAGATTCGAAGCTATCAATGACATCATTAAATATATTGAGCTTGAGTACAACCAGACTAGAATCCAAAAGGGTTTGGGCTATAAAACGCCAAGACAGGTGTGGTTTGATTTTTATCGTCAAGCTGCGTAACTAAAATCTCCCAAGTCAATGTCTACAGATTTGACAGCATAGGTCA
>NZ_CAJHAL010000073.1:0-1034 GCF_904846365.1 Psychrobacter nivimaris
GGTGGAGCCAATCTTGAAATACCACCCTGGTCATGTTGGGGTTCTAACTCAGGTATAACAATACCGAGGACAATGTATGGTGGGTAGTTTGACTGGGGCGGTCTCCTCCTAAAGAGTAACGGAGGAGTACGAAGGTGCGCTCAGACCGGTCGGAAATCGGTCGTAGAGTATAAAGGCAAAAGCGCGCTTAACTGCGAGACCCACAAGTCGAGCAGGTACGAAAGTAGGTCTTAGTGATCCGGTGGTTCTGTATGGAAGGGCCATCGCTCAACGGATAAAAGGTACTCTGGGGATAACAGGCTGATACCGCCCAAGAGTTCATATCGACGGCGGTGTTTGGCACCTCGATGTCGGCTCATCTCATCCTAGGGCTGAAGCAGGTCCTAAGGGTATGGCTGTTCGCCATTTAAAGAGGTACGCGAGCTGGGTTTAGAACGTCGTGAGACAGTTCGGTCCCTATCTACCGTGGGCGTTGGAAATTTGAGAGGATCTGCTCCTAGTACGAGAGGACCAGAGTGGACGAACCTCTGGTGTTCGGGTTGTCACGCCAGTGGCATTGCCCGGTAGCTACGTTCGGATGGGATAACCGCTGAAAGCATCTAAGCGGGAAGCCCACCTCAAGATTAGATTTCCCTAAAGAGCCGTTCAAGACTAGGACGTTGATAGGCAGGGTGTGGAAGCGCAGCGATGCGTGTAGCTAACCTGTACTAATTGCTCGTTTGGCTTGACCATACAACACCCAAGTGGTTTGTATACAAGTCTAATTAATCTATCTTGTATAGCTCAGGCTATAGAATAAAGAAAGAATATTTCGATATCACCTTTAACCTTGATTCAGTTAGGTTACAAGTTGATCGACCATAAACTAAACATTTATAGTCAAACAATAAAAACAACAGACTCATATCTAACCCCCTTTGCTGACGACAATAGCGCGATGGCCCCACCTGATCCCTTCCCGAACTCAGAAGTGAAACATCGTAGCGCCAATGGTAGTGTGGTTCGCCCATGTGAGAGTAGGTCATCGTCAGCTC
>NZ_CAJHAL010000074.1:0-912 GCF_904846365.1 Psychrobacter nivimaris
TATAGTCAATCCACAATAAAACTGGAACAGCCCATATCCTGAAACAGTTTAGGCAGATTATTCTCCATCCACCCTTGTCGTAGAAACTTTGCTTGCGCCCATTTCTTTTCAATAGGGTTCAGATCAGGACTGTAGGGTGGCAGCCATAAAATACGATGGCCGTGCCTGTTCAGTAGTTTTTGAATACGCGTGCTTTTATGAAACCGAGCGTTATCCATGACAATCACGCTCTTGGTTTTAAGACTTGGAATAAGTGTGAACTTACACCAGTCATAAAATATATTGCTATTGATATTTGTCTCAAAGTAATCAAGCGCAAATAGCATCTTTTTATAGAGAGCTCCGATGACATTCGTACGCTTTTTTGCTTGCCAGTTGTAGCTGTCGATACAGGGTTTACCTATCGGTGCATAGCCATGAGAACGAATGGTTTCAGCCTCAAAACCGCTTTCATCCATATAAACGATGGGATAGCCTTGAGTCATATAATCATTTAAATGATTGAGATACTTAGCTCTTTTTATCAAACAGGCTTTTGGATGTTCTAAGGTCTTTTTTTTGACTGATACCTAGCCGTTTTAATGCGGCTTCTATACCTGATTTACTACAGCCTAAACGCCGTGCTCGCTCGTACATATAATCGTCTGGATGCTGCTCAACATCTTTCAATAAGGCTTCATTTAATATTTTAGTCGGTGCTTTATTTCTGGTGGTTTTAGGAACTAAGCTCTGCTGCCAGCTGTGAATCGAGCTTGTGCTAAGCTGATAAAAGTTAGCTGCTTCTCTAATGGTCATGCCGTCTTTAATGCTTCGTAACACTTGTTTGCGAAAGTCGATTGAATAGGTCATCGTTTATTTCACTAAATGAATTGGTTATAAATATTGTATCGGTTTTATCTAAGATTGACTATA
>NZ_CAJHAL010000075.1:0-886 GCF_904846365.1 Psychrobacter nivimaris
ATTAATTGTTTGATTTTTTAATTCTTTATTGTCTATTTCTTTAATAGGTTTTTTTACAATAAAAACAATATCTTTATTTTCCATTTTAAAAGCTTTGGTACGGAATTCTTCACGCACATACCTTTTGATCAGATTACGAGCGACAGCAGTAGGTACTTTACGCTTGGTAATAGCCATACCGACTCGCGGCTGTGCATGCTCGTTAGCACGTACAAAAGCCATTAAATGACTCTGATGAATCTTGCGCTCAGGTGCGTCAAATACCTCACGAAAGGCTGCAGGAGTAAGCAGACGTTGCTGTTTAGTGAAACTAGCTGCAGATGTATCTGAAAGTGTATTGGACATAGTACAACCTAGTAGAATAACGATAAAAGAAATAATAACAAATTATAGAGACAAAAAAAGCGCCGATGTGGGCGCTTTTAATATATGGCTAAGTGTCAGTTGTGATGATTGACTATCGCAATCTATAAACAATAAGAACACAACAAGCACTATTAGCCATGCTTATCGCAATCTACTGATTATACAGTAAGGCGATGACGTCCTTTAGCGCGGCGACGAGCTAAGACCTGACGGCCTTTTTTAGTTGCCATACGAGCACGGAAACCGTGAGTACGTTTACGCTTGATCACGCTTGGTTGGAATGTACGTTTCATAACTCACCTATCAAAATAATGGACTAAATTCGTAATAACGGAGGATTATACCATTCAGTATGGTTTTGGTCAATAAACTAATTTGCTTTGTCCCCAAATGATAAATAACTCATACGAACCTAGTAGGAATATCTTCCTAAAAACCTATTTTTAGTTAACCAAATTTTATAGTTATATATTATATGAATTACAAAGTTATCCACAGTTAGACTCAAACACTATAATAA
>NZ_CAJHAL010000076.1:0-759 GCF_904846365.1 Psychrobacter nivimaris
TTTTGGGGCTGTAGTAGATAAGCACTATGCTAGACTACTTTTATGAAGATAACCCGTTGTAAACTAAGTAAAAAAGCACAGCGAAGGCTATTAGAGTTTTTCACGGCTGAAGTAACTGCTAGAACAGCCGCAGATTTGCTTGATATCCAGCCTAACAGTGCTGCACTTTTTTATCATAAAATTAGACTTGTTATAGGTCATCATCTCTCATTACAAGCTGATGAGCTTTTTGATGGCGAAGTCGAATTAGATGAAAGCTACTTTGGCGGCGTACGCAAAGGCAAAAGAGGTCGCGGAGCTGCTGGTAAAACAGCCGTGTTTGGTATCCTAAAACGACATGGTAAGGTTTATACCATTGTCGTAGCAGACACCAAACAAACCACCCTAATGCCTGTCATCAAGCGTAAAATCAAGCCTGACAGCTTTGTTTATACTGATAGCTATCGAAGTTATAATGCATTAGATGTGAGCGAATTCAAACATTTCAGAGTCAATCACTCTAAAGAGTTTACTTGTGGTAAAAACAATCACATCAACGGCATTGAGAACTTTTGGAATCAGTCTAAACGAACGCTCAGAAAATATAATGGAATTGATAAGAAGAATTTCCATTTATTTTTAAAAGAGTGCGAGTTTAGATTTAACTATGGGTCACCATCTAATCAGCTTAAAACGCTGAAAAAATGGTGTGATATTTAATCCTTATCTACTACAGCCCCTTAATTTTTATTTATCTCTATTTACTCAATCTATAGCCCC
>NZ_CAJHAL010000077.1:0-715 GCF_904846365.1 Psychrobacter nivimaris
GGGGCTGTAGTAGATAAGCACTATGTTAGACTACTTTTATGAAGATAACCCGTTGTAAAATAAGTAAAAAAGTACAGCGAAGGCTGTTAGAGTTTTTCACAGCTGAAGTGACTGCTAGAACAGCCGCAGATTTGCTTGATATTCAGCCTAATACTGCTGCACTTTTTTATCATAAAATAAGACTTGTGATAGATTACCATCTCTCATTAGAAGCTGATGAGCTTTTTGATGGTGAGGTCGAATTAGATGAAAGTTACTTTGGCGGTGTACGCAAAGGCAAAAGAGGTCGCGGGGCAGCTGGTAAAACCGCTGTATTTGGTATTCTAAAACGAAACGGTAAGGTTTATACCATTGTCGTAGCAGACACCAAACAGACTACCCTAATGCCTGTTATTAAGCGTAAAATCAAGCCTGACAGCTTTGTTTATACGGATAGCTATCGAAGTTACAATGCACTGGATGTGAGCGAGTTTAAACATTTCAGAGTCAATCACTCTATAGAGTTCATTTGCGGTAAGAACAATCACATCAATGGCATTGAGAACTTCTGGAATCAGTCCAAACGAACACTCAGAAAGTATAATGGGATTAATAAGAAGAACTTCCATTTGTTTTTAAAAGAGTGCGAGTTTAGATTCAACTATGGCTCACCATCTAATCAGCTGAAAACCTTGAGAAAATGGTGTGATATTTAATCCTTATCTACTACAGCCCC
>NZ_CAJHAL010000078.1:0-734 GCF_904846365.1 Psychrobacter nivimaris
CCACCCTAGATAGGATGGCCTTTTTTATGACTAATTCATAAGCTCATTGCTGAGACTTAAGGATTAGTTCAATACGTTAGCAACAACACCAGCGCCTACAGTACGGCCGCCTTCACGAATAGCGAAGCGAAGACCTTTGTCCATAGCGATTGGGTGGATAAGCTCTACGCCCATCTCAACGTTATCACCAGGCATTACCATTTCAGTACCGTCTTGTAATTGGATTGCGCCAGTTACGTCAGTAGTACGGAAGTAGAACTGTGGACGATAGCCGTTTAGGAATGGTGTGTGACGACCACCCTCTTCTTTTGACAATACATATACTTCAGCGTCAAACTTGGTGTGAGGAGTGATTGAACCTGGCTTAGCTAGTACTTGGCCACGTTGTACGTCTTCACGCTTAGTACCACGTAGTAGTACGCCACAGTTTTCGCCTGCACGACCTTCGTCAAGCAGTTTACGGAACATCTCTACACCAGTACAGGTGGTTTTTTGAGTGTCACGGATACCAACGATTTCAATCTCGTCGCCAACTTTAACGATACCAGATTCAACACGGCCTGTTACTACAGTACCACGACCTGAGATTGAGAATACGTCTTCGATTGGCATTAGGAATGCTTTGTCGATGTCACGCTCTGGCTCTGGGATGTAGGTGTCTAGTACGTTTAGTAGTTCTACAACAGCTGGTTGGCCATATTTTTCTTGTGAGCCTTTTAGAGCTTCAGTTGGCC
>NZ_CAJHAL010000079.1:0-675 GCF_904846365.1 Psychrobacter nivimaris
GTCTGCAACTCGACTCCATGAAGTAGGAATCGCTAGTAATCGCGGATCAGAATGCCGCGGTGAATACGTTCCCGGGCCTTGTACACACCGCCCGTCACACCATGGGAGTTGATTGCACCAGAAGTGGTTAGCCGAACCTTTTAGGACGGCGATCACCACGGTGTGGTTGATGACTGGGGTGAAGTCGTAACAAGGTAGCCGTAGGGGAACCTGCGGCTGGATCACCTCCTTATAGACGGCATTCGGTCAGCAAGAATTCACAACAAGTTGTTCTTTAGTTTAAGCTTACGTTTTAGGACGTACTAGGGTCTGTAGCTCAGCTGGTTAGAGCACCGTGTTGATAACGCGGGGGTCGGTGGTTCAAGTCCACCTAGACCCACCATTATACATGGGGCCATAGCTCAGTTGGTAGAGCGCCTGCCTTGCACGCAGGAGGTCAACGGTTCGACTCCGTTTGGCTCCACCACTACAAACCTCGGTAGCTTAGAGTGCAAATAAATACAATAGGTATTAAATAGAAACAAGTGATTTATCTTTGAATAAGACACGATTACTTCTTTCTGTTTTATACAGAATCTGTGACTCGACGAGAGCATAGAGACTATTTAAAAACATAGATATGAGTCTGGGTTAAGAAGAGCGTGTTCACGCGCACTTCTTAACCTTAATAACTCA
>NZ_CAJHAL010000080.1:0-709 GCF_904846365.1 Psychrobacter nivimaris
TGAGTTATTAAGGTTAAGAAGTGCGCGTGAACACGCTCTTCTTAACCCAGACTCATATCTATGTTTTTAAATAGTCTCTATGCTCTCGTCGAGTCACAGATTCTGTATAAAACAGAAAGAAGTAATCAATCACAATCACTTATTTCTATTTAATACCTATTTATTTATTAGCATCTAAAGCTTACTTAACCGTCTTAGTAGTGGTGGAGCCAAACGGAGTCGAACCGTTGACCTCCTGCGTGCAAGGCAGGCGCTCTACCAACTGAGCTATGGCCCCATTGTAAAATGGTGGGTCTAGGTGGACTTGAACCACCGACCCCCGCGTTATCAACACGGTGCTCTAACCAGCTGAGCTACAGACCCTAATACGTTTGTTAAAAACGTAAGCTTAAACTAAAGAACAACTTGTTGTGAATTCTTGCTGACCGAATGCGTCTATAAGGAGGTGATCCAGCCGCAGGTTCCCCTACGGCTACCTTGTTACGACTTCACCCCAGTCATCAACCACACCGTGGTGAACGCCTCCCCGAAGGTTAAGCTATCCACTTCTGGTGCAATCAACTCCCATGGTGTGACGGGCGGTGTGTACAAGGCCCGGGAACGTATTCACCGCGGCATTCTGATCCGCGATTACTAGCGATTCCTACTTCATGGAGTCGAGTTGCAGACTCCAATCTGGACTACGATAGGCTTTTTGAGATTCGCAGAC
>NZ_CAJHAL010000081.1:0-640 GCF_904846365.1 Psychrobacter nivimaris
CATCGTAGCGCCAATGGTAGTGTGGTTCGCCCATGTGAGAGTAGGTCATCGTCAGCTCTCTATACCTAGATAAAGCCCCCTTTGCTAACCCAAAGGGGGCTTTTCTTTGTGTGCGGTTTGGTGACGGTGCTAGGTGCTGGATGCTTCGATCAACAGCCAATAATCTCATACAGTAAAATAATCATAAAAAAAGCTCAATTAACCTTGACCCAGCCTCAAACAAGCGTATAATGCCACCCAGTCGAAAGGGAAGTGGGTTACTGATTTGAACGATGTAAATTGTTTGGATTAAATAGAAAATACTTCTTGACTAAATAAATATAGCGTCTATAATACGCACCTCATCAAGACGAGCTGGAAGTAGCTAGTGTGTAGATTACACATTAATAACCCAGTTAACTTGTTGAAACAAATTAAAAAAAGAAGTTGACAGACTATTAAAACATGATATGATGGTCAGCTCGCTAAATAGGATAAGCCACATTGGCTGACTTGGTTAGTTTGAAATACTAACACTGGACGACAGTGTCAGACATTATTTAAAAGCATAACTAAAGAACAACTTGTGTGGATTTTTGCTGATTCAGAATGCTAAAAAATAAAGTTGACTATCTTTTCTTTTCGGAAAGATTATTAACTA
>NZ_CAJHAL010000082.1:0-609 GCF_904846365.1 Psychrobacter nivimaris
AGTTTGCAATTAGCGCAAGAATCGATATGACTATCATGGTAGAAAAGTCAGGTAACTGCTCATTGCCAAAGAAACGTCTTAGTACTTCTAAAAAACCAAGAATCGCTAGCGTAATTTGAAAATATCCGGCAATTCTAGCAATCCGTTTTTTCTTAATGACCGTTCCACCGACCGCAAATAAGCTAATTCCGTACACGAAGCTATCTGCTAACATATCTAAGCTGTCGGCGACCAACCCCATCGAACGAGAAATCAGTCCCGTGCTCATTTCAATAATAAAGAAAGCAAAGTTAATGACCAGCACTATCCATAGTAGCTTTCTTTGCTCAGCATCTTTTTTGTGACTAGAGTCAGCATCAATTTTAAAATTATTGTTGGGATCAGAGGGGTCAATGGTTTCGGTCGAGAGTAGGGTGTCTCCTAATTTTAGGTCATGAATAGCAGTCTCTATCCCTTCTATATTGTCATGATGAAACACAGTTAATTGACGGTTAGGAATGTCGAACTCAAGATGTTCAATATTCGAGTGGCCCTCTAATTTCATTCGGATTAGGTTTTCCTCCGAAGGGCAGTCCATCTTCGATATTTTAAAAGTTGTTTTATTCATAG
>NZ_CAJHAL010000083.1:0-578 GCF_904846365.1 Psychrobacter nivimaris
CCAAAAAAAGAGGAAATACCCATGGCAAAGGCCAAGTTTGAACGTAACAAGCCACACGTCAACGTCGGTACAATCGGACACGTTGACCATGGTAAAACAACCCTTACCGCTGCAATCGCAACCGTAGCTGCAATCACCTCTGGTGGCGAAGCCAAAGACTACGCGTCTATTGACTCAGCACCAGAAGAAAAAGCACGTGGTATCACCATCAACACCTCACACGTAGAATATGACACAGACAGCCGTCACTATGCTCACGTAGATTGCCCAGGTCACGCCGATTATGTTAAAAACATGATCACTGGTGCGGCCCAGATGGACGGCGCAATCCTAGTCGTATCTGCAACTGACGGCCCAATGCCACAGACTCGTGAGCACATCTTGCTTTCACGTCAGGTTGGCGTACCGTACATCATCGTATTCATGAACAAATGTGACATGGTTGATGACGAAGAATTGTTAGAGCTAGTAGAAATGGAAGTTCGTGAACTATTGAACGACTATGACTTCCCAGGCGACGACACTCCTATCGTTAAAGGTTCTGCTACTGAAGCTCTAAAAGGCTCACAAGAAAAATA
>NZ_CAJHAL010000084.1:0-563 GCF_904846365.1 Psychrobacter nivimaris
TACGCCAAAGGTCAAACCACTACTGAGATTGTCGAAACCATCAAGGACATCTACGACGTCGACATCTCAAGCAGCTTGGTTTCCAGAGTCACTGACAACATCTTGGATGACATCACCGCTTGGCAGAACCGGCCACTGAGCAGCGTCTATCCTATCGTCTACTTAGACTGCATTGTCGTCAAAGTTCGTCAGGACAAGCAGATCATCAACAAAGCTATCTATCTGGCCTTAGGCGTTGCTCTTGATGGTAAAAAAGAGCTGCTTGGCATGTGGCTATCAGAGAACGAGGGCGCTAAATTCTGGCTTGGTGTTCTCACTGAGCTACAAAACCGCGGGGTTCAAGATATTCTTATTGCCTGTGTAGACGGCCTAAAAGGCTTCCCTGATGCCATTAATACGGTCTACCCTAACGCTCAGGTTCAGCTGTGTATCGTGCATATGGTGCGCTATTCGATGAAGTTCGTACCTTGGACGGACAAGAAGGCCGTAGCAGCTGATTTAAAGGCCATCTACGGTGCTGATACGCTTGAGATGGCAGAGGCCAACCTTGAGCACTTTGATGA